>LADQ01000263.1 GCA_000961635.1 Hoeflea sp. BRH_c9 | reverse complement strand
GCGGGCATGGCAATCGGCTTTTCCGCCGCGGCGGGGCTCGCAACAGCTGGTTTCGGCGGCGCGGTCGGGATTGGCCGTGGCGGCGTCGACCGCTCCCGGCGCTGCGTGAACCAGTCCGCGATATCGGCCATGGTCACTTTCCGATCGGCGGGATTTGGCTGCAGCATCAATTCGATGATCGGACGCATCGATTCATCGATATCGGAAATATCCGGCACGATTCGCCGCTTCTCGATGATTTCGACCTGGGTGCCATTCATGTCGATGGGCTTGCCGCGCAAGGCATTCACCATCACCAGTCCGAAACTGTAAATATCCGTCGCCTCGGAAATATTGCTGTTAAACAGACCCAACTGCTCGGGCGACACGAAATTGTACTTGCCGGCAAATTTGCCGTCGAGCAGCGTCACGCCCTTGGTTGTCCGGGCAATGCCGAAATCGATGATCTTGGCATTGGCGACAGCACCACCGGCAAGAATGACGTTATCGGAGGAAATGTCGCGGTGAATGACGCCAAGTTCATGCGCCGCATCAAGACCGGACGCCAACCTGCCGAAAAGGTTCTTGGCTTCATCGAGCGCCAGCGGGCCTTCCTCAAGCCGCTCGGCCAGCGACGGTCCATTGATGAATTCCATCACCAGATAGGGCCGGCCGATGATCGGATCGGTGCCAAAAGCCATATATCTGACAATCGCCGGATGATTGAAATCGCGCAGGATGCGGGCTTCTTTGTTGAACAGGCCAACGATGGTCTCGTCCTTGGCAAGCTCCGACAACACGATCTTGATGGCTATGGGATGGCCACTCATGATTTCGTGGCCGCGAAAAACCTCTCCCATCCCACCGGATGCGATCTTTTCGTCGATTTCGAACAACCCATTCAACTGGGTGCCGGGTCCAAGACCGACAATCGACATGATGCGGGTTTTTTCCTGGTCGCTCATAGACCCAAATTCTCCTTTCAGGCCTGTTCCAGGAAATCAACAGGTATTGTCGCCTTGGACGCATGAAACTGGATCGCGTTCACGGTGACATTATCGGTCCCGCCCCGGTCGAGCGCAAGCTCAATCAGTTGTTCGCAGATCTCCCGGACCCGCCGGCCAGCCATGATCTCGCCGATTTCCGGGTTGGAGACATGGGCTGTCAGGCCGTCACTGCACAGCAGGAATGTATCGCCTGTCTGGACCCGGCCGTCGGCAACATCAAAATGCGGTGCTTCGGCCACGCCGATGGCGCTGGTGATGACATTCTTGCGCGGATAGTTGGCCGCTTCCTCGGACGTGAGCATACCACGATCATAAAGATCCTGAACCTCGGTGTGATCCCGCGACAATTGGGTCAGCGTATCGCCGCGCAGCAAATAGGCCCTGCTGTCCCCGGCCCAGATGCAGCGGTAGGCGTCGCCGAAACAAAGCAGACCCACGACTGTACTGCCAATGACAACATTGCCGCGCTCAACCGAGATCCGCCTTATATGGTCATTGGCGCGCAGGATGCGCTCGCGGAACTGCTCGTCGAGGGCAATGGCGGAGGTGGCGTCGGGCAAGTCTCTGAGACCCTGGACAATCGCCTCGCTGGCAAGGTCACCGGCATCGTGGCCTCCCATTCCATCCGCCACAACCCAGACGCCTGCCTTGGGATCAGCGAAGTAGCGGTCTTCGTTCAGCCGGCGCACGCAACCGACATGCGTGAGTGAATAACTGTTGATCTGAAACGGGCGGCTATTCATGCACGCGTCCTTTGTGTCTTTGGCCTGTCATCGCCACCACGGCGCCACCTCAGTCCTCGATTGGCCAGCTTGCCTGGGTTTCCGCAAGCGGTCCCGACATCATGTCCGCCATGAACCAGACATCCGGCATTCCGGTAAAAACCGCGACCTGGGCAGGAACAGTCTCGCTGCCTGATGTCCACCAGACCGACATCATCTTGCCGGCCACGGCCCGCCCGATCTCGGTCATTCGTCCCAGCGCGGATTTCAGTTCGCCGTCGGCGACCATGGCCCGGTGGCCGTTGGCGACCGCGGACATGCCTGCCGGCGGGTCGGCGGAGAGACATCCGGGCTCGCCAAGGCCTTCAATAAGTTCGCGAGGTTCCTTCGGCGCATGTTCATCGAGCGCACCAAGCAGTTTGCCATGAACATCGGGAAACCATTGATCAGGATCCAGGGCGTCAATCGACGGGTACCCGCCCGAGGACGGAGGCGCGTGGGAAAGAATGACCAGCGGAAACGTCCGTCCGACGCCGTCAACCGAGGGCGACATGGCTCCCAGGCAATCCACCCCGGTGATTGAAGACCCCAGCCGGAAACTCCAGATCGGTTGAATCATGTAGTGGTCTCCCCAGGACCGTCCAAGCTTCTCCCTGCTTGCCGCAAGTCCCGACTGAATCCAGTTTTCAAGCGGCTGCAACACGGTCCGTGGCATGTTCAGGACGACAAAATCACGTTTTTCCGGATACTTGCCGTACAATCCTACCGGCATCTCAAAAACCCGCCGGACATTTGAAATCATTCAATGCAGGCAGGATCAGCGGGTTCCTGAGCGAATTGACTTCAATCTTGTAGGAAACCTCGCGCCCGCCGATGACAAACCTGACAGCTATCCCGTCGCCGCTGCGGCTGGCACCGCCTTTCTCGATCAGCCGCATGAACGCCCACTGCCCCGCTTCCGTGACAGACGAGGTCCGGCCTGGCAGTTCGGGGAATATGGTGATGCTGGCGGAGCCGGCGCCCATCCCCGGCCAGGTCATGCTGACAGGCGCATTGCCGACCTGCTGGGATTGAATGACGGTTCCGTTGACCTCCATCAGCGCCAGTTCCGCATTGCCCGAAATCGTGTTGGGCCGGATCACCATGTTGAGCCCGATCTGGGGAGAGCCGGAGGGAAAGAAGGCGTCGCGGATTTCAGCGGCGCGCTGGAATTCACGCAGGGTAGCCTTCGACATCTCCTGGGCAATCACGGAATCGACTTTCCAGTCCCACTGCTCGCCTGACATGTCCACATAGGTGGCCAGACGGTTCACGAAAAATTTGTCGATCGCTCCATTTGGTGCAAATACGCGAGCAAATTCAGACATTTGCACGTCACGTCCACTGCCTCGCGCAAACGGATAGCGGTTGGCGGTGACATCCTGGCAAACGCGGGTGACCTCGCTGTTCAGCGCCTGGTTCAGTTGCGAGATCGTCGATCCTGCGGCATCGCCCTCGAAATCCGAGACCGCCACTTCCATCATCCGTTGCAGCGGCGTTGGCAGCCGCGAGGCATTGGCGCGAAGATTGACAATCTGGACCTGAAGATTCGCCGTCGCCCGCTCGGTCTGCGACGGATTGGTGGCAGCCAGGATCAGACTTTGATAGATTTCGTACAAAGTGGTGATCAAGGTGTCGATCGGCCGCCGTCCCACTTCGCCGTCAACCAGTTGATGATAGGGCCGGAAATAGCCTTCGATGGTCTCTCCGGGCACAGTCGGACGCTGCGCGGTTCCCCCTGCTCCAAGACGGGACTGGGATTTCTCCAGCGCCAGATTGATGCCGATCCTTGACCAGCCGGTTGCCCGGTCGCGGGCGCGCTGCACCGCAATCCTGGCCAACTCGCCGGCCAGTCCGGGATTGGTGGCGCCGTCAACCAGATCGGAAACCTCGTCGCCTCCACCGCCCTCCGGCTCCTTGGTCAGGCTGGTTTCGCGCGCCACCGACAGGAACAGGTTGCGGATCGGCGAATTGGCCGACGAGGCGAACGCGATGGTCGTGTATTCCGGCTTGTCCGCCGACATCCGTTTCAGCCGCACCTTGCCGAACAATCCCTCCCATTCGGCGACGAAGTCCTGGCGGTACTTTTCCAGCAGCATGTTGCCGAGCGACTGGAACTGCGATTCAACCTTGGCTTTGGCGCCCTCCTCGCCCAGCACCCAGCTTTCCGCCGAAAGCTTGTCGGCGACAGCGCCAAGCTGATCGAGAAAATAATCGTGGAACCCGCCATAGGTGAACAACCCGGGAATCCGCAGATCCTCGACCGGCGAGCCGTCAACTGTCTCAAACACCAGGGCGGTATCGCCGCCACCGGCATCCACCAATGACCAGTCCGGGATATTGGCGCCGCTGGCCTCCCCCTTGATCAGGGAATAGGCGCGATCAACGAGGGACAACCGGACCAATGCCTGCTGCGCCGACGCGACAAGGGCGCCGTTGAGTTCGATCTGGGTTTCATGGGCGTCATCGAGCTCCAGCATGGCGCGCAAATGCGCTTCCAGTTCCTCGCGCCCGCGCTTGTTGCCGGCGCCCTGATACAGATTGTCTTCCCAGTCCCTGACCATCCAGGAGATGATGAATTCATTGTCGGTCTTCGGCGCCTTGCCGCCAAGCATCAGATAGACCTTGAGCGCTTCATAGATCACCGCCGGAACATTGATGCTGGCTTCCATCTGCCGCTCAAGCCGGTAGACCAGGCGAGAGCGGAAGGTGCGTTCGAGCGCCGCGCGATAGGCCTCGTTTCCGGCCGCCGTCAGCCTTGCGCGCTGACTGAGGCCGAAGGTTTCCATGTATCCCGGCTCCTTGTCCTGATTGGCATAGCCGGTCTCGAGATTTCGCAATTTGTGCAACAGGTCGAGCACTGTGTGCAAATCACTGTCGCTGACGACATCATCATTGAGCGCCGGTCCGGCAATGCCCCGGTATTCGGAAATGGAGGCATTGGCCGCTGAGACCAGATTGCGGTTCTGGTAGTAGCTCCACAACCAGGCCGATGTTAATCCCAAGGCGCCAAGCGTTATTGCGGCGATTGCGCCATAGCGGACAATCTGCGTGCGCCGCACGGCCTTCATGTCCTGCGACACCCAGCCGGACTCCTCAAACACGACCTTGGTCAGCAGGTCGTGCAGGAAGTAGCTTCTCCCCCGCCCCGACATATGGGAAACCGGCTGCGCGGCAAAATCCTTGCCCATCGCGCCAAGCACCTGATCGAACGGCGTCCCCTCCTGGGTGCCGGATGAGAAGTAAAAGCCGCGAAGATGGGCATTGGCGTGATACCGGGTCGGCTCGAAAATGGCCTGCAGGAAGTTCGCCACCGGATCGCGGAGGCTGGCCATCTGCGCCGGAAAGCCGAAGATGGCTATCCTTGCCATCGGATCCGGCTCGGCTTGCAGCCGGTCGGCGGTTTCCTCGGTCAGCCGCATGACAAGATCGTCGAACTCGCCGGGAATCATGCCGACGCAGTTCTTCTTTCTGTCATCGGTCTGAAACGTCGCGCCCCAGACCTGCCGCCGCCGCTCATCCGGGAAAGACGAGAAAAACTCGTTGAATCCGGCGATCAGGTCCGACTTGGTGAACAGGGCATAGACCGGAAAATCGATCTTGAGCTCCTGGTACAGTTCCAGCAGCCTTTTGCGGATCGCATTGGCATGCGCATCGATGTCCTCCTGCGGAAGCCGCATCAAGTCTTCCAGGCTGGTGGCCAGGATGACGCCGTTGATCGGCTGTTTGGGGCGATTGTTCTTCAGCAGCGACAGGAAGGAAAGCCAGCTCTTGGTGTCAGCCTCGGCGTCGGTGTCCTGCGTCGTGTAGCGACCGGCGGTATCGATCAGCACCGCGTCCTCGGCGAACCACCAGTCGCAATAGCGGGTGCCGCCCACGCCCGCGATGGACGCACTCTCGCCATTGGCCGCCAACGGAAACTTGAGCCCGCAATTGACCAGCGCCGTTGTCTTGCCCACCCCGGGAGGCCCAATGATGATGTACCAGGGAAGATCGTAGAGGAAATTCCGGCCCTTCGACGCCTTGCGCAAGGTCTCCACGGCATCCGCCATGCGCTGCGACAATTCTTCGTTGTCACCAGACTCGGCTTGCGCCACGACAGCCTCTTCGAGCGCCTTTTCAGCCTTGCGGCGCTTGACGAACTTCCAGGCGGTCAATCCCAGATAGACGCACCAGATCAGCGCAATGATCAACACCCGCGTCCAGAAGCCGGCCAGCGGCGGATAGCCGGCAAACTCGATCAGCGGCCCGGCGAACCAAAGCGCCAGCGAAAAGATGACAAGCGCCAGCGGCACCAGCGCCCAGCGAATGAACCTCTTCAACTTCGTCCACATCAAGTGTCTGCCTTCAGCTTGGAATCTCCGCTCAAAGCGATTCCTCCCTCGGTATGTTGATCTCGACCCGCCGGTTCTTGGCCCGATCCTCCGCCGTATCGTTGCTGGCGACCGGCTCGTCTTCCCCCTTGCCGATCACGGTGATCCGGTCAGCTTCGGCTATGAACTTCCGGATCAGGCCCGCGACGGATTCGGCGCGCGCCACCGACAGATCGTAATTCGACTTGAACCGGCTGGTGGCGCGAAGCTTCACATTGTCTGTGTGCCCGACGATGTTGATGGGTCCGGGCTCCTTGTCCAGAGCGACGGCAATCCGGTTCGCCAGCGGCTCGAACTCGGGGGTGACATCGGCGCTGCCCGACGGAAACAACAGCACATTGCTGACGGTCAGCACGATTTTTTCGCCCTTGATGAACGCATCCGCCAGGCCCTCTTCAATTTCCGGCGCCAGAGCTTCGCGAATGCGTTCGAGCTGGGCCTTGTCGGCTTCAAATACCTCGGTCACCAGCGGCTTGAATTCCTCTCGGCGGATTTCAATGGCTGTCTTGGGATGAAGCTGCACCATGGTTTGCGCCATGGCGTCGCCTTCGCCGGCGATGATGAACCTGAGCAGCATGTAGACGCCCGCCAGAAACGCCAGCGCCAGAGCGCCAATCGCCCAGAGCGGCATGCCCTCGCCCGCAACCCGCATCCTGGTGACGACGCCACGCCAGCGCGGGGAAATCTCGTCCGTCCCGCGCGGCTTCACGGTCCTGAGCGTCTGAAACACATCGCGGCGAATCCGCTGCAATTCGATGTCGCCGCCCGCCGCGGCGCGATACTGCCCTTCAAATCCAAGCGACAGGCACGAATGAATGAGCTCCAGCAGGTCGTAATAGACGGTCGGATTGGCCAGCAGCTGGCGGATCTTGTCAAACAGCACCGTTCCGGACGTCCGCGCGCCAAAGAACTGGGCCAGCATGGAATATTGCAGCCAGACGTGCTTTTCGGTTCCCGGCAGATTCTGGACGATGTCGTCGGCCGTGGCGCACAGGGTGTATTTGGCGATCTGCACCTGCTCCTGGTCGATGCCACGGGCCAGCAGCGTCCGTTCGAATTCGTTGATGGAGCGCGCCACATGCTGCATCAGCGGCACCGCGTCCATGTCCACGACCAGCTGCCGCAACCGGCCCAAGAGCACCAGCAATGGAACCGCCGCCTGGGTGATGGGATTGGTGGTTTTGACCTCGGCGTTGCTGTGAGCGGCGATGGCGACATTGAGCGGTATCTTGCGCGTGGGTCTCGGCTGCACCTGTTTCGGCGCATATTCGGGCGACTGCTGCGACACCCAGTCGGTCGGACCACTCAAATTCGCGGCGGGCGAGCCAAAGGGTTGGTTCGAGAACACTGTCGACCCCGAACTTGCCGACCCCGCGCCGAAGCCGGACTGGCCCGAGGCTCCGCCCGGCCGCGGGCGGATCACCGTTTTGTTGCCATTGTTGGCGCCGAAGGGATCGTCAGAATTGCTCATTGCCGATCATCCAGTATCGCCCATAGTTCGAGCTGAAGATCCGGCCAATTGCCGGCGAAATGCATGGCCAACCCGCTTGCCACGCTGAATTCCGGCCACAATGGCGTGTTTTTCTCCAACTGAAAATAGACATGATCAGTAATGGTCCGGATTTGCCGTGGCGGCGTCGGCATGTGGACAACCGCAATACCGGGAAGATGGGTCTGGACGATCTCCTTCATCTTGGTGTTGGGCCCGACCTTGACCAATTCGGGGAATTGCATCTGGATCTGCGACAACGGCATCGAGGCTGCCACCTCAATGATGAATGTCGCCTTGCTGAACAGGGTCCGGTCGTTGACATTGGCGACATAGGCGTTGGCCCGGACCTCGGTCAGGTCAAGCCGGATGGCGCGGCCGATATCGAGGCTGAGCAGGCGCTGAATGGTGTTGAGCAGTGGCGCGAACACCTCGGCCAGATTGTCATGGTCGTATCTGGGAAACTCCGGCACGAGGCGGCTTCCCGAGAATGTCGACAACTCCCCCGCCAGCCGCAGAAATTCGATGTAGAGCTGCTCCGGGTGAACATATTTGGAAGCGCGATAATGCTTGAGCACGTTGATTTCGCGGTTGAGCATCTGCAGCATGAAGTAATCATAGGCCTGCAGGCCACCGCCCGAACTTGGGTCGGTGGCGTAGCGCGCCAGCGATTCTAGCCTTGTTTCGACCCAGCCGATCACCCGATCGAGCCATCCCATCGGCACCGGATGGGCGTGGCAGATCAGCACCGGCGGCGCAATCGTGTCGTCAAGCAGAATGGTCTTGTCGCGGACCTCGACAATGCGGGAAATCAACAGATTGTTGTAGCGCGGCTTGGGCACCTCGCTGATGGCGATCTCCACCCTGGGATGGGCGATTTCGATCTCTTCCTCGACATGCATGCCCGACGATGAATCCATTACCCGTTCCAGCGAGCGGGTGAAGCGGCTGCCGCTCTTGCCCTGGGGCATGTCGATTTCGCGTTCATTGGGCTCGATGCCCGGCAAGGTCAGATAGACGTAGCGCCGCTCCGACCCCTCGGGCACATCCACCGGCGTGGGAACCGGCGAGGTCTCGCCGAGATCGAACGGCGTTCCATCCTGGAAAATCCCCGACGCGCGCCTGATACCGAACTTGTTCTGCTGGGCCAGATCGCGATCGATCTCGATCGACGCAAATCCCCAGGGATAGGGGGTCGTGTGGCGCACGCGAAGATCAAGCAGATGTTCGACATAACGGTCATTCTGCTGAAGGTGGTGCTGACGCAGAAAAAGGCCTTCGGACCAAACAACCTTGCTGTACCATGACATGCGATGCGATCCCCCATCAGGTTTCTGTCAAACCTGACAACACGCTATCAAACACTTGACTATTTGTTCAACTAAAGACTGTCCTAACTTACCATCAAAAATTCTTTTTTGTGGAATCTTGTATATTATTGAAAATTAAGAAAGTTCGAGACATGAAGGCAGTCCCTGTAACGCAATCGGCGCGAAATCGACAGCAACAGAGATCCCCCGAGAGAGCCCCGCACCTGAATACAACCTAAGGGATGATCAGACTGAGGCTGCTTACCAGTTCACGGGTGGCCACTTCCCTGCCTTGACCATTTCCTTCACAACGCGAGGATCAAGAAGATTGTCCATGAGGCCCTGTTTCTGCAATATCTGCTCAACTGCCTCAAGAGCCTTGCCTGTTTGTGAGGACCGTGTGACGCGCGAACTATGCACACGCCACGGAATGGTCATACCGGTCTTGCTCGCCACCCTCACGTCAGCGCCTCTTTGGATCAAAAAGAGACATATATCCCAAACATCTCCCGATGCAGCAACCAAGGCCGGCGTTGAATCCGCATATCCTTTGACCTCGATACTGACGCCTGCATCCAGATATCCTTCCACAGCTTCCTGATCCAAGGATTCAATCGCCCAGAAGATAGCATGGAATCCGTCCGGACCTTTCGCGTCACGATCAAAAGCCTCAGCATTCATTGTCGCGATCCCGCCAACGAAACAAATCATCAATATAAAAACAGAAATGATCCTGAACCATAAATTATTCCCCAGACTAGTTGCAGCCATTTTCCATTTGCTCCGCCTTTGTTTTCTGCTTTGCGTTAGCCAGCGCGGCATCCACGGATTCCATCGAATGCAGACGTATACCTCGGGCTGCCGCTGTTCCGCCAATCACACCTATGGGACCGAATGACAAAGCAGCAGCCAACGCTGCTCCCGACGCGTCCGAAAACGCAAAACTCTTAGCCGGCGACATTGGTAGTCTTTTTCCGATCGCCTCAGGCATTGCTCCGAAGCTGTGATCCTGGATACCGGACAAAATATCGCCCTTGATATAGTATGCATCAATTGGGGCGTTGTTCAATTTATCCTTGAAGTTGGCGATCGTGTTCGGATGCACACCAGCGGCGTTATATGTGGTGGCCGGAGCCCCCGTGGCAACTGATGCAGACGATGCCATGCCGCCACCCAGGGAATGGCCGACAAGCTGCACCCGCCCAGGTTTTAGGTTTGTGGCTTCAACCGCTATACGTATTGCACGGGTGTAGTAAGCAGAATCTTTGCCTCGGCCTTGCTTAACATTCTCCCGCCAATCATCGATTTGTGTGGGGTCAGTTCCACGATAGGAAATCGTATATTCTTTCTGACCGTCAGCCCCCATACGGCTGAAAACATCGGCTCTAAAATCAGGATGGTCTTCGATCTCGGTGAGTTTGGCACCATCGACCAAAAGCCCCAGATCCTCCATGTCTTCATCCGAAGCCCTTTGCCAACCATTTGGCAGGTTTGCGGCACCATTCAGATCTTCATAAGCCGCATTGGCAAGTGCGGCGTTCTCGATGGCTTTTTCAATTGCTGCGCGCTCCTTGGCAAGCGCTTGACATATTTGGGATTCCGGTTGCTTCTGCACTGGAAGCATGGCGCTAATCCTAAGCCTTTCGACTTTCCTGGATTTCTCCTCCTTCTTCCCCAAACTCGGCTTGGCATCCGAATGTCCGCCCTTCTTGCCTACCCCCTTGGTCAGGGCCTTGGCCCTGAGCAGGCGTCCAAGCACGCCTTCGACAATCAGGATGGATAATACCGCGGCCATGGCGATGGCGGCCGGTTTGAGTTCAGCGCGGGATTTCGCGTCCCGGACGTTGCAGACAATCTCATGCGCCCGTTCAAGCGCGTGAAGCACGCTGGCGGAAAGGAAAAACAGGTCGAAAGCCAGCATGGCGATGTTGACGCCGGGAACGAAATGCGCGCCGACCCAGGCGACGACCGCGCCGACAATGAGACCCATGCCCAGATCCCGGACTGCGTTTTCGAACGCCAGCCGGGTTTCACCCTCCATGTATTGCGGCGACATTTCGAAGACGAGCATCATCCGGTCCGACAGGTCCGGCGGCAACGACGCATCTGTTATCGGTTTCACCGAAACCTGCTTGAAATCCTCGTCAAGGCTGGCGCCGGCAAAGCTGAGCGTGACCTCCGGAACCTTGGCGATGCCGATCGAGCCGTTGCTTGCCAACCGCGCCAGCGCATGAACCAGCGTCTGACGCGTGGCAACCCGCAACGACACCGGATCCACACCCCAACGCCGCAGATGCGGGCGGATCAATTGCTCCGCATTGGGGCGGCCCGCGAAAACATCAAGCGTCTGGATGATGGAGAACCGGTCGCGCAACACGGTCGATGCCGCCTGCGCTCCAAATGCCGACAATGGACCGATCAGGATGGTTTCCCGTCCAGTGCTGATCGATACAATGTCGGTGGATGAACGCATGCTGTTCCTCAGCTGCCCTGCTATTTCAACAGCAAACCGTCAAAGCCATGCTAAAGCCTAAAGAAACAAACTTCCCGCTTCAACCAAATTCAATGCAGTCTATTGATGAACAAGTGCCCCACCGTGACGGGAACTGTTATTTCCGCTTTTTACCCGTCGCCTCTTGATAGGCCTCGGAGAAATACAACAGGAAGACGTCCAGCATGCCGTTCTCATGGGCTTCGACCTTGGCGTCCCAGCGTTGGACAAATGTTTCCCATGCCTTGGCTTTCGTGTTGGAAAACGTCGATTTCTCGACCTTGGCTTCGATCGACTCCGGCGACAGATCGGCAAGCAATCTCGACAATGCCTTCTGCATGGCGGAATAGGTCGCCAATTCGTGCGACTTGATATCTTCAAAAGCCTCGCGGAATGCACGCATGCCGTCGAGATAGCCGGAACGATCCTTCGACAGCATCGCCTCCAGCGCCTCCACCGGATCGGCCATGAATTTGAGAGGGTTGTTGTCGAGCGCGCCAATGACTGTGCGATCGGTGGTCCGCACCATCGCCTTGGCCGAGGCGCGCGCCTTGAGCAGAAGCGCTGTCTGCTCGGCAATCAACAGCATCATGGCGCCGATTTCCTGGGCCACTTCCTGGCCATTGCGGTTCGACAAAGCATGCGATGGCAACCGCGCGCCAAGCTTGAACGCCGCGAGCATGTCATTGGATGCCGAAGCTGACGCCACCCTGCCCTCGGGCCGGAGCGGCGCCGGGCTTGGCGGTATGTTCGGTTGCGGCGCTTGTGGAAATTCGTCGGCGACCGCCGGCGCAAACGGATTGGCGCCCGGCGTCGGCCGTACTTGCTGTGGCGCGAAAGGATCCTCATTCGACCGGGCTGGCGGCAGGTCGAGGTGCGATTTGACAAAATCCGGATGAACCGGCTGGTTCACCCGCTTGGGCTTGAAGACGCTGCGATCCACCGGCGCCGGGCCGGCGGTTGCCGCGCCCCAGATATCATCATCATCGGGCAGCGCTGTCGGTCCCGCCGACATCCACGCATCACCGGCATGTCCCCCCGATGCGGGCTGCTGCACATCGTTGATCTGCACCGAAATCACATAATCGCCAATTGCAAGCTGGTCGCCCGATTGCAATCTGTAAGGGCTTTTCACCCTTTGATGAGATCCATTGAGAAAAGTGCCGTTGCGCGAAATATCATTGAGCACGAAATCCTGACCATCGAACTGGATATCGCAGTGCCGCGCCGAAATGAAAAGCTTCGGATCGGGCAAGGTCCAGTCGCTTGCGCTGTCGCGGCCAATTTCAAACGGACGGCCATCGGAGCGGTAGCTCAAGGGGCCCCCATCGGGCAACCTGTCCAAGTTGGTGATCGAAAGCGCAATCGACTTCATGTCAGTTTATTCCACATCCTGTGACCTATGGAACCCGCCATATTGGTTGCGGGCTATGGCATCCGTGTCAATCGGAAACGACGGATATTTGTCGCCACGCATCAGGTGATGTGCGGATGATCAGGCGCGACATCGCGGTTTCTTGGCTCAGGTCCGCCTCGCGATTTTGCCGTTTAGAACTGTCCGCATCAATTCCGCGCTGTGCGAAAATCCGGAGCTCCCCCTATTGCAGCGCATAGGTGTAGTTGCCATCCTTGTGGTCGACTGTGACCGTCTTGAATTCCGCCTGCTCCATGGAACTGTGCAGAAAATGCCGGGCAAGATCGGGCAGCAATGTGTTGGTGATGATGTTGTCGATCATGCGGCCGCCGGAATCCGGGTCGTTGCAGCATGAAACGATGTAATCGATCAGCCCGTCGGTGCAAATCAGCTCTGCGTTGTGATTGTCGCGCACCCGCCGCTTGATCTGCTCAAGCTGCAGTTTGACAATCCCGCCGAGCATGTCCTGCGACAGCGGAAAATAGGGGATCGTGACAATGCGCCCGAGCAAGGCCGGCGGGAACACCTGCAGAAGATAGGGGCGAAGCGCTTTCGACAGTTCCTCTACGTCAGGCCGGGTCTTGCCTTCGGCGGCAAGTTGCATGATGGCCTCGGTTCCGACATTGGAGGTCAGGATGATCAAGGTGTTCTTGAAATCGATCACCCGGCCGGTGCCGTCTTCCATGCGTCCCTTGTCGAACACCTGAAAGAACAGCTCGTGCACGTCGGGGTGAGCCTTCTCGACCTCATCGAGAAGCACGACGCTGTAGGGCTTGCGCCGCACGGCTTCCGTCAGCCGTCCGCCCTCGCCGTATCCGACATAGCCCGGAGGCGCTCCCTTGAGCAGCGACACCGTATGGGCTTCCTGGAATTCGCTCATGTTGATGGTGATGATGTTCTGCTCGCCGCCATAAATCGCTTCGGCCAGCGCCAGCGCGGTCTCGGTCTTGCCGACCCCGGACGGCCCGCACAGCATGAACACGCCAATCGGCTTGTTCGGATTGTCGAGCTTGGCGCGGCTGGTCTCGATCCGGCGGGTGATCATGTCGATGCCATGCGCCTGCCCGATCACCCGCTTGTTCAGCGTTTCCGACAGTTTGAGGATCGACTGGATTTCGTCGCGCACCATCCGACCGACAGGAATGCCGGTCCAGGCGGACACGACGGCGGCAATGGCCTGTTCGTCCACATGCGCGTAGACCATGCGTTCGTCGTCATTGATGTCGCGCAGTGATTTGTTGAGATCTTCAAGCCGCGCCCCGGTTTCGAGGGGGGGCTGATCGGCGACATCACCGGGATCAGCCTCAGGCGAAGCCGCCTGCTCCGCCGGTTCCTCCGGGGAGACGCTCTCTTCCCCCTGCACTTCAGCAACAATGTCTGCAGCTTCCGGAAGCTCGGGCTGCGGCGCAGTGGTGGCGCGAAGCGCGGAACGCGCGGCGATGATCTCGTCGACCAGCGCCTTTTCCTTGTCGTAGGCCGCCTGCCGTTCGGCGAATTGCGCTTCCTTTTCGGCTATGACCTGTTGGAGTTCTTCAATTCTCTCCGGATTGCTGCCACCCAATTCACCCTCATTGCCAAGAGCATCGAGTTCTTTCCGGGCCGCTTCAATGGCAACCTTTATGTCGGCCAGTGCTGCTGGCGTGGTGCTTTGACTGATGGCGACGCGGGCGCAGGCCGTGTCGAGCAGGCTGACCGCCTTGTCAGGCAACTGCCGCGCCGGAATATAGCGCGCCGACAATTGCACCGCGGCGACGAGCGCCGCATCGGAGATCCGGACGTTGTGATGTTTCTCCATCGGTCCCAGAATGCCGCGCAGCATGTAGCAGCATTTCTCGATGGAGGGCTCGTCCACATGCACGGGTTGAAAGCGCCGCGTCAGAGCCGGATCTTTCTCGAAATACTGGCGGTACTCGGCCCAGGTCGTTGCCCCAATCGTGCGCAGGGTGCCGCGGGCAAGCGCTGGCTTGAGCAGGTTGGCGGCGTCGCCCGTCCCCTGCGCCCCACCGGCGCCGACCAGCGTATGGGCTTCATCAATGAACAGGATGATCGGCGTCGGAGACGACTGAACCTCATCAATGACCGAACGCAATCGCTGCTCGAACTCGCCTTTGAGCGACGCGCCGGCCTGCATCAGCCCGATATCAAGCGCCAGAAGCCGGACATTGCGCAAGGCCGGGGGGACATCGCCAGAGACAATGCAATGCGCGAATCCCTCCACGACGGCGGTTTTTCCGACGCCTGCCTCGCCGGTCAGAATCGGGTTGTTCTGCCGCCGCCTCGAAAGCACGTCGATGATTTGCCGTATCTCTTCGTCCCGACCGACAATCGGGTCGAGTTTCCCCGAAGCGGCCTGCGCCGTCATGTCAATTGAAAACCGGTCGAGTGCGGTTGTACCCTTCCCTTCGGACAGCCCGGCCTCGTCGCCATCCGGCTGGCCGCTGGGCGAAAACCCATCCATTGGCCTGAGATTGGACTCGTCCGACCGCTGCCAGAACTCCCGATGCTGTGCAATCAGCTTGTCGGGGTCAATGGCGCCGAGACTGCGCGAGGCCGACGAGATCGACCGTCTGATGTTGGGTGATTTGAGTGCGGCAACCAGCAAATGCCCGCTGCGGATCTGGAGTTCGCCAAACAGCAGCGTTGCATAGTGCCAGCCCCGGTCCAGCAGATCGATGATCTGGGTGGAGACACCCGGCATCTCGGTTTCATTGGATTTGAAGCCGGACGTCGTGGCCGCCAGTTCCGCGAGAACGGCGGACTTGTCGATGCCCAGATGGGCGAGCGTATGCGCCACGTCGGTCCGCTCGTTCTGCACGATGTGCAAGAGCCAGTGGGCCAGTTCGACATTGCGGTTGCCTGCCGTCTTGGCCTGCCTCAAGGCCTTCATGAAGGCGTCATAGCCGACGGAGTTGAGTTTTCCCGCTACTGTTTCCAGGCTTATCTCGTTCATTTGTCGCCCCCCATTTGGCCGGGTTAACTTCACATATGTGCTTGTCCGGATTTGCGGCCGGCCGCCATCGGATTGAACCTTGCGTCGAAGAGGTATTCCGGACCTTCAACGGTCCGGGCGCCCTGCAACCATGAGGTCAATCCCAGCTTGCCCGCCGATCCCAACTTTATCGATGGCGCCTGGTTGCGCGCCAGGCCAAGTTCAACATCGAACTCAGCCCGGTATCCGACATAGAAAAACGCCAGATCCGCAAGCTCCCTCGACAGATTAGCATCCGGCAACAATTGCTCGTACTCGTCCAGATCATGGCATCGAATGCGGATGCGGAACTTCTCGGTGATGCTGTAGATCCGCTTGCCGATGAAACTGTCGACGCCAAGCCGCGCCGATTGGCGCCCGACCGCGGTCCGTTCCGTGACGTCGAGCGATAGCCAGGTGCCAACCCATTGCTCGATCTCGACGTCAAGCCCAAGCAATCCCTGCAAGAGCTGCTTCAACCGGGACGCGCTTTTGACATTCGAATTGACCAGCCCCGTATAGGGAATGCGTCCAATCTGCGTGGCAGCGTCGGCATGGCGCAGTGTCTCCGTGCCGACGCCCGCGAAACTGGCGAGAAACACCTGAAACCGGTCGAATTCGGGTCTTTCGAACTGGGCAATCGGGCGTGAATCGGCCCATGCTCGGTAAAACAGTTGCAGGAACCGGGTCGACAACAGGTCAACGAAGCGGGCAAACGACGGGTCCCTGCCGTTCGTCCAGATCTGCGATGTCTCGGTAATATGGAGTGGAAGGGCGCCTTGCGGGCCAAACATGCCGAGGAAGCGGACAGAGAGACGGGACGCGCCACTGCGGGTGCTTTCAATCCCGGCAATGTTGGATGCGGGAAACGCCGTGAAAGGGTCCTGGGACAGAACCACAATGTCGTCCTTGACCGTTACGCCGTCGCCAATCCGTGGTTTGGACGCCGCGTGGCGTTCAAATTCCCGCAACACGGCATAGAAATTATGGCGGAAGGGGTCGGATTTGATCTCGTCAATCAGCTTCATAGCAACCGCCTTTCGCCGATGACCGGCTTCCAGACCTTGATCTCGCCGCGTTGGCGGGAGCGCATGGCTGTTTCCACGAAGCTGTTGATCGCCGCGTATTCGGTCAGGAACCGGCTCAATATGGTCCCGAGCAAAAAGGCGCCGCTGCCTTCAAATGCGGTTTCATCGACTTCGATGGTCACCCGGATGCCTCGGGCCGCATTGTAGCCTGTATCCTGACGGATCTTGCGGACCACCGGTTCGGTGGAAACATCGACAATGCCGCGAATCCGGCGCTCGATATCCGAGTTGGAGGCATCAGCGAAAACCATCAGCATTTCACGCAAGGCCGCGGCGCCATCGCCGCCCGGCCTTCCGGCCAGTCCCAGATGATTGAACTGCAGAAAATTGATCAGCTTCCACAGAACCGAACCGGTGGGTTCGCCGCCGCGGCCCCTGAACGTTCCCGACAGCAGGGAATCCCTGGGTGGCGTCGGGCCGGCGATGCACTCGAACTCCAGCTTGGTGTCGGAGACCGCGACGAAATCGGCCCTGCCGCGCCGGACCGGAAGCTGGTCGGTCAGATGGCGGTTGGTGACCAGCGCCCGCACATTGAGGGACCGGACCCGTTCGGCGACATCCTCCTCGGCCGGCTCGCGCAAGGAGATGAACGTATCTGTGCCAAGGTAATTGCTGACCAGGCCCGTGCGGCGTTCGGCATCGGTCCTTCGCCTTTCAATCTGCCTGGACGTATAAAAGTGAGCCCGGTTGAGAGGCATGTTGCCGCGCGGCGCCGAATAGAGCGGGAAAACCGGAATCTTGTCCTTTCGCCGCGGAAACAGCGCGCTGACCTCGATGATCTTGTAAATCTCATATTCCAGCGGCCGGCTGCGATCCACCACAACCACATGCTCATGATCCTGCGTCCGCAACGGAACCGGCGTGCATGTCGCCTCGAACAGGTTTGCGATCGGAGCCGCGTAGAGCGCAAAGCTCTTTGCCTTGATGATCGACGACATGCGTTTGGACGAGGATTCGAACTCGAAATAGATTTCAAAACGATCGGCATCGATGTGCTTGAGTTTGTCAGCAAGGCCCTTCAGCCGGAAACCAAGGAACCGGTGCGGAAACAGGAAATATTCCTTGAGCTGGTTGAAACCGGCAAACACCCGGTCATCGTGCCCGAAGAGGGATTTGCCTTCCTCGAACCCGATCTCTTCTATTGATTCTGCCGGCAGGATCTCGAATTTCGGCGCCATGCCCTCCTTGGCGTGACGAATGATGATGCGGCCAAGTTTTGAGAACAGCAATTCATACAGCGTCGCTGAATCGGAAATCGACTCAACCAGGTGGAACGTCAATTCATCCGGCGTACAGGTTTTCACCGGAGGTCCCGGGGCGGCATCCTTTGATGGCGGTCCGCCGGCAAGCACCAGTTCCAGGCACAGACCGCTTGCCACCGAGACCGAAGTCTCGATCCCGCGCGCCTGCATCGGCGCGGTTGTGGAGAAATACTCGGCCTTGTTGATCTGGTAGGGCCAAAGCGCCAGATCGGTGACCAACCGGTAGCGGCAGGCAATTCGCTTCTCACGTTCAACGAAAGCGGTGTCGAGATAGTCCCCGGCTTTCAGGAACACACCCTCCCGCAGACCGGGATCGGAAAAATCGGGCAAGGCGCGGACCATGGCGAATGACGGGATTGGCGCCAGGAAGCCTGGAAGCAATTGTTCCAGCATCTCGACCGTAAAAGTGTCGAACTCGCTCTTGATCTTCAACTGTACCCGGGCGGCCAGGAACGCGGCGCCCTCCAGCAATCCGACAAGGGTCGGATCCATCTGGTCTTCGGTCAACGCGCCAAGGCGGGCGGCCACGCCAGGAAATTCCTCGGCGAATTCCTTGGAACGCTCATACAGAAGTTTCAATTCGCGGTCATAGAACTCTAGAAACTCTCTGTTCATGACAAATTGGACGCCTTCAGCAAGCTGACCTTGCTCGCGCCGATGTCGATCTCCGCGACAAATTCGATCGGCACTTCAAGGTTGAGGAAGGACACCTCCGCATATATCGACAAACGCAGTTTCTGGTCGACATCATTGAACTGGGTATCGCGCCGTACCCTGAGCGTGTCCTTGCGGATGCGAGGTTCGTAGCACAACAGGGCAGCCACCACATTCTGCTCCAGCGATGCGAGGCTCATGTCCTCGCTGGTGAGATGGGAAATGTCGTAGAGCCCGTAATTGAGAATGGATTTTGAGGCATATTCCAGATCGGCGAGGTCAACCGAGCTCTGCAGATCGACGGTATTGACGACGTCGATGAGCGACTCCATGACCAGTTGCCGCACTTCGGTTTCGCTCAAGCCTTTGCGCCGCAGCCGGTCGGCTGCGGACATTACAATCCCCTCCTCCCTGACAACACCAGCCCCCCGCCTGTCGGCGCGCTTGTCCGAACGGGATTCAATCTTTTCGGATTGCGAATCCCCATTGTAGAAAGCATCCTGGAAACAATGCAGCAGAGGAACGCGAAATCTGTCATTTTCGGCCATGGTCATCAAACATCATCCGTGCTCCCCGATGATCCGGGGAGCACTATGGAGAAAGGGGCGCAGCCATCATGATCCGCCGGCGCAAATCCCGGCTTGTGTTGCGTTACGCGGCAGACCGGTTTTCGGCTACATTCCAACCCTGGGTGGTCGTCGGTCCGGCAGAGCCATCCTCGGCCTGTTGCGTGTAGGTGACCACATATTCGGCAAAATTCAACGAAACATCGACGACCACGGCATCGCTTTCCCTGGCGCCAGCCACGGTGTGATTTGTGACCAGAACCTGCTTCATCACGATTTTCACATACTCGACCGTGGTGTCGCCGCCGGCTTTCTCGCAGAACATCGTGATTTCGGGAATGTGCTTGCCGCTGCAGCAATGTTGCATCAATGCGGCGTCCGCCTTGCAGATATTCTTGGTCAGCACGACATCGCGAACCGAGACCCGGCCGGCCCCTGATCCATGCCCATGTCCGACCGATGCCTGCTGGTCCATGCCAAATGCCCAGCTTGTAATTTCAATCTGACCTTCATGTCCCTTTTTGCGGGATTCTCCTGGAATGCTATCGATTTTCAGATGCATATTTGTAGCCATGGCTGTCTCCTCTCATGGTTCCATTGTTGTCCGCGCGCCCGCCGAAATCATCTACAGCAGTTGCACTACATCTACTTCTTTTCCGCCGGAAGTTTGGACACGAGGCTAAGCCCGATATCCATGCCCTCTAGTTGGAAATGGGGCCTCAGGAAGAATTTCGCACCGTAATATCCGGGATTCTCCGGATCTTCGAACACATCCACGCGGGCATCCGCCAAAGGTTTCCTGGCCTTTACTTCCGACGTCGAATTGCGCGGATCGCCATCGACATAACGCATGATCCAGGTTTGCAGCCAGCGTTGCAGGTCTTCCCGCTCCTTGGTGTCGCCAACCTGATCGCGCACCATGCATTTCAAATAATGCGCGAAACGGGAACAGGCGAACATGTACGGGATGCGTGCTGACAGATTGTCCGAGGCCGTCGCCTCTTCCGTGCTCATCTTGCGCGGCTTGAACAAGGACTGGGCGCCGATAAAGGCCGCCTTGTCAGAGTTTTTCCGGTGAACAAGCGGTATAAGCCCCGACTTCGACAATTCGCCTTCGCGCCTGTCGCTGATGGCAATTTCGGTCGGACATTTCATGTCCACGGAGCCGTCGTCGGTCGGAAACGTGTGAAGCGGCAAATTGATAACTTCACCGCCGGAATTCACGCCGCGAATCCGAACCGTCCAGCCATATTCCTTGTAGGCGCGGTTGATATTGGCGGCCATTGCATAGGCCGCGTTCATCCATGCGTATTTGCGCCCGTCATGGCCGTCGACTTCTTCCTCGAAGTTGAAGGCCTCCACCTTGACTGTCTTGGAACCGAAGGGCTCCCGGGCCAGGACGCGCGGCATGCACAGCGCGACATAGCGCGAATTCTCGGAATCGCGCAGGGAGCGCCAACCGGCATAATCCGGGGTTTCGAAGATCTTTGACAGGTCCCGCGGATTGACCAGCTCATTCCATGAATCCCACCCGAAAAGATTCGGATCGGCCGCGGAAATAAACGGGCAATGCGCAGCGGCCGCGACCTTGCCCAGATCGCGCAGCAAGGCGACATCCTGGGTTGTGTGGTCAAAGTAAAAGTCGCCCACCAACGCGCCGTAGGGTTGGCCGCCCAACTGCCCGAATTCAGCTTCATAGAGTTTCTTGAACAGCGGGCTCTGGTCCCACTTGGCGCCCGGATAGCTCTTCAGATCCCGATAGAGTTCGCTTTTGGAAACATTCATGACCCGCAATTTGAGGGTCGAATCCGTTTCGGAATTTGTCGCCAGGTAATTCAGTCCGTTCCAGGCGCTTTCCACCGCCTGAAACTCGGGGGAGTGCATGACTTCGTTCAATTGCGCCGATAGCTGTTCGTCCAGGCGGCGGATCATCTCGCCAATCGTGTCGAGCACATCATCCTGAATGACGTCGCTGTCAGCAAGCGCCGTCTTGACCAACGTCGTGATGGCGTTGTCCACCTCGGTGGCCGCTCGTTCGGTTTTCGGCTTGAACGACTGCTTGAGCAGCGAAGAAAACTCGTCAACTTCGACCTGGGTCTCGAGTACACCCGCCTGTTTTTGATTGGATTCTTGCGCCGACATCTTACCCCCAATTACCATTCACGACACAAACGGCATGGTCAGTCCGTTTTGTCTGATTCTTCTGATGTATCTGTTGCGGCGGCATTCAATTTGGCGGCCCGGTGCTCGCTCATTGCGCGCATCATTTCCGGATTGGACAGCAGCTCTTTCAGCTTGTCCTCCGCGGCCACCTTGCCATCCATGTAACGCTGCAGGTTTGCCAATTGCTCTCGCGCCTCGAGAAGCGCATTCAACGCCGGAATCTGACGAACCACGGCTGCCGGCTCGAAATCAGCCATCTTGGAGAAGGTAAGGTTGATCCCCAACTTCTCATTGCCTGCCTCTTCGCCCAGCTTGTTGTCCACTTTCATGGACACCGCCGGCTTGATGCTCGCCATATAGGCGTCGAGATTGTCCATATCGACGTCGGTGAACTTGCGCTCCGCCATCGAGGGCTTTTCAACGGGCGAGGCATTGCCGGAAAGATCGGCCATCACGCCCATGACGAAAGGCAACTCCACAAGTTTCTCGGCATCGCCCGGATCTTCGTAGGAAATTTGCACCCGCGGCGGGCGATTGCGCTTGATGAACTTCTGTCCACTGTCCGAAGCCACTGTAATCTCCCCTTTTTTATAGGCTTAGAAAGCCAGATTGAAGAACCATTGTCAAACAAAACTATCATCGACTGCACTTCTCTACTGCATCTCAGCCTGGCTAAAATAGTCGCTGAGCAAGCCACTGAAATTCTTGTTCATCAGTGACCGCGCCCTCGACAGCAAGAGCGGCACCGGGCTCGTTGGTTCCAGTACTGCCAAGAACCGCTCGATTGATTGCATTGCACTATTTGCCTCATCGCGGCTGCTTACAGCCGGCGCGGCAAAGTCATCCCCGGCCATACTTGTATCAGGTTGAAACAACGCGGAACTGGTCAATTGCCGCATACGATCAATGGACAGCGTAAATCCGCTGCCGGCATCGACAATCAGGCGCGCCGAATCGACGCGAGACGGGGCCAGCGCCTCAAGCGCCTCGACAAGCGGACGCCCCAACAGTTTGCGTGCCTGATGAACCAATATCAACGCTGGCGACGAGGGTTCGATATTGCAGAAATACCGCTCGATCTCGGTCAGGATCGCTGCAGCCTGGCCATGACTGGAAACCTCGGTCAGCGGCACCGTCACAGCGGCAGACTGGATTGGTTCGAGACTTGCCGGCTCGCCCTCCGAAGCCAGATCAACCACGGGATTGTCTTCCGTGCCGGTCTCGGACTGAGGCAACAGCCACGCCGCCTCGCGTTCGAGCATGGCAATCACATCGTCCACCGAACCCAATGTAACGGAGAAGGACGGCATACTGTCAAAATCGGCGTTTTCCGAAAACACCGACCTGATGCCCTTGAGCGCGGACTGCAATTCCTTGAACAGGGAATAGCTGGCCGCGACTTGAGCGCGTCCCGCATCGGCGTTCAGGGCTTCGGAAACCTGCGAAGCCTGAACCGCGATTTCCCCGGGGAGCTTCAACTCCGGCTTTTGCGAAACCTCCCAGACCCGGTAGGTGACCACGCCGATCTTCTTGTCGTTGACCAATGGGAAGTGAAAAATCGGGATCGCGATCCTGGAGCGGTCATCGAGCGCCTCGACCATGGATCGCCGAAAACTGAAATCGCCGTCATTCGCCGCGGGATGCACATTATCCCAAAACGTCTCCAGCATGCCGCGCATCATCTGCACGCAGGCCAGGAACCCCTCGGGTTTGATCAGGACCGAATGACACTGCGCCAGCGCGGCAACAAGACGAAGATCGCGGCTTCGCTCGAGCAGGCCAAAAATTGCCTCTGTTACTTCGTCTAGCTTAATGTTGGAGCGGTCCGCCGGCTTGCCATTTTCATCCAGGAACCGTTGGGACAGCCGTTCCTCGAGCGGAAACATGTAGTTGGCGTAGTCAGCGTCGTCCTCAAAATCGAGATCAGGACCGCAAACCGAATCCGCCGAAACAGGTTGAAGAAACCTGTTAAGCGACTCCGCGAAAGATGAGTCCGATCCGTTTGACACCTACTCCACGCTGAGACTCAGTTCCACCCGCCGGTTGTCCGGATCCAGCGGATCAGCCGCCAAGGGGGCGCTTTCGCCGTGGCCCTCGGCTAGGATGCGTGACCGGTCCACGTCCCGGGAAACCAGGAAATCCGCAACCGAGCGCGCGCGCGCAACCGACAGGTTCATGTTGTAATCATCAGAACCACGGGCATCCGTATGGCCTTCGACCTTGAACTTGGCCACCCGGAGACGGTCATCCTTCAACGCGGCCGCAACCACTTCCAGATTGGCCTTTGCTTCGGGCAGCAATTCGCTCGAATCAAGATCAAAGGTCAGCCTCATGTCGAATCCCTTCGGCTTGGGCTGCGCCGCGGCGCATTCCGACTTGGTGCCGATGCACAATGAACGCGCACTGCCAAGATCGGCCTGTTCCACCATGAATTCAACCAGTTCATCCGCAGTATAGGATGGTTTTAAGCTGTCTTGCGCATTGGCGTTGATAGACAATGAAGCCAGCGCCAACACCATTGGGGTTATGGTCCACAAACGCATGTCAGAAGCCTCCTTGAGAACTGTGGCAACTATAGGATTACGAAAATTCCAAGTCAATGCCGCCATGCTTTCTGCAACGCGCCTGCAGATCTGTCACTCCGCTACTGAAATATAGTGTTGGGGCAAAATATTTCTCCGGCTCACAAGTGATGGCATTACAGCATTGAGACACGACTTGTCCGAAAGTGACTGCTTACCTTTGACATCCGGCGGAAATCCGGCACCAGAAAGACGATCTGCAGGCGCCATCAGGCTGTTGCCTGGCGTGCGGGATGGTTTTGAAACGACAATCGCTTGAATACCCCGCATCCTTCCCCTACGCTCAATGGCAGTATTGAGACCCGCGCGAAGCGGACACTTGGCCAACACTCGCCGGCAAGCCATTTGTTCAAGGAAAAGACATGGTTGCGCAGCAAATTCCTGAAACTGTGCGACCTATTCATGATCGTGAATGTCTATTCGGAATTGCCAACAAAACTAAACAATGTGAAGCTGATGCGGATGCAGCGCCATGCTTGGCGAAAATGCCGGGTGCTTGAGCAGACAGCCATTCCGACTGGCTATTCCATTTTTGCCGGTGCCGGACAGCAGTTGGACTGGACGAAAACGAGTTTATGACCCAGTATTATTTGGGAGATGGTTGGGTTTTCGATCGGGAATGTGCCAGGGCCGAACTCGAAAACCTGCGGACAATCGCATGCGGCCATGACCGCCATTGGTCGCGGAGGGGTTGATGACAGCTGTTACTCTTAAGCAGGACAAACGCGCCGGCGTCCTGGAAACGCCCTTCGGCGAAGACGTGCTGGTTTTGTCGCGGTTTGACGGCTCGGAGGGTGTCAGCGAACTCTTCGAGTACCGCATCGAAGCCCTGAGCATGCAGGGTGACCTGAAATTTGACGACGCCATCGGAAAGAACGTGACGTTGACCATCCACGGCACGTCCGGCGGCAAGCGCAAGTTCGACGGCATCCTGACCGAGACCCAATGGCTTGGCGTTCGCGATCATTTTCATTGCTACCGGTTGGTGTTGCGGCCCTGGCTGTGGTTGCTGTCACACCGCGCCGATTGTTTCATTTATCACGACAAGACCGTCACAGACATCATCGCGGATGTCTTCGGCCGGCATGGGGCGCTCGCCGACTTCGATGACCGCAGCGCCGGCCCGTTCGAGAAAATCGAATATTGTGTGCAGTACCGCGAAACCGATATGGCGTTTGCGTGCCGCCTTATGGAAGAAAACGGCATTAGCTACTATTTCACCCATGCGGATGGCGCGCACAAGCTTGTCATGTTCGACAACACCAGCCAGTGCGATGCCTCGCCGGGCGGTTCCCGCCCTTACCTGCCGCTGGCCGGACAGGACAGGCGGGCCAGCGAGTGCATCCATCATTTCATTCCCGAACGCCGCTTCACCTCGGGAAAAGTGACCGTCCGCGATTACAATTTCAAGAATCCGGGCGCCAAGATGCAGGCCGACCAGCAAGGCACCGCTGCTTACGAGCATGCCGACAAGGAAATCTATGATTATCCAGGCCGCTACATCGATCTCGGCGCCGGGACCACCGTGGCGCAGATCAGGATGCAGTCCGAAACCGCGCTTGACCACCGATGCATGGCGTCAGGCAATTGCGTCACCCTGTTTCCCGGCGGCCTGGTCAACCTGACCGGCTATCCCTTCGAGACATATAACACCGAATATGTCGTGCTGCGCTGCCAGCACAGCTTCATCTCCCAGCAATACCGCTCCGGCGCAGGCTCCACCGGCGAGGACAGCTACGAAGGCCAGTATGAATTTCTCGACAGCGAGGTGGATCTGCGGCCGATGCAGGTGACGCCGCGCCCGCTGGTGCATGGACCGCAGACCGCCAAAGTGGTGGGCAAGGAAGGCGAGCAGATCGATTGCGACGAATATGGCCGGATTCTGGTGCGGTTTCACTGGGACCGCAACAACGATCAATCGATGCGCTGCCGGGTGGCGCAAAACTGGGCCAGCAAGCAATGGGGCGGGATGATCATCCCGCGCATCGGCATGGAGGTGATGGTTGACTTTCTGGAGGGCGATCCCGACCGGCCGCTGGTAACCGGCTGCGTCTACAATGGCGACAACATGCCGCCCTACTCCCTGCCCCAGTTCAAGACCCGCTCCACTTTCAAGTCCGATTCGCACAAGGCCGGCGGCTACAATGAGCTCCGTTTCGAGGACGAGGCCGGCGAGGAAGAGATTTTCCTGCACGGCCAGAAATACCTCAACTCCGTCATTCTCGACAACGAGACCTGGAACGTTGGCGGCAACCGCGATTTCCACATCGCCAAATCCGCCTCGCAGACGATCGGCCAGGACAAGGACATGACCGTCGGCGGCAAGCACCGCGAGGTGGTGGGCAGCGACCGCAGCGTCACCATTGGCGGCTCGCAGGTGCACACGATCGGCAGCAATGACCATGCCACGATCGGGGCTGACCAGGTGACCGAAGTCGGTTCCGACATGCATCTGACGGTGCGCGGCGACGTGCGGGTGGAAGCAGGTGGCAGGACGCACGAGCAGTCGGGCATAAGCCACTTCATCGAGGCGGGAATGTCGATCGTCGTCGAGGCCGGCGCCTCGATCTGCCTCAAGGTCGGCGGCAACTTCGTCAAGATCGACCAGACCGGAGTCCAGATCGAAGGACTGCTTGTCCGGGTCAACTGCGGCGGCGGCCCCATGAGCGGCAGCGAGGTGTCGAAGAAAAGCCCCGACAGTTCCGAGGAGTACAAGGGCCCGCACGCCAAACGCTATCCGAGGTCGAACGAGAAATGACCACGGCGATGTTCAGGCTCCCGGGCGGTCTGGATCGGACCGGTCTGCAGGGCATGACTGAAGGAGGAAGGGCCATATGGCAAAACCCGCCGCGCGCGTGACCGACATGCACAGCTGCCCGATGTCGACGCCGGCAACGCCGCCGATTCCCCATGTCGGCGGCCCGATCCTGCCCCCATGCTCGACCAATATCCTGATTGGCAACCTGCCCGCCGCCCGCCTCAGCGACAAGGCGCTCTGCATCACCGCGATGGACGCAATCGTGCAAGGCTCGGCGACTGTTCTGTTCAACAACCTGCCCGCCGCCCGCATGGGCGACATGACCACCCATGGCGGCGCGATCATCTCGGGGATGGTCACTGTGCTGATCGGGGATAGCGGCGGTGGGCTGGGCATCAAGGTTACCAAGCCATGCATGAAAAGCGCTGCCAACTCTGGCGCGCCTTTCGTGAAGGGCTAGCCATGGCGGATCGCAGGGAAGCATTGATCGCGCTACTGGATCCGATCAAGGGCCGCAAATACGCGGTGGTCGATGCCGCCCATTTCGATGAACTGCAGACGAATTTGACCGATGCAGGCCTGCCCTACCGGCCGCTCTATCTCGATGAGCTCGGCAAGAACATGGATGCTGCGGGCCCGCATCTCGTCGAACTCCCCGATCGCGGCGCTGCGCGGCGCCTGCTCGCCATCGTTGGAGACAAACCGGCCGTGGTCTGGTGGGTTTGGCCCGATGACGGAAAAGACCCCGGGGAGGCCATCTATGAGCATCTACGCACCATCAACATGGTGGAAATTCCGACCGAGCCGGAGTCCGATTCGCCTGACGAGGATGAAGAGGCAGAAGCCCTGGATACCGCGGATACTGGACCTGCCGATCACGGCCACGACCACCACTCGCATGAGCACCCTCCGCAGCCAAAGCCACGACGTTATGATCTCGTCGTCTTCCGCCACGCTGATTCGAGCGTCATGGAAATGGTCTTGCCCATATTGGATGCCCATCAGGTCTCGCGCCTGTTTGGCGAGGCGCTGGCGATTGTGCTCTCCTCCGACCAGAGCAACACCCCTTCACCACAAGACGAAAAAGTCGATGAGAACGGTTTCATTGTCTTTGCCCGCCCCGCCATTTTGCCGCCATTGCCTCCCGGCTGGCTACGGATCCGCCCCCGGCAAATCCAGGCCCTGAATGCAGCAAAACTGGACCCCGACGCGAAATTTTCCTATTGGTATGTGGAAGAATTCATGAGGCACAAACTGGCTGAGTATTACTACGCGGTTTCTGACGAAGGCAAACGCGAGATGGTGCTGAATGGACGCCGGTACGCGAAAAGTTTTGGCTTGAGAGATTCGCAGTCACAGGCGCATTTCGTCACGCTGATGTGGACCATAGGCCCAAATTTCTTTCTCTCGCCCGGATTTAAGGAAATTACCTATGACGAGAAGATGGACGGTCCCGCCAAGATTGCGGCCTATTATGATGTCGACAGACAACTGGCGGCTGACGCGATCATGAACGCCGATGACCGATATTGGTATCCGGAAATGATTTCACGCAAAGATCAGAAGCGACATGGGTAATCGGCTTTCATCCAGCGGAATTGATGTCACGCAGACTCGGACAGCCTATTCCGAGCTTCAGCAGATGGGTTCAAAATACGGAGAACTGGCCGCTGATGCCGCACTGGCGGCGGGTGGCGCATTACCGCCGCCTGCCGGAACCGCCGTCGACATCGTTTCGCTCGGAAAATCGCTTATCACCCAGGATTGGGGCGGCGCTTTGTTTGACGTGATCGGTTTTGTGCCTCTTGTCGGCGATGCCGCCAAAGCGACCAAGATCGGCAACAGGCTCAACGATATTCGCAAAGCACTTGATGTTGCGCGAACGGCGATGAGCCGTCAGTTTAAACGGACCCGCGAAATTGCGCTGAAATACTGGGACGACCTGGCCCAGGCGCGACGGGCTGATTATGACAAGGCGATCAAATCGTGCACGACTAAGGCATGCCGTGATGCGAAAGCGCCTCTCAAAGGGCCGCAATATGCAAATACGCCCACGGACGGCCCCAACGGGAATTGGGTCGGGGACCGTGGCGACAGTGTCTGGCAGCCCGCGAATGGCGGGCCGCCTGTTGAATACAAGGGCGGATTTCCTGAGTATGGGCCGCATTCGTCCGGCAACGTGGAAATCCCGATGCGCGGCAACCACACGACGGATTTTACTGCGGCCGACAAGGCGATGCGGGAAAGCCTGGGTGATCCGAACTGGCGACGCCCGACCACGCATACCTGGCACCACAATCAGGACGGCGTAACCATGCAACTCATTCCGAAAAGTGTTCACGCGACCGGTGGCGGGGCCTCGACGCCCCACATGGGGGGAGCTTCGCTCTACACGGGATCGAACGCAACCGAGTTCTAGGCAACGTGCCAAGGAAGGGCGAAGGCCGCCGGCAATGTATGCAATGTCATGACGTCGACCAACGGAGCTAGAGATGGAAAGACTTATTCTGCCGGTGGATGGCAAATGGGAAGACGTGGGCGACCCCGGCCCGGCAATCGAGGCCTGGGAGCAGCGGACCGGACGGCGCCTGCCGGATGACTATCGCGCCTTCATGCGCAAATTCAACGGCGGTAGGCCATTTCCCCTGATGTTCCGCTACCAGATACCTCTGGAGATCTACCCCTCCGATGAACCGGTGACCTTTCTCGATCCACTTTATGGATGGAATTATGTCGAGGAGATTTGGGATCAAAAGGTTTTCAGTGCGGCCACGCCGCCGGACATGATCTTCATTGGCGCGGATCCCGGAGGGCTGGAACTGCTCCTTTCCGTCCGGCCGGAGGATCATGGCCGCATCTACGCCTGGCTGCATTCGCTTGATGCATGGGGGCACGGTGGCAACACCCGCATCTGGCCGCAGGCCGCCTCTTTCCGGGCTTTTATCGAAAGCCTCTTCGAGAATGATGCCGGCGACGGCGATGCCTATTGGCGTTTGCCAGGACAAGAACCGTTGGAGAGGAGGTTCGACTTTTAACGGGCGACGATGATCTGGAGACCCGTTTGAGTTTGCCGGCCCTCACCCCGAAACCCCAGGCGAAAGGAAGCGATGTTGGCCTTTCCGAGTGCAATTGCGGCGACATTCATTGAAAACTGGCCTGTTGACGTCGCCAAATTGGCGGCGCCAACGATCAGCGTGGAGTTGGACCCCGGCGATGTGCTGGTGCTTGGAAGCCATTGCCGGCTGTTTCGGGATTATTTCGGTGATGTCGGCGGCGGCGAATTGTCCGAAAGGTTCGTAAGGGAGGCAAGTGGGGCATTGAAGCAGATGCCCGACGGCGCCATGCCCCGCCTTGGTTATGCGAGTTGGAAAGCCAGCATGATCGTCAACGAGCCAATTTGCTCTTTTCGCGATCTGATGAAGGTGATGACACGCGACGATCCCCGGATTGCCAAGGCGCTGATCCGGCATGCGATGACGAAGGAAGGCGCGTGGCTGCATTTGCGCCAGTGGCGAGTAATCCCACCGGAATCTGAATTCAGGATGTTCATCCGTAAGCGGCAGGTGATCGGGATTTCCCAGTATTATGCAAATGACATATTCCCCGGGATCGAAGCGAACCGCCGCGACCTTGTCCACTCGCTCAATGCTTTCGCCGCGGCATTCATCGACATATCGCATTTGGAAGATGCGGTGATCGATGTCTGGGCCATTCCCGATACAAGCAATGCCATATCACTTATCGAGATAAATCCCTTCTCCGCACTCACGGAATCCTGCCTGTACCGCAATATGGATGTCGGCGGTTTCGACCGCTGCCTGCGCTTTCGGGCGGCGGACGGCAGCGTTGTCGCAGTGGCACTGTGATGTCAGATCGCCGACAGCACCACGCATCTCAAATTTGAGCCAGATCTGGTGCGGGTGAAGGGACTCGAACCCCCAAGCCTCTCGGCGCTTGGACCTAAACCAAGTGCGTCTACCAATTCCGCCACACCCGCACTGCCATGGCGCACGCATATGGTGGCCCTGAACTGGGCGGTCTATAGCACCCGACCGGCGGCGATCAAAGCAAAATCACCTTGCGGCCCAAGGTTTTGGAGAGCTTCGCCGCCCCGGGATCTGGCCGCTGCCCGTCTCAGTACAACGGCTCTTCGTACAGCGTTTCGCCATCGATCATCAGCCGCGCGATCTGTGCCTCGCCATCCTCGGAGACGCGCACGGCCACCGTCGTGCGCTGGTCGTTGCGAGCATCCTCGATCTCCAGCCCCTCGCCTTCCGGCACATAATAGCGTTCGATGCCGAAGCTGAGAGACAGGCTGGTCGCTTTGCCGCGGTCGGATTCGTAGAGCCAGACCGGCTGGCTCTTGAGATACACCGCCGTGGCGCTTCCGGGGTCCGGCTTTTCCAGGCTCACGGATGTGACACTGGCCACTCCGTCTTCCCCGGGTTCCAGCGTCAGCCACACCGGCGCAAGCCTGCTTTGCTTCGGCCAGTCGCCCTTGAAAAGCGCGCCATCCATCACCGAAATGTCATAGGCGAGCCTGACATAATCGCCCCGCATCAGGTCGCGCGGATCAACCGGGCTGGTCTTGAGAATGATCTCTGTGCCCTCCCGCAGGATCGCGGCGCGGGCCTGGATCATGTAACCCAGCATGCCGATCAGCACCACGGCCGACACAATCGCCGCGATCACCGGGTTGAGCTGCCGGCGCAAGATCTGAGCCCAAGCCATCATCACCGGCCCTCCCCGGCCTTGAAGCGTTTCTCGATCTTCATCACCGCATAGGCGAGGATGGCCAGCACCACGCCGCCCACGAACAGGAAACTGGAACTGCCGAGCAGCGTCGACAGGGTTACGCTCACCACATAGAGCGTCTCGCAGGCAAAGGCGAAATAGGCCAGGCGCCGGACCAGCCGGTTTTCAGCGCCGGCGATGGCGAGAACCGCCACGCAGGCGAGCAGGATGAAAGCGGCCAGCGCAATCTCGGCGGCAAGGCTTGGATCGGTCAGATCCACCTGAATCAGGCCCAGTCCTGAAAACAGCAGCACCGCGCCATAGGCCGACACCACCCCATGCCGCGCCACCACGCCTCCCAGCAGCGACGGCATCAGCGATCCGGCGGCGAAGGCCGCCAC
>LADQ01000132.1 GCA_000961635.1 Hoeflea sp. BRH_c9 | reverse complement strand
CGGATCACGCTTTCGCCCTCGGCTTCAAGCGCCGCCGTCACCATGTCCGCGTCCGCGGCCCGGACCACCGCGATCATGCCGACGCCGCAATTGAAGGTGCGCAGCATTTCCTCGGGCGCGACGCCGCCAGTCCTGGCGATCCATGCAAACACCTTGGGCGGCGCGATGGCGTCAAGGTCGATCTCGGCGGCAAGCCCGTCGGGCAGCACCCGCGGCAGGTTTTCCGGAAATCCGCCGCCGGTAATATGCGCCAGAGCCTGGATCGCGCCGGTCCGGCGGATCACGGCGAGCAGCGATTTGACATAGATCCGGGTCGGCGCGAGCAGCGCAGCGCCAAGGCTGGTCGACGGATCGAACGGGGCGGGCGCATCATAGCCGAGCCCGCTCAACTCGACGATGCGGCGCACCAGCGAATAGCCGTTGGAGTGCACGCCGGAGGAGGCGAGACCCAGCACAATATCGCCTTCGGACATCGAGCCGGAGGGGAGAAGCTGGCCGCGTTCCGCGGCGCCCACGGCAAAGCCCGCCAGATCATAATCGCCATCGCGGTACATGCCGGGCATCTCGGCGGTTTCGCCGCCAATCAGCGCGCAGCCGGCCAGCAGGCAGCCATGGGCGATGCCGCCGACGATCGCCGCGCCCTGGTCAGGGTCGAGCTTGCCGGTGGCGAAATAATCGAGAAAGAACAGCGGCTCGGCGCCCTGGACCACCAGGTCGTTGACGCACATGGCGACCAGATCGATGCCCACGGTGTCGTGCAGCCCGGCTTCGATCGCCACTTTCAGCTTGGTGCCGACGCCGTCATTGGCGGCCACAAGCACCGGATCGGAAAATCCCGCGGCCTTGAGGTCAAACAGACCTCCGAAGCCGCCGATTTCGCCATCGGCGCCCGGCCGCCTTGTGGCGCGCACCAGCGGCTTGATGCGGTTGACCATCTCGTTGCCGGCATCGATGTCGACGCCCGCCTGGGCATAGGTGAGGCCGTTTTTCGGATCCGCCATCTCGGCTTCGCCTCCTTGGGTGTCAAAGCAGTTTCCTATGCGCGGGGGATGGCATTTTGTGGGCCATTCCGCAAGCCGGAGCGTGCGGCGCCAAGCCACAAATCCGGGATAAACCGGCGCAATCATGCCGGTGGGAGCCCGGTTCACTGGAAAAGCGCGGTTCTATCGCCATATCCGGGACAGTTAGGATAATGTGCCTTTCATGACCTTGCCCAATTACATCACCATTGCCCGCTTCATCATGGTTCCCCTGATCGTTCTCGCGATGATCAATGGCGATATGCTGGCGGCCTTCGTGATGTTCATGCTGGCCGGGGTTTCGGATGGCGTCGATGGCTTCATTGCCCGCCAGTTCAACCAGAAATCCGAACTTGGCGCCTGGCTTGACCCGGTCGCCGACAAGTTCCTGCTGGTCAGCGTCTTTGTCGTGCTGGGCTGGCTTGAGGTGCTGCCGGTCTGGCTGGTCATTCTCGCCGTGTCCCGCGATGGCCTGATCGTTGGCGCGGTGGTGCTGTCGAGCCTGATGGATAATCCGGTTGAGATGCGGCCACTCTTGATTTCCAAGGCCAACACCATGTTCCAGATCATCCTGCTCATCCTTGTGCTGGCCGATCTTGCGGGTCTGGCCCGGCTTGACGCCGTTATCGGATGGATGATCTATGCCGTCGCGGGCTTGACCATCGGTTCAGCCGCCGCCTATCTCGTCTCCTGGCTCCGGCACATGGCGGGCGAGGCAGAAACCGATTAGGATGCGGCGGAACCCAACCGGTTGAACCATCGGCAAGCGAGGTGATCATGATAGTTGCGATCAATCGGTCGGCGCTTCGGCGCCAGGTCTTTTTCTGGTTGCTGGCATTGGCGTTGTTTGTCGGTTTCCTGATGGTGTTCAGCTCGATCCTGCTGCCCTTCATCGCCGGCATGGCGCTCGCCTATTTCCTTGATCCCGTGGCCGACTGGTTTGAACGCCGCGGCCTGTCGCGGCTGATGGCCACGCTGGTCATCCTGACCATCTTTGTCGCGATTTTTGCGATCTCGCTGATTGTCCTGATCCCCGTTCTGATCACCCAGGCGGCCGATCTGGGCGGGCGGATTCCGGGCTACATCACCGAGCTGCAGACCCTGCTGACCTCGGAATCGACCGTGCTGCCCGGCTGGATGAGCGGACAGCTTGCTGAGATCAAGGAGAGTTTCGCGGCTCTGCTGAAGGAGGGCGCGGGCTTTGTCGGCACCATATTCCAGAAGATCTGGAATTCCGGCATGGCGCTGCTCGACATAGCCGCCCTGTTCGTGGTGACCCCGGTGGTGGCGTTCTATCTGCTGCTTGACTGGGATCACATGATCGAGAAGGTCGACAGCTGGGTGCCGCGCGATCATGTCGAAACCGTCCGGGCTCTCGCCAACGAGATCAACCGGTCCGTTGCCGGCTTTGTCCGCGGGCAGGGCAGCGTCTGTCTGATCCTCGGCCTGATCTACGCCATAGGCCTGTCGATCATCGGGCTCAACTTCGGCCTGCTGATCGGATTGTTCGCCGGCATCATCAGTTTCATTCCCTATGTCGGCTCGCTGGTCGGTCTGGTGCTGGCGCTGATTGTCGCCGTCGTTCAGTTCTGGCCGGATTTCGTCATGATCGGCGCCGTCATCGCCGTGTTTGCCGTCGGGCAGTTTTTCGAGGGCAACATCCTGCAGCCGCGGCTGGTCGGTTCCTCCGTCGGTCTGCATCCGGTCTGGCTGATGTTCGCCCTGTTCGCGTTCGGCGCGCTGTTCGGCTTTGTCGGCATGATGATCGCCGTGCCGGCGGCGGCCTCGGTCGGCGTGCTGGTCCGCTTTGCCATTTCCCGCTATCTCGACAGCGATCTCTATCATGGCAGCCAGCGCCCGGAAGAGCCCGTTGCCGTCATTGAGGCCCCGTCCGACTGATGGCCAAACCGCCCGTGACGCGGCAATTGCCGCTGGAATTCAATCACGATCCGGCATCGAGCCGCGACGCCCTGATCGTCTCCGACCGCCTCAACGCGGCGGTGGCGATCGTCGATCGCTGGCCCGACTGGCCGTCGCCGGTGGTGATCCTGGCCGGACCGACCGGATCGGGAAAATCGCACCTCGCCACCATCTGGGCCACCCGCGTCGGCGCCAGGTCGGTCAACATCGAAAAGCCGGACCCGCTGGTGCTTGAAATCGCCGCCCAGGGACCTGTCCTCATAGAAGACATCGACCGCCGGGGTTTTGATGAAACCGCTCTGTTCCATCTCATCAACGCGGTCCGTGAGCATGGCAGCGCGGCGCTGATCACCACAAGGCTCTGGCCGGCGGGCTGGAATGTGACATTGCCTGATCTTGCCTCCCGGTTGAAGGCCGCGACCGTGGTCGAAATCGCCGAGCCGGACGAGGATTTATTGGCCCAGGTGCTGGTCAAATTGTTTGCCGACCGCCAGGTCATTGTCGATGACCGGATCATCCGTTGGCTGGTGGCCCGAATGGAGCGCTCCCTGTCCGCAGCGCTCGCCATCGTCACCCGGCTTGACCAGCTCTCGCTGGCCCGCGGATCGAAGATCACCCGCGCCATGGCCGCCGAAGTCATGGCCGAAATGGACGCAGGCGGTGATGACATCGAACTGTCATAGTTCCTTCGTTGTTGTGCTATAGACGGTGACAACTTGAAGCGGGGCGTTGGAGTTTATGATGGAAGAGTTCGAGGGCGTGGAAATGGACGGGGTGGGGATCGATCCGGTCAACGGAGCAGCGCCGGAAATCGATCTGCTCGACAGCCCGGAACGCTTCATCAACCGTGAATTCTCCTGGCTGCAGTTCAACCGCCGCGTTCTTGATGAAACCCTCAATGTCAGCCATCCGCTGCTCGAGCGGGTGCGGTTCCTGTCGATCTCGGCCGCCAATCTCGACGAGTTCTTCATGGTCCGCGTCGCAGGCCTTGAGGGGCAGGTGCGCGAAGGCATCACCAACCGCTCGCCCGACGGCCTGTCGCCGAACGAGCAGCTCGACCAGATTCTTGAGGAAATCGACGGGCTTCAGCTTGAGCAGCAGGCGTCGCTGGCGATCCTGCAGCAGAACCTGGCCAAGGAGAGCATCTACATCGTTCGCCCTTCGGCGCTGGTCGACCCCGACATGGCCTGGCTCGAGGAAGAGTTCCTGCAATCGATCTTCCCGGTGCTGACGCCGCTGTCGATCGATCCGGCCCATCCGTTCCCGTTCATCCCCAATCTGGGGTTTTCGATCTGCCTGCAACTGGCCTCCAAGGCCGCCAACGAGCCGATGACCGCGCTGATCCGTCTGCCGGTGGCGCTCAACCGCTTTGTCCGTCTGCCTGATCTTGATGGCGCCATCCGCTACATCACGCTTGAAGACGTGGTGAGCCTGTTCATCAGTTCGCTCTATCCCGGCTACGAAGTCCGCGGAACCGGCACGTTCCGGGTCATTCGCGATTCCGATATCGAGGTGGAGGAAGAGGCCGAGGATCTGGTCCGGCTGTTTGAAAGCGCGCTCAAGCGCCGCCGCCGCGGCTCGGTGATCCGCATCGAGTTCGATTCCGAACTGCCGCAGAGCCTGCGCGAATTCGTCGTTCACGAAACCAATGTGCAGGAAAACCGTGTCGCCGTTCTGCCCGGCCTGCTGGCGCTCGACACGCTCTCGGAAATCGCCAAGGCGCCGCGCGACGATCTCCGCTTCGCACCCTACAATGCCCGATTTCCCGAACGCATCCGCGAGCATGCCGGCGACACCTTTGCGGCGATACGCGAAAAGGATCTGGTCGTTCATCACCCGTATGAATCGTTTGATGCGGTAGTGCAGTTCCTGTTCCAGGCGGCGCGCGACCCCGATGTGCTGGCGATCAAGCAGACACTCTACCGCACCTCCAATGACAGCCCGATCGTCCGCGCCCTGGTCGATGCGGCCGAGGCCGGCAAATCGGTGACGGCCCTGGTCGAACTCAAGGCCCGGTTCGACGAGGAGGCCAACATCCGCTGGGCCCGCGACCTTGAGCGCGCCGGCGTGCAGGTGGTCTTCGGTTTTCTCGAACTCAAGACCCACGCCAAGATGTCGTTGATCGTCCGCCGCGAGGAGGGCAAGCTGGTCTCTTATTGTCATCTGGGAACCGGCAATTATCACCCGGTCACCGCCAAGATCTACACCGACCTGTCCTACTTCACCTGCGATCCGGTGATCGCCCGCGACATGGCCCATGTGTTCAATTTCATCACCGGCTACGGCGAACCGGAAGGGCTGTTGAAGCTCGCGGTTTCGCCGCTCAACCTGCGCACCCGCATTCTTGAAAACATCGAGGCGGAAATCGTCCACGCCGAAGCCCATAGGCCCGCGGCGGTGTGGATGAAAATGAATTCGCTGGTGGATCCCGAGGTCATCGACGCGCTCTACCGCGCCAGCCGGGCCGGCGTCGAGATCGACCTGGTGGTGCGCGGCATCTGTTGCCTCAGGCCGCAGGTTCCCGGCCTGTCGGAGCACATTCATGTCAAGTCGATCGTCGGCCGCTTTCTTGAGCACAGCCGGATCTACTGTTTCGGCAACGGCCATGGCTTGCCGTCCTCGCAGGCGCTTGTCTATATCGGTTCGGCCGACCTGATGCCGCGCAATCTCGACCGGCGGGTCGAGACCCTGGTGCCGATCGTCAACAAGACCGTGCATGAGCAGGTGCTGTCGCAGATCATGCTCGGCAACATGATCGACAACCAGCAGAGCTACGAGATCCTGCCGGACGGAACCTCGCGCAAGGTCGAACCCGGCGAGGGGGAGGAGCCGTTCAATGCGCAGGTCTATTTCATGACCAATCCGAGCCTGTCGGGCCGCGGCGAGGCGCTCAAATCGAACGCCCCCAAGCTGATCGCCGACCGTCTGGCCCGGGCCTCCCGCAGCAGGCGCTGAACGGGCTGATCCGGTTTACGGGACGGGGCATCCGCGAACCGGGACGCGCGGGCCGGAACAGTGTCCGCCACCGCCGGTTCACCTGCGCATGGGAGTCGCGGCCTGTGGACAGTGCCGTCAAGTCCACGGTTTAGCGGGTTCCGAAAAGGCGGCTTCCCATATATAAGCACACGAAACTGATGTCCCTGAACCCGTTTGGCTCCCGCTCAACGGATTGTCCAAACCGCGAAGTGCACAGAGCAATGGTGGAATCGGAAGCCCAGGGTCGTTTGCCAGGTATTCATCCTGTATCCGTGATCGATATTGGCTCCAACTCGGTGCGTCTTGTCATCTATGAGGGGCTCAACCGGGCGCCGTCCGTGCTGTTCAACGAAAAGGTGTTGTGCGGCTTGGGCAAGGGCCTTGTGGCAACCGGCCGCATGGATGAAGCCGGCATTGCCCGTGCGCTTGCCGCGCTCAAGCGGTTCCGGGCGCTGTCCGAGCAGGCCCGCGCCTCCGAAATGCATGTCCTGGCCACCGCCGCCGCCC
>LADQ01000108.1 GCA_000961635.1 Hoeflea sp. BRH_c9 | reverse complement strand
GGCCGCGCCGCGCCGCGTGCCGACCAGCGCCGGCGCCGAAAACACAAACACGGTCAAGGCCGACATGCCGAAAATGCCGACCAGTTCCGCCGATTGCATCATCAGCGGCGCGGGCATGGCGGCATAGCCGATGGCGTTCCACGGGAATCCGGTGAAGACATATCCGCGCGCCCACTCGCCCAGGCCAAAGGCGGCGGAAAGGGCCGCTATGCGGCCCACCCCGTCGGACCAGAGCAGCCGAGCCAAAGCCGCCGAGACGCCATAAAACAGCGCCAGGACCGCCGGCAATCCGAACACGGCGAAGGGCAAGGCCCAGGCAAAGCTCCAGCCCTCGATCAGCAGCGCATTGGCGAGCCACCAGAGCCCGGCCACGAAATAGCCGAAGCCGAACCACCAGCCGGCTGCGAAAGCCGGCCGCAACCGGCCGAGAAATCCCGCTTCAGCCGGCCCGCTGGCGCCATCGAGAAGCCAGACCAAAACGGGGAACGAGACGAACAGCACCGCGAAAAAATTGAAGGGCGGCAGCGCCAGAACAGCCAATGCGCCCGCGCCAAACGCAGCCAGGATCCGCTTGACGCCCCAGCTCAACATGATGGCTTCAGCTATCCGTTCCAAATCCGGCTTACTCCCCCGCCGACACTACAGCGCCGCGCATCCAATTGGATGCGCAAAGGCCGCTGTAGCACTTTGAATCAATGCATGTACGTTATCGTTCAAACGAATCCGTTTGAACGCGACATGCATTAGAGCGCCGTGCGTCCTTTTGGACGCACAAAGGACTCTCTATCATCTTGAATCTAGAGCATCTTTCTGCGTCAGGCGGTTCCACCTGAACGCAGGATGCTCTAGTCGTGCCCATCTGTCGCTTTACAAGCAAGCGAATCAGTTGCCGCATCTTTTCAAAAAACAGCGACGTTGTCCGATGCGGTCACGGGCTTTTTTGACGGGGCGACGGGCAGGCAACACGCCTGTGCGCAGCCGCAATCCTCTGCAGCCGGGTGGATAGAGCGTCGTGCGATTGATAGGACGCATTCTGCCGCAATGATTTTATGGGCTGAGAAGGATTTTCGTCGAAGGGCATACCCCCGGGGTACGTTCGAGACGGAAATCCTTCTCAGGACTTGAAAGGATGCGGCCCTTCGGGTTGGCTGAAACCTGGCTCCCACTGCGTCGGACGGCTTGAGAGATGGATCCGCATCGCTCTGCGCCGCCCTTCTTGTGGAGAGCCAGGTTTGAGCCAACAGAATGCGTCCTATTAATCGCACGACGCTCTAAGCGTCGTGCGATTGAGAGGCTTCCTGATTCCTGAACCGGTTCAGGCGGCGCTGGTGTCATCAGGCTGCTTCATGGCAGGCGATGTTTCGCCGCGGACCGGCCGGCGCCTGGCGGCCTGCCGCTTCCTGAGAATGCGAACGCGCTTGACCCGGCGCGGATCGGCATCGGTGACGTGGAACTCGAAGCCCGGCAAGGCCTGCACCACCTCGCCGCGCACGGGCACGCGACCGAGTTCGGAAAAGATCAATCCGCCGATGGTGTCGACTTCCTCGCTTTGCGCGCGGACATCGAAATCCGGACCGATTTCGGCGGCAAGGTCTTCCAGTTCCGCCTTGGCGTCGACGATCCAGACGTCTTCACTGATCCTGCTGATCAGCGTTTCCTCTTCGTCATCATGCTCATCGGCGATATCGCCGACCACCATTTCGACGATGTCCTCAAGCGAAACCAGGCCGTCGGTACCGCCATATTCATCGATCACCAGCGCCATCTGGATGCGGTTGGCCTGCATCCGCTGCATCAGATCCGAGGCCAGCATGGAGGCGGGCACAAACAGCACCTTGCGGGTGATGCCCGATTCGAGAATGGTCTTGCCCAGATCAACGCGGGAGAGTTCGAGCGCATTGAGCGCGTTGCGTTTCTGGATCGCGACCGCGCTTTTGGCGACGGATCTGCGTTTGGCGCGGGCCTGCTTGGTGATCCACCCCAAAAGATCCCTGATGTGGATCATGCCGCGCGGGTCATCGAGATTTTCGGCATATACCGGCATGCGCGACCGGCCCGATTCCTCGAAGATCTCGAGCAGCCTGCCAAGCGTGGTGGTCTGGTCGACGGCCTCGACATCGGCGCGCGGCACCATGACGTCTTCCACCCTCACCTCGCGCAGGCGCAGGATATTGTTGAGCATGGCGCGCTCATCGGCTGAAAACGCCTCATGCAATTCCCCGCCCGACTGCAGCGCGTCGGTCAGATCCTCGCGGATCGATTCGCGATCGGAGGGCGGAAACAAGGCGCGCACCAGCCGCTGCCAAAGCCCCATGCCATTGCGCTCATCCGGCGCTCCAACATAGGGCACGGGAAGATAACTGGGGGCTTCTTCGGTGGAATCTGCGCTTGAGGCGCTTTGCGTGTCTCCGGCTGTGGCCGGGGCATTGCTATCGGTCATCGTCTCTTCGGTGTAAAACCGGCTCAGTGTCGCCGTACGGGTCAGATAGGCCAAGCGAGGTCAAAATGCGAGTCTCGATCGCTTCCATTTTCTCGGCATCGTTGTTTTCCATGTGATCATAGCCGAAAAGATGCAGAAATCCATGCACAATCAGATGGGTGATATGCTCGTCGAGCGGCTTGTCCAGTTCAGCAGCCTCCCGCTCGATGGTTTCGCGGGCCAGGATGATGTCGCCGAACATCGGACCCGGCATGCCCCCGGGGGTCAGCGGAAAGGCCGGAAAGGACAGGACATTGGTCGGTTTGGGCTGATTGCGCCATTCGGCGTTGATGCCGGCCATCATTTCATCATCGGCAAGCACAAGAGAGACTTCCGGCGGATCGCCGGGAAAGGGCTGCGCCTCGCGCTCAGCCAGATCGCGCGCAGCCGCATCAAGCGCTCTCAGCGCCAGCGCCTCGATGGCCTCGACGTTGCCCCACTCTCCGGCTTCGAGCGCGATGGCCAGGCTGATCTTACGGCTGCCGCTCATGCATTGCCGTCAGACTTGGGGTGGTCCCGGCGGCCATAGGCCTCGACGATGCGCTGCACCAGAGGGTGACGCACCACATCGGCCTCGCGGAACCGGCAGGTGACAACCCCATTGACGCCATCGAGGATCGACAAGGCCTCGACCAGACCGGAGGTGACGCCGCGCGGCAGATCGATCTGGCTCGGGTCGCCGGTGATGATCATGCGGGAGTTCTCGCCCAGGCGGGTGAGGAACATCTTCATCTGCATCTGCGTGGTGTTTTGCGCCTCATCGAGGATCACCGCGGCATTGGCGAGCGTGCGACCGCGCATGAAGGCGAGCGGCGCGATCTCGATGATGCCCGCGGTGATGGCGCGTTCGACCTTGTCGCCCGGCATCATGTCATAGAGCGCGTCATAGAGCGGCCGCAGATAGGGATCGACCTTCTCCTTCATGTCGCCCGGCAGGAAGCCCAGCCGTTCGCCGGCCTCCACCGCGGGACGCGACAGGATGATGCGTTCGACCGAGCCGCGCTCCAGCAGTTGCGCGGCATGGGCCACCGCCAGATAGGTCTTGCCCGTGCCCGCCGGGCCGACGCCGAAGACCAGCTCGGACCGCTCCATGGCGCGCATGTAGGAATCCTGCACCGGGGTCCGGGCGATCACGGTCTTCTTGCGCGTCGAAATCTGCGTGAGCGCCAGCTTGCCCTTGCGCTCCAGCGTCGGCAGCACCAGCTGATCGTCCGCCGCCAGCGCCATGCGAATGGCGCCCTCGACATCGGAACTTTCGACGCTGGCGCCCTTGACCAACCGGTCATAGAGAAAGTCCAGCGCCCGGCGCGCCTGGTTGGTGGCGATTTCCTCGCCACGCAGGGTCACCGTGTTGCCACGGGCCCGGGCGTCGATTTTCAGTTTTTGCTCCAGCAACGCCAGATTCTGGTCAAACTGGCCAAAAAGCTGACTGGCGAGGCGGTTGTTTTCAAAGGTGAGCGCGAGGTGGGTCGCGTCCGACGCGCCCGGTGCGGGCGTCGCAGCTTCTGTCCGGGACAGTGGCTCAGCTGTCAAACGATCTGGCTCCAAAAATGCAACGGGCCTTCATTCCACAACTTCCGCGAAAAGACTGCTCGTGCCGGGTTGCGTGATTCGCACCCTGACAATGTCACCGATTTCCCCCAGCTTTGCATCAACTATTACCGGCTGCAGCCACGGCGAGCGGCCAATGAGCTGGTCAGTGTTGCGTCCGGGCTTCTCCAGCAGCAGATCCACCACTTTTCCAACGCAATCCCGGCCAAATGCCCTTGTCTGCTGGGCGATGAGATCCTGCAGCCGGGCCAGGCGCTCGGATTTGACCGCTTCATCGACCTGATCCTCCATGCCAGCGCCGGGCGTGCCGGGGCGGATCGAGTATTTGAAGGAGAAGGCCGCGGCATAGTTGACCTCGGCGATGAGCCGCATGGTGTCTTCGAAATCGGCGTCGGTTTCGCCGGGAAAGCCGACGATGAAATCGCCCGACAGGGCAATGTCGGGACGGGCGGCGCGGATCCGCTCGACCAGGCGGAGATAATCCGCCGCCGTGTGACGCCGGTTCATCGCCTTGAGAATGCGGTCCGACCCCGACTGCACCGGAAGGTGCAGATACGGCATGAGTTCGGGAAGGTCACGATGCGCCGCGATCAGCGCCTCGTCCATGTCGCGCGGATGACTGGTGGTGTAGCGGATACGCTCGATGCCGTTGATTTGGGCCAGACGGCGGACGAGCTCGCCGAGCCCCCATTCGCGGTCACCGGCGCCCTTGCCGTGCCAGGCATTGACGTTCTGGCCCAGAAGCGTGATCTCGCGCACGCCGGCCGAGGCCAGCCGTTCGGCCTCGAGGATGATCCTGTCGACCGGACGCGACACTTCCGCGCCCCTGGTGTAGGGCACGACACAGAAGGTGCAGAACTTGTCGCAACCTTCCTGAACGGTGAGAAAGGCCGCGACGCCGCGGGCGCGGATGGATTTTTCCGGGGCTGCGGGCAGGCCGTCGAATTTGTCCTCGGCGGGGAAATCGGTTTCGACGACGCGTTCGCCGCGCCGCGCCCGGTTGAGCGCCTCGGGCAGGAGGTGATAGGTCTGCGGGCCGATAACCACATCGACCACCGGCGCGCGGCGAAGGATCTCGCTGCCCTCGGCCTGGGCGACGCAACCGGCGACAGCCACCATCAGATCGCCGCCTTCGGCGTTGCGCTGCTTCTTCAGCTTGGCCAGCCGTCCGAGTTGCGAATAGACCTTCTCGGCGGCCTTTTCGCGAATGTGGCAGGTGTTGATCAGCACCAGATCGGCCGCCTCGACCGAATCGACGCTCTCATAGCCATCGCGCGTCAGCGCGTCGCCCATGCGCTCGCTGTCATAGACATTCATCTGGCAGCCATAGGTCTTGACGAAGACCTTTTTCGACTGGCCGCCGGGTTGAGCGGCAGCTTCAACGACGGGCGCGGCGGCCAATTTGGCGTCTGGTGTGAGGAGTGCTTGTGTCATGCGGGGGCTTTTAGCCGTAAAACCTTGGCTTGAAAATGGCGATTCAGCGTTCAAGTGTTCCGCGCAGTGCGGCGTTGAGGCCATCGCGGACGCGGGCCTCGACAAGACGGGCGGTTTTCTTGCGGTCGCCTTGTGCGTCAAAAGCGACTGTATCCCCGAAAACCACATCGACATCGAGTGCGCCATTGCGGATGACGCGCATGAGATGCGGACCCAGCGCCACGTCGCCGGGCCAGCCGGCGACCGGCCGGTGGTAGCGGCCCATCGGCATCCCGTGAATGCCGACATAGGCGATCGACACCGGCTGGATATGGACCTTGCCGCCGGGCGCGAGCTTGACCGCAGCGGTGGCGGCGCCAAACAGCGACGAGTTGAACGCCATCACCCGGTTGCCGTCCGATGTGGTTCCCTCGGCGAACAGCACAACGATTTCGCCGCCGAGGAGCCGCCCGGACACCTCGGAAATCTGGGTTCCGGTCTTGCGCCGCTCCTCGCGTTCGACAAACACCGAGCGCTGCAGCCGCGCCAGCCAGCCGAGCACCGGCCAGCCGCGAACTTCGGACTTGGCGATGAACAGCACGTCGGCCACCGATCCGAGAACCAGGATGTCCTTCCAGGAAACGTGATTGGAGACCAGCAGCAGCGGACGATCCCGGGCCAATTCGCCATGGGTGCGCACCTTCAGCCCGATGGCCCGGCACATGATCCTGTGCCACCAGCGCGGCAATCGCCGCATCACCGAATGGCTCAGGCCAAGCGCGATCATCTGGACCGGCAACAGCGCGAAGGTCAGCAGGACGAAGGCTGAAACGACGAAGATGACGCGCAGCGCGGCGATCATGACCGGGCAAACCAAACAAGGCGGCGCGCGACAGCCATGATCAAGAACCTAGGTCTTGTCGGTCTTGAGCGGAATTCCGTACAATTCGAGCCGGTGATCGACCAGCCTGAAGCCATGCTCACGGGCGATGCGCTCCTGCAACGCCTCGATCTCGGGCGAGTGGAACTCGATCACCGTGCCGGTGCGCAGATCGATGAGATGATCATGATGCTCCTCGGGAACCGTCTCATAGCGCGAGCGGCCGTCGCGAAAATCATGCCGCTCGATGATGCCGATATCCTCGAACAGTTTGACCGTGCGGTAGACGGTGGACATCGAAATGCGCGAATCAACCAACACGGCGCGCCGGTGCAACTCCTCGACATCGGGATGATCAACCGCGCCGTCGAGCACGCGGGCAATGGTGCGCCGTTGCTCGGTCATGCGCATGCCGCGCTCGGCGCATCTGTCTTCCAAGGGTTTTTGTTCGTCCATCGCCTGCCCCGCCGGTTGTGTGCAGAGGATATGCCGGCGACACCGTAGCCGACGATCCCTTGGGGACTAACGAAGATCGCGGCGCATGACAAGCGCAGTTGTGCGCGCGGCGTCTTGCTGGACATAATAGGCCCGCCGTTCGCCGACCTGAACGAATTTCAGCTTTGAGTACATTTGAACCGCCGCCGTGTTGGTCTCGTCGACTTCGAGGAACATTTCCTCGGCCCCCCGCCGCCGGGCTTCCTGGATGGCGGCGCGCATCAAGCGCCAGCCCAGGCCGAGGCGGCGATGCTTTGGAGAGATGCCGATCGACAGGATCTCGGCTTCGCCGGCTGCCTCGCGGCACAGGACGAACCCCGCCGCGGTGTCGCGGGCGCGTCCTTC
>LADQ01000238.1 GCA_000961635.1 Hoeflea sp. BRH_c9 | reverse complement strand
CCGCCGACAGGATCTGACCGAGAATGACTTCGTCAACTTCCGCCGGCGCAACGCCCGCGCGTTCGAGCGCCGCCCGAATGGCGACCGCGCCCAGCTCATGGGCGGCGACGGAGGACAAAGCGCCGTTGAAAGACCCGACGGGAGTGCGCGCGGCACTGGCGATAACGATAGAGCTCATGATGGATTTTCCCTGTCATGTGGTGGTGTGAAGCTGGCCAGAACGTGACCGAGCTTGATGCCTCTGTCAAATGCCGGAATGCTGAAAACAACATGCAATCGGTTTGACCCGGACAAAAATCCGCGGATTTCCGGCCGCTTTCGCCGCAATGCACAAAGGAATTGTCATTGGCGGTCATTTTCGCCTACAGTCTGGTCAACAAAGCCGGGTTCAGGTCTTGGGAGCCCTTTGAGGAGAACAGGAATGGCGAAAAAAAGCGGTCCGATCACGATCAAGAAATATGCCAATCGCCGTCTCTACAATACAGGCACCAGCACCTATGTGACGCTTGATGATCTGGCGGTCATGGTCAAGAAGGGCGAAGACTTTGCCGTACTCGACGCAAAAAGCGGTGATGACATCACCCACACGGTTCTCACACAGATCATTTTCGAGCAGGAATCCAAGACCGGCAACACGCTTCTGCCGATTTCCTTCCTGCGGCAGCTGATATCGATCTACGGCGATCAACTGCAAATGGTGGTGCCGAGTTATCTCGAGCATTCGATGTCGGCGCTGACCGAACAGCAGGAGCAGGTCCGGGCCCAGATCACCAAATCCTTTGGCGACAATCCTGTCGCCCGCAACATCCAGCTGCCGATCCAGCTGGTCGAGGAGCAGGTCCGCCGCAACACCGAGATGTTCCAGAAGGCGATGCAGGTCTTTTCGCCGTTCGCCCTTGCGCATTCCGCAAACTCCGAGGACACGCAGAAAAAATCCGACACCTCCAGGGACATTGACGAACTGAAGGAACAGCTCAGGTCGCTTCAGGACAAGATCAACTCGATCGACAGCTGACCCTCAACATACGGCATCGCCCGCCCGCCGGAGTGCGCTCCCCGTGCGGGATCAATAACCGGCGGCGTGGCCATCCTTGCGCGGGTCCGATCCGGCGATGAAAAAGCCGCTTTCATGATCGATGACGATCATCTGACCGCCGCCAAGCGGCATCGCCGCCAGCCGCACTTGGTGACCCAGATCGGTAAGTCCGCTTGAAACCGCCTCCGGCACCCCGGCCTCGATGTCGAGCACCCCGTCCGCTCCCCAAAACACCCTGCCATGGTCGATCGCTTGCTGCGGATCCATGCCGTGATCGGCGAAATTGGAAAACACATGCGCGTGGCCCATCGGCTGATAGGCGCCGCCCATCACCCCGAACGAGACCGACGGCCTGCCCTGCCTTAAGGCCATTGCCGGAATGATGGTGTGCATCGGCCGTTTCGATGACCCGATTTCATTGGGATGGCCTTCGGCCAGCGTGAAACAGGACCCGCGGTTCTGCAGCACGATGGCGCTGTCCGGCGTGACGATCTGGCTGCCAAAGGATCCGTAGACCGAGTTGATGAAGGACACAGCCATGCCGTCTCGGTCCGCCACCGTCAGATAGACCGTGTCGGAACTGGGCAGGCCGGGCAGCGCGATGGAAGGGTTGCGCCTTGTCCGGTCAATCTGGCCGGCAAGCGTCTGCGCGAACTCCATCGAGGTCAGTTCAGTGCTGCTCATCACCATGTGGCCGGGGTCGGCCACCATGGCGTCGCGCACGGCATAGGCCACCCGGCCCGCCTCGATTTCCAGATGATAGCGCTGGGCGCTGTCGGGCGGCAGGTCGCGGCTGCCCAGCAGCGTCATCAGGTTCATCATGATCAGAGCCACCACGCCCTGGCCATTCGGCGGAATTTCCAGAACCTGATGTCCACCATAGGAGGTCGAGATCGGCGTCACCCAGTCGGCTGCCACCGCCGCCAGATCGGCCTCGCTGAGAAAACCGCCCCTGGCTTGCACAGTGGCGGCGATGCCTGCGGCCAGCTCGCCCTGATAGAACGCCGAGGCCCCCTGACTGGCGATCCGCCGCAAGGTCTTGCCAAGCGCTGGACAGGCGAACCGGTCGAAGACCTTCGGCGCCTCGCCGTTGATCAGCATGTGGCGCACCGCGCCTTCGTCCTGGCGCAGGGTCTCAACCTGCCGGATCCAGTCGAAGGCCACGCGCGGCGTCACCGGATAGCCGTCTTCGGCAAGCCTTATGGCGTCCACAAACAGCCGCTCGAACGGCAATTTGCCGAATCTCTCGTGCAGGGCTTCCCAGGCCCTGAGCGCTCCCGGCGCGGTCACCGAATGGGCCGAATGCTGCGGGATCTCAACAAATCCATGGGCGCGATACCAGGCCGCGTCAGCGCCGGCCGCCGCCCTGCCGGAGCCGTTGAGACCGTGCACCTGGCCATCGGCCTCGGCAACCAGCGCAAAGCAATCGCCGCCGATCCCGGTCATGTGCGGCTCCACCACCGCCAAGGTCACTGATGCGGCAATCGCCGCATCGGCGGCCGAACCGCCCTCGCGCAGCACCGCGATCGCGGTTGAAGTCGCCAGCGGATGCGACGTCGCCGCAATTCCGTTTTCGGCAAGAACCGGAGACCGTCCGGGCAGGTCAAATCGGCGCATGGTATGTCCCGTTTTCTATTAATCTTTCAGCCCCGCCAATGGTTCAAACAGTGGCGCAACGAACCCTTCAGGTCCTATAAGCGTCCTGTCTGTTTCCGATATTGATTTGAAAGGTGTCTCATATGACTGATCTCTCCCTGGCCAAGTCGCTCAAGATCATCACCACGGCGCTCGCAAAAGGCAAGGAGCTTGGTCTCAAGCCGTTGGCCGTGGTGGTGCTCGACGCCGGCGGCCACGTCAAAGCCTTCCAGCGCCAGGATGGCGCGTCGATGATGCGGTTCGAGATCGCCAGCGGCAAGGCCTATGGCGCGCTGGCCGTCGGCATCGGATCCCGCTGGCTCAATGCCCAGGCCGAGACCCGGCCGCACTTCCTCGAAGGCCTCTCAGCCGTGTCAGGCGGAAGGATCGTGGCAATCCCCGGCGGCGTGCTGATCCGCAACCGCAAGGGCGCGATCATCGGCGCGGTGGGCATTACCGGCGATACATCCGACAATGATGAAATCGCCGCCATTGCCGGCATCGAAGCCACGGGCTTCACACCTGACGCGGGTTAGGGCCGCGCAATGAAACTGATCGCCGGGCTACAGTCCGATCGAAACGTCACGGCCCGCCGAGCGGATCGAGACGGAGAACCCGGCGATCACGTCGATGAAGGCAATCACCATCAGGATGAAAAACACATGTGTGGCCGCATTCCGCACCAGCAGGAACTCGACCAGGAAAGCCACAAACACCAGCATCGAAAGCATGTGATCGATCACCGACCATGAGCCGGTGCGTGTCGCCTTCAAAACCTCGATGAAGAGCAGAACCAGGGAAACGACAATCAGCAGGTCACCCAGGCTCATGGTCCAGGTCGCGCCCGACATCATCGACAATGACGTGATGGTCGAGCCCAGCCCGGCGACCCCGCCGCCAATCAATCCGATCATGACCAGATTATAAGCAATAAACGGCACGATCATCAGCGGTATGGCGGCGAGCATGGCGGGAACCCTCGTAACTGGAATTGGCGGCGTGATGACAATGCGGAATCAATCCGCCCTGCGCAAGCCCATTGCCCGCCGGTTCAGGTCCGGACAGACGCGTCAGGCATAGACCACCAGCAGATCCTTGGCGTCGATCTGGTCGCCGGTCTTGACCAGAACCTCGGCCAGCACCCCGTCGCGTTCGGCATGAATCGCCGTTTCCATTTTCATCGCCTCGATCGACACCAGCACATCGCCCGCGGTGACCTCCTGTCCGGGGACAACGGAAACGGCGGAAATCACCCCCGGCATCGGGGCTGCGACATGGGCGTCATTGCCGGGTTCGGCCTTGCGGCGCGCCGCCGAGCCCGATGCCCCATGCGCCCGGTCCGGCACCTTGACCCGCCTTGGCTGTCCATTGAGTTCGAAGAACACGGTGACCATGCCCTTGTCGTCGGTTTCGCCCTGGGCCAGGTTTTGGACGACCAGCGTCTTGCCCTTTTCAATCTCGATGAACAATTCGCCGCCGACCGGGAGCCCGTAAAAATAGGCAGATGTCGGCAACATGCTGACCGGTCCGTAGGTTTCCGTCGCCAGCGCGAAATCGGTAAACACTTTCGGATACATCAGGTAGGAGGCAAACTCGGTCTCGCTGACCTTGCGCTCAAGCTTGCCTTCGATCTCGGTTCGTTCGGCGTCCAGATCGGCATCCGGCAGCAATGAGCCGGGCCGGGCCGTATAGGCTTCCTCGCCCTTCAGCACCTTGCGCTGCAGCGCCTGTGGCCATCCCGAGGGTGGCTGGCCGAGGTCGCCGCGCATCATCGAGACCACCGAGTCCGGGAACGAGACATCCTTGGACGGATTTTCGACATCGGCGACGCTGAGATCCTGGCTGACCATCATCAGCGCCATGTCGCCCACAACCTTGGACGATGGCGTCACCTTGACGATGTCGCCAAACATCTGGTTGGCGTCGGCATAGGCCTGCGCCACTTCATGCCAGCGCGTCTCCAGCCCCAGCGAGCGCGCCTGTTCCTTCAGATTGGTGAACTGCCCGCCCGGCATTTCATGCAGATAGACTTCCGATGCCGGCCCCTTCAGATCGCTTTCAAACGCCGCATACTGGTTGCGCACCGCCTCCCAGTAAAACGAAATCCGGCGGATCCATTCGGGATCGAGACCAGGATCGCGCTCATGGCCTTTCAGCGCTTCGACAATCGAACCCAGGCAGGGTTGCGACGTGTTTCCCGACAATGCGTCCATCGCCGCGTCGATCGCATCGACGCCGCTGTCGACGGCGGCAAGCACCGTGGCTGCCGATATGCCCGAGGTATCATGGGTGTGAAAATGGATCGGCAGATCGGTGGCGTCGCGAAGCGCTGTAAACAACTGCCGCGCGGCGGCGGGCTTCAACAGCCCGGCCATGTCCTTGAGCGCGATGATATGGGCGCCGGCTTTCTCGAGCTCGATAGCCAGATTGGTGTAGTATTTCAGATCATATTTCGGTCGCGCCGAGTTGAGGATGTCGCCGGTGTAGCAGATCGCCGCTTCGCAGAGCTTGTTTTCCTCGGCCACCGCATCCATCGAGACGCGCATGTTCTCGACCCAGTTGAGGCAATCGAACACACGGAACAGGTCGATGCCGCCGCTGGCGGCCTGACGCACGAAATGCTTGACCACATTGTCGGGGTAGTTCTTGTAGCCGACGCCATTGGCGCCGCGCAGCAGCATCTGCAGCAACAGGTTGGGCGCGTCTGCGCGGATCTGCTCCAGCCTCTCCCACGGGTCTTCGGTCAGGAACCGCATCGACACATCGAAGGTGGCGCCGCCCCAGCATTCCAGCGACAAAAGGTTCGGCAGCGCCTTGGCATAGGTGCCCGCGATGCGGGCGATATCGTGCGTGCGCATGCGGGTTGCGAGCAGCGACTGGTGTCCGTCGCGCATCGTCGTGTCGGTGATCAGCACCCGCTTCTCGTTGCGCATCCACGCACCGAAGCCTTTCGGGCCAAGCTGGTCGAGCCTCTGCTTGCTGCCATCGGCAATCGGCGCATCCACATAGGGGATGCGCGGCTTGGCGGCGTCTTCCACCGGCCGCGGCCGGCCGCGGGCTTCCGGGTGACCGTTGACGGTGACATCGGCGAGATAGGTCAACAGCTTTGTCGCCCGGTCCTGGCGTTTGACCTGCTCGAACAGTTCCGGCGTGGTGTCGATGAAGCGCGTCGTGTAGGTGTTGTTGAGAAACTTCTCGTGGCCGATGATGGCCTCGAGAAAGGTCAGATTGGTGGCGACGCCGCGGATGCGGAATTCGCGCAGCGCCCGGTCCATGCGGCGGATGGTTTCCTGCGCCGTTGGCGCCCAGGCCGTGACCTTCTCGAGCAGCGGATCATAAAACCTGGTTATTACCGCGCCGGAATAGGCCGTGCCGCCATCGAGCCTTATGCCGAAGCCGGTGGCGCCGCGATAGGCGGTGATGCGGCCATAATCGGGAATGAAATTCTGCTCCGGATCCTCGGTGGTAATCCGGCATTGCAGCGCATGGCCATTGAGGTGGATGTCCTCCTGCCTGGGAACGCCCGATTCCGGCGTGCCGATGGCAAAACCGTCAAGGATGTGGATCTGCGCCTTGACGATGTCGATGCCGGTGACCTCCTCGGTCACGGTATGCTCGACCTGAATGCGCGGATTGACCTCGATGAAATAGAATTCGCCGCTGTCGATATCCATCAGATATTCGACCGTGCCGGCGCCGACATAGCCGGTGGCATTGGCGATCTTGAGCGAATAGGCGGCAAGCTCCTGCCGCTGCTCTTCGTTCAGATAGGGCGCGGGCGCCCGCTCGACGACCTTCTGGTTGCGGCGCTGCACCGAGCAGTCGCGCTCGAACAGATGCACCGCGTTGCCATGGGTATCGCCGAGGATCTGGCTTTCGACATGGCGGGCCCGTTCCACCAGCTTTTCCAGATAGACCTCGTCCTTGCCAAAGGCGGCCATGGCCTCGCGCTTGGCTTCCAGCACCTCGCGTGACAGATCCTTGGGATCACGGATGGCGCGCATGCCGCGACCGCCGCCGCCCCAGGATGCCTTCAGCATGATCGGGTATCCGATCTCCTCGGCCATCCGCGCCACTTCCGCCATGTCGTCGGGAAGCGGCTCGGTCGCCGGCACCACAGGAACGCCGATCTCGATGGCGAGATTGCGGGCGGCGACCTTGTTGCCCAGACGCCGCATCGTTTCGGCCCGGGGACCGATGAAGATGATGCCGGCGGCATCGCAGGCGTCGACAAATTCGGGGCTCTCCGACAAGAGGCCATAGCCGGGATGGATCGCATCGGCGCCGGATTGTTTCGCGACCCGGATCACCTCCTCGATCGACAAATAGCTTTCGATCGGACCCATGTCGCGCGCCAGATGCGGTCCGCGTCCGACCTGGTAGGATTCATCCGCCTTGAACCGGTGCAGCGAGAGCTTGTCCTCCTCGGCCCAGATGGCGACGGTCTTGATGCCCAGTTCGTTGGCGGCGCGAAAGACGCGAATGGCGATTTCTGAACGGTTGGCGACGAGAATTTTGGAAATCGGCACAGACGGGCTCCCGGATTTGGGCGAAGAGACCGAGGCTTAGACAAACCCCGCAGCCAATCATTAGCGTCTGTTTTGCTGCAGTGCAAATAAGAACAAGCACCATTCCTATGAGCAAAAGGGAGAAGCAACAGCGCTGTTTGCAAGAGGACACACCAAGAGCTGGCCTGCAGCGCCACCACCCAAACCAGAACTGTCCACAGGACCTAGGAGATCAGCCCAAGCCTGAACGCGATCGCCACCACATGATGGCGGTTCTTGGCCTGCAATTTTTCCTGGATGCCATTCATGTACCAGTCGACAGTGTGCGCCGACAGACCGAGTGTGGCGCCCATCTCGTTGGAGGTCATGCCGTAGCCCAGATGTTCAAGTGTCTCCAGTTCACGGCGGGTCATCTGCACGACAACCGGCCGGCTGATCCGCTCATGGGCCGCCGGATCAAGAACCTCCAGAAGCTCCCAGAAGGCCTTCTTGGCCAGCGCATCCATCATCGCCATCTGGGACGGCGAGAGGTTGATCACCCGACCCGCCACCGTAAGCACGCCCACCAGTCCGCGCCGTCCGTGGATCGGAAAAACATATCCGTCCTCCAGCCCGTGACGCCGCGCGTCCACCATCATCCGCTCCATGCGCTTGCGATGCGGGTCGTCCTGGAATACCTCCAGCGCTTCGCGCCAGCGGTAGCCCTTCTGGCCATGGCCGAGATACCGCACGATCGGATCGATCGCTGCATATTTTCGCTTCACATAGAGTTCAGGCCATCCCTTCGGCCATTGGCCTGCGAGCATGAACTCGTCCGCATCGCTCTCGGGACCCGGCTGCCGGACAAGGGTGAAAAAATCGAAGCCAAGCGTCCCGATAATATCGCACAGCCGCCCGCGAAGGAGGTCGGCATCCGCCTCTCCGTTGCTTTCGGTTTCCAGAAACTGCAGAACCGCATTCATGTTCATAGTTTCCTCCACAGGAATGTAATCCTTAGGTTTTCCTTCATTGCAAACCAGAGCTGCGGAAACTGGTCTGTTCTTAAGGACGGATGCAAACTTTGTAGTTGCGCCATGGAGTCATTGCAATCCCTCCTTAAGTAAGGCACGCACGAGCTCGCTCATGCATGAACCCCACGCAGATCTACCATGGCCCTGGTCAGGCTGCAAAACCTGAGCGCCATGGGCTAAAAAGAGTAAGACAGTATGCAAGCCTTTCCGTGCAGGGCACGCATCTGAAAGGACAAGCCGATCCAACTGTGGAGGATCGGCCGCAATGTCAGGGATGACAGCTCAATCGCGTCTCATGCCAAGCAGTCCGACGCGACGAAACCGTTCAGATGCAGGCCTCAAACAAGGCCCTGGTGTTCTCGGTTGTCATCTTGACCGGATTGCCACCTGCGCTCGGGTCCTCCAGCGCCATCGCCGTCATCTCGTCGATCCGGTCGCGCCCGACGCCCAGTTGCGCGAGCTTGTCGGGAACGCCGAGATCGGCGCGCAGCTTGAGCACGAACTCATAGAAGCCGTCGAAGCCGCCGCCGATCCCCATACAGTCCGCGGCCCGGGCGATCCGGTCTTCGATTGCCGGCCGGTTCATCCTGAGCACCGGCGGCATCACCACCGCATTGGTCATGCCGTGATGGGTGTTGTAGACCGCGCCGACCGGGTGCGACAGCGCATGGATGGCGCCGAGGCCTTTCTGGAAAGCCACCGCGCCCATCGCCGCTGCACTCATCATTTCCGCGCGCGCGTCGAGATTGGAACCGTCAGCAACCACCAGCGGCAGGTTTTCCTTGACCAACCGCATGCCCTCGAGCGCGATGCCCTGGCTCATCGGGTGGTAGAACGGCGAGGAATAAGCTTCGAGACAATGCGCGAACGCATCCATGCCGGTGCCCACCGTGATGACCCTTGGCATGCCGACAGTCAGCTCCGGGTCACAGATGGTCACCGATGGAAGCAGCTTGGGATGGAAGATGATCTTCTTCACATGGGACTGAGAGTTGGTCAGCACGCCGGCGCGGCCGACTTCCGATCCTGTGCCCGCCGTGGTCGGCACGGCAATGATCGGGGCAATGGCGCTGGCATTGGCGCGGGTCCACCAATCGCCAATATCCTCGAACTCCCAGACCGGGCGGGTCTGACCAGCCATAAAGGCGATGAGCTTGCCGAGATCGAGCCCGGAGCCGCCGCCAAAGGCGATGACACCATCATGGCCGCCCTTGTTGAACATTTCGACGCCTTGGGCGAGGTTGATATCGTTCGGGTTTGGATCAACCTCGGCGAAGATGGCCCGGCCAAGGCCCGCGGCGTCGAGAAGATCAAGCGCGTTCGCCGTGATCGGCAGCGACGCCAGTCCGCGGTCGGTGACCAGCAACGGCTTCTTGATGCCCGCTGCCTGACAGGCGTCGGCAAGTTCCGAAATGCGGCCTGCGCCAAAGCGGATTGCGGTGGGATAGGACCAGTTGGCGCGCGGGCTCATGCGGATTTCTTTCTCAGGTGATAGGATTTGGGACGGGTGAGATTGTGGAAGCCGATTTCGGACAGCGAACCGCCGCGGCCGGTGGCCTTGCAGCCGGTCCAGCACAGCGCTGGATCAAGATAGTCGGCGCGGTTCATGAACACCGTGCCGGTCTCGATGTCCTCACCGATGCGGGCGGCCCGCTCGGGATCATTGGTCCACAGCGAGGCGGTCAGGCCGAACTGGCAGTCATTCATCAGGGCAATCGCTTCCTCGTCGCTGTCGACCGGCATGATGCCGACCACCGGGCCGAAGCTCTCATCACGCATCACCCGCATGTCATGGGTGACGTCGACCAGCACCTGCGGCATCAGATAGGCGCCGCCGTCATCGGCCGGGAACAGTTTCGGGTCGATCAAGCCGCGCGCGCCGGCGGCCAGGGCTTCCTGGGTTTGCGCCCTGACTTCGGCCGCGAACCGCACATTGGCCATCGGGCCGATCGTGGTCTCCTGCTCGAGCGGATTGCCAAGCTTGAGCCCTGAGGAAACCCATGCCGCGGCCTTCTCGACAAAGGCATCGTAAAGCGGGCGGGCGATGTAGAGCCGTTCGATACCGCAGCAGCATTGGCCGGCATTGTACATCGCGCCGTCCATCAGCACGTCGACGGCCCAATCGAGATCGGCGTCTTCCATCACATAGCCGGGATCCTTGCCGCCAAGCTCCAGCCCGAGGCCGGTGAAAGTGCCCGCCGCGGCCCGCTCGATCGCCTTGCCGCCGCCGACAGAGCCGGTGAAATTGATGAAATTGAAGCTGCCGGCCGAGATCAGCTTCTCGGTGCCCTGATGGTCCAGAAACAGGTTGATGAACACATCCTCCGGCAATCCGGCTTCGCGGAAGGCGCGCGCCATGCGCTCGCCAACCAGCAGCGTCTGTGTCGCGTGCTTGAGCACCACGGTGTTGCCGGCGATCAGCGCCGGGACGACCGTGTTGATCGCCGTCATGTAGGGGTAGTTCCAGGGCGCGACGACGAAGACGACGCCGTGCGGAACATGCTCGATGCGGCGCTCGAACTGCGCCGAATTTTCAATCTCGATCGGCGCCAGCGCCCGCGCCGCGATGCCGGCCATGTAATTGGTGCGCTCGTTGACGCCGCCGAATTCGCCGCCGTAACGGACCGGACGGCCCATCATCCAGGCCAGTTCCGGCACCACCTCGTCTTTCATCTCGTTGAGCCGGGCGACGCCGGCCCTGACCAGCCCGATCCGGTCCTCCAGCGACCGACGCGCCCAGTCTTTTTGCGCTTTTCGCGCCCGCGCAACAGCCGCCGCTGCGTCATCGACAGCCAACACCGGCCGTTCGGCGTAAACCGAACCGTCGATGGGCGATATGCATTTCAAACTGCTCATGACCTGGTCTCCTCGTGGCGGCTCGCCGCTTCAGGGCGCGGCGCCGGCCATCAATCATCATTGTTTGGCGTGTCCGTCACACCCGTTCAAACCCGCGCGCGATCTCCCAGTCGGTCACGGCCTTGTCGAATTCTTCCTGTTCCCACTCGGCGCAGCGCACATAGTGATCGATCACCGCGTCGCCCATCGCCTCGCGCAACATTTTCGAATTGCGCAATGTCTCGGTCGACGCCCGCAAGGTCGAGGGAATGTGCTTGGCTTCGGCATTCTCGTAGACGTCGCCACCCGTCGGCGGCGCCAGTTCCAGCTTCTGCTCGATCCCCTTGATGCCCGCGGCGATCAGGGCCGCCTGGGCCAGATAGGGGTTCATGTCCGAGCCGCCGATGCGGCACTCGACGCGCACCGCCTTCGAGCCTTCGCCGCACAGCCGGAACCCGGCGGTGCGGTTATCCACCGACCAGACCGTACGGGTCGGCGCGAAGGTACCCTTCATGAAGCGCTTGTAGCTGTTGACATAGGGCGCCAAGAACCAGGTGTAGTCGGAGGCGTACTCGATCAGGCCGGCCATGAAATGGCGCATCAGCTCAGACATGCCATACTCGCCATTGACGTCCTGGAAAGCCGGGGTCTTGCCCTGCCACAGCGACATATGGACATGCGAGGATGAGCCGACCTTGTTGGGATTCCATTTCGGCAGGAACGTCGCCGAGCGCCCATTGGCCCAGGCAATCTCCTTGACCGCATGCTTGGCGATGGTGTGATGGTCGGCGCAGTCGAGCGCTTCGGCGTAGCGGATATTGAGCTCTTCCTGGCCTGTCTCGGCTTCGCCCTTGGAGTTCTCGATCGGAATGCCCGCGGCGAAGAGATGGTTGCGCACCGGGCGCATGATCACCTCTTCCTTGGTGGTCTGCAGGATGTGATAATCCTCATTGTAGGCGCTGATCGGCGTCAGTTCGCGATAGCCTGACTTGGCGAGATCCCGGTAGCTCTGTTCGAACAGGAAGAATTCCAGCTCGGTCGCCATCATCGCCTCATAGCCCAGTTCCTTGAGGCGGGCGATCTGCACCTTGAGCATCTGGCGCGGCGATTGCGGCACCGGCTTGTGGGTCTTGTGATCGAGAAGGTCGCACAGCACCATCGCGGTGGCTTCGAGCCAGGGAACGCGGCGCATGGTGGAGAGGTCCGGCTTCATCACATAGTCGCCATAGCCGGCGCGCCAGCTGGTGGTGGCGTAACCGTCCGGCGTCGCCATTTCGAGGTCGGTGGCCAGCATGTAGTTGCAGCAGTGGGTTTCCTCATGGCTCGAGTCGATGAAGTTCTGCACATGGAACCGTTTGCCCATCAGTCGTCCCTGCATGTCGACGCAGCACACCAGCACCGTGTCAATGTCCCCGGATTTGGCGGCAGATTTCAACGCGTCAAAAGAAAGGTTTCCAGCCATGTGTTCTGATCCTGGTCATCGGCCCCGGGGGCACGGATTTGGGAGGCGCTGTAGCGGCAAACCGCCCCCCGGCGCAAGCCGGGAGGCGAAGGTCGTAAACGGCTGTCGGCTCAGCTTTCGCCGTAGGGGAAGCCGGCCTTGTTGATGACGCCATTGTATTCCTTGAAGATCGCGATGACCTTCGCCTTGGTTTCGCTTTCCGCGGCGACTTCATCCCAGAACTTCACGGCGGCGTCTTCCACCTGTTTCCACTCGGCGGCGGGAACGGAGCGGAGCTCCAGCTTGTCGCCGGTGGCGCGCAGCTTGGCTTCGCCGCCCCAGTACCACTGGTTGCGGAAGGTGTGGCTGGCTTCCATGCAGGACATGTAGAGCGCCTTGAGGTGTTCGGGCAGCGCGTTCCACTTTTCCTCGTTGGCGAACCAGGAACCGATCCAGGCGCCGGAGATGTTGTTGGTCAGGAAGTAGTCGGTCACATTGGCCCAGCCGACGGTGTAGTCCTCGGTGATCCCCGACCACGACATGCCGTCAAGTTCGCCGGTCTGCACGGCCACTTCGGCGTCTTCATAGGGAATTGACACCGGCACCACGCCGAACTGGGTCAGGAAGCGGCCGGCCGTCGGGAAGGTGTAGAGCTTGAGGCCATCGAGATCGGCGACGCTCTTGATTTCCTTCTTGGTATTGAAGTTGCACGGATCCTGGCCTGCGGCCGAAAGCCAGACGACGCCGGTCCCGGAATAGGCTTCGCGCCAGATATCGGCCAGGCCATATTGCTGGAACAGCACCGGCACATCCAGGATCGAACGTGTGGCGAACGGGAAATAGCCGCCGAACAGGCCGACTTCCACCGGCGACGCCATCGAATCATCGTCCGAATGCACGGCGTCGATGGTTCCGGCCTGCATGGCTCGGAACAATTCGCCGGTCGGCACGATCTGATCAGCGAAGAAAAGTTCGATGACCATTTCGCCATTGGCCGCCTTGTTGAAGGCATCGACGAAAGGCTGGGTCACGAACTGCCCCAGCGTTGCGCCGGCGTAAGTCTGCATGCGCCAGCGGATGGGTTCCTGGGCCAGGGCCGGTGGGGCCGCAAGCACGGTTCCGGCCGCCACGCCGGCAACGCCGGCCTTGGAAAGAAATTGACGCCTCTTGATCATGCTCATGCTGTTCTCCTTTTCAGATTGTCTTCTTTGCACATTGCTCATTTCAGCCTTGAAGCTTGCCCTGGAACTGCTGCGGAAGCCACAAGGCCAGCTCCGGGAACATCATCACGATCATCAATGTGAGCAGCATGACCGCGACGAAGGGAATGACGGACAGATAGATATCACGCAGCTTGATTTCCGGCGGCGCCATGGCGCGCATCAGGAACAGATTGTAGCCGAATGGCGGCGTCATGTAAGCGATCTGGCAGGTGATGGTGTAGAGCACGCCGTACCAGACCAGATCGAAACCGAGCAACTTGACCAGTGGCACATAAAGCGGCGCCACGATCACCAGCATCGCCGTGTCGTCCAGGAAGGTTCCCATCAGCAGGAAGCTCAACTGCATCAGGATCAGCACATGCCAGGGTTCGAGACCGAGCTGGCCGAGGAAGAAATTCTCGATGGCGCGGACAGCGCCCAGACCATCGAACACCGCGCCGAAGCAGAGCGCGGCCAGAATGATCCACATGAACATGCAGGAGATGCCAAGCGTCTTGCGCATGACGTTCTCCATCACCTGGCGCGTCAACCGGCCCTTGATCAGGGCCGCCGCCATCGAGGCCAGCGCGCCTACGGCCGAGCTTTCCACCAGGCTGGTATAGCCGAGCAGGAACAGGCCGTTCATCAAGAAAAAGATCATGAAGGGCAGGATGCCCGCCTTGAGCAGGCCGATCCGCTCCTTCCAAGTGATGGCGTCGCGTTCCTCCTTGGGCAGCGGCGGTCCAAGATGCGGCTGAAGCTGGCAGCGCACCGCGATGTAGACGATGAACAGACCGGCCATCAGCAGGCCCGGGAACACCCCTGCCAGCCACAGCTGGCTCACCGGCTGGCGGGCGATCATGCCATAAAGCACCAGCACCACCGACGGCGGGATCAGGATCCCCAGCGACGACCCGCCCTGGATCACGCCGGTGATCATCAGCTTGTCGTAACCGCGCCTGAGCAGTTCGGGCAGCGCGATCGTGGCGCCGATGGCCATGCCCGCCACCGACAATCCGTTCATCGCCGAAATCACCACCATCAGAAAGATCGTGCCGATCGCCAAGCCGCCCGGAACCGGGCCGAACCAGACGTGAAACATCCGGTAGAGATCATCGGCGATGCGGCTTTCCGACAGCATGTAGCCCATGAAGATGAACATCGGCAGGGTCAGCAGCGGATACCATTTCATCAGCTTGATCGATTGCGCGAAGGCAATTTCTACGCCGCCCGTGCCCCACAGCGGAAGCGCCGCGATCACCGCGACGGCGCCGATGACGCCGAAAACCCGCTGTCCGGTCAGCAGCAGCGCCATCATCGAGGCGAACATGAAGAGCGCGATCAGTTCGTAGCTCAAAGGCCCGCCTCGCTTTGGTGGTCGACGCTGACGCCGCGCAGGAAAAGTATGTCGCGGAGCAACTCCGCAATGGTCTGCAAAAGCATCAGCAGGATGCCCAGAACTGCGACGAGCTTGACCGGCCACATGTAGGGCCGCCAGACTGAATGGGCCCGCTCGCCATATTCGATGGCGTAGGTGGTGCTCGAAATCCCGCCATAGAGCAGCACGCACAGATAGAAGATCAGAAACAGCACCGTGACCGCGTCGATTGCCGCCTTGCGGCGCGGCGACCAGCCGCCATAGATGAGATCCATGCGCACATGATCACCCATTTGCATCGAATAGGCGCCGCCAAGCAGATAATAGGCGACCATGATGAACTGGGCGAATTCAAGCGTCCACAGCGCCGGCGACCCGGCATATTTGGTCAATGACGACCAGAACAGAACTCCCATCAGGGCGAAGATCAGATACATCGCGAACCGGCCGACACGCCGGTTGAAGATGTCGACTGCGCGGATGTAGGCCTCAGCCATCTTCATGCCGCCGGACCTCCCCTGCGGCAGGGCACAGATCTTGGGCGCGCCGGCAGGTCTTGCCAGAATGGAGTGGCGGGATCATGCATGACGGCGTCCTCCTTCTGTTTTCAGCCGCTCAAGCGACACCGTGAGAAGCTCCGCGATCCGCCCGGCCCAGGCCGCCTGGCCGGATGCATCGGAAATCAGATCATTGCGGATTTCCAGCATGACGTTGGGAATTTGTCTGGTCAATCCATGACGCTTGAGCGTGTGGGTGACGCCGTCTTGCGGCCCGTAGGGATAGTTCCGGCTGACATGAGCCAGCTTCGCCGCCGCGTCGAGCATGGCATCGGCCAGCCTTTGATCGTCATCATGCAGGATGCCGAGATGGCCGTCCCGCGGGCGGCCGAAATAGACCGGCGTGAACGAGTGAACCGTCACCAGCACCACGTTGCGGCCCTGTCCCAACCGCGTGTCGACGAGATCGTCGATGGCCCGATGGAAGGGAACATAGAGCGCTTCGGCACGGCGTGACCGGTCCTGCGCATCAAGGCCCGCATTGCCGGGGATCTCATAGACCTCACTGCGCGCCGGATAGGCGTCGGCGGAGTCGGGCGGGCGGTTGCAATCATAGGCCAGCCGGGAAAACCGGTGCGAGATCAGCGGCGCGTCAAGCAGGTCGGACAGGCGCTCGGCAACGCCCGCCGCGCCGATATCCCAGGCGATGTGACTTTTCAACGCCGCGTCATCGAGCCCCAGATCGCCCAGCGCCTTGGGCAGTGTCCTTGATGCGTGCTCGCACACCAGCACCACGTCGCTCGCCCCGCCGGGACGGCGAACCTCATAAATCGGCCCTTCTGATGGATCAATCAGCACGGCTTCCTGCACCTTGATATTCGCTCCCGGCCCCTGCGGCCTGTCTGGCCGCTTTCGTAACAATGATTAGGATTGCCTGATCATTGTCAATCCTGTAATTTTTATTACATAGTGCCGAGACATCGGGAGTAACAGGAATGGCTATACGGGAACAGGTCCAGGCGGCATTGGGGACCTTGCCCGGGGCCGAGAAAAAGATCGCCCACGCGTTTCTCGCCAACTATCCGAGCATAGGCCTGTCGACGATCGCCGAACTCGCGGCGCTGGCCGGCACCAGCGCGCCGACAGTGCTGCGCTTTGTCGCCAGGCTGGGGTTCGACTCCTATCCGGATTTCCAAAGGACCCTGCGGGCCGATGTGCAGGCGCAATTGATGTCGCCGCTCGAACGCGCCCGCAGCACCGGGCCGGTCACCGACAATCCGGCGCTCAAGGCCAGTTTTGCCAGCGTCGCCGCCAATCTCGAGGCCACCCTGAAAGCCGTGCCTGAAAGCGAGTTCGAGGCGGCCTGCGATCTTCTCAGCGATCACAAGTCCACCTGCTATTTTCTCGGCGGCCGGTTCACCGATAGCATCGCCGCCTATATGGCGGCCCACCTCAGGATCATTCGACCCAATGTCAGGCATTTTGACGGACAGACCTCGACCTGGCGCGATCAGCTTCTGGACGTGCGCCCCGGCGATGTCGCCGTGCTGTTCGACATCCGCCGCTATCAGTCCGATCTGGTCCGGCTGGGAGAATTGATGGTCGAGCGCAAGGCCCGTATCCTGCTGATCACCGATCCCTGGTTGTCGCCGATCGCCCGCTCGGCGCGCGTGGTGCTTCCCTGTGTGGTCGATGCGAACCGGACCTGGGATTCGAGCGTAACCCTGCTGGCTCTCGCCGAAGCGCTGATTGACCGTGTCTCGCGCGCCCAGTCCGACGCCGCCCGCACGCGCATGCAGACCCTTGAGGACATTCACTGGAACAATTTTCCGGGGCGCTAGATCATTCGCGCATGCTTGCGCAAACCATCCGCTTCCAATATCCATCGGATCATGGATCAGCAAACCGCCTTGGATGCATTTTCCGCCTTGAGCCAGGAAACCCGGCTTGCCGTGTTCCGGCTTCTGGTCGCCTCAGGCCCCGAAGGACTGGCGTCCGGCGAGATCGGGGAACGTCTCGGCGTCCGCCAGAACACCATGTCGACCAATCTCGGCATTCTGCTCAAGGCCGGGCTGGTCCGCCGCGTCCGCGACGGCCGCAATGTTCGCTACCAAGCCGATCATGCCGGCATCAGCGGTCTCTTGGGATTCCTGCTTGAAGACTGCTGCGGCGGCAAGCCCGATCTGTGCCAGCCCGTGATAAGGCAGATCTCCTGCGCGTAGCCGGGAACCCGGTTTCCGGTCCGGTGCTGCCCAGATTCACAAACCATCACGTTTCAAGTGGGCGCTGTGACCCTGCGATAGAGGTGCCAGGTGGCATGACCCAGCACCGGCAAGACCACCAGCAGCCCGGCGAATGCCGGAGCCAGGGCGACAAGCGTTGCAAAGCCAACCGCAAAGCCAAAGGCGAGCATGGGCAGCGGATTTTTCACCACCGTGGCAATGCTGCTGATCATGGCGGTGACAAAATCCACCTCGCGCTCGGCCAGCATCGGCAAGGCGATCACCGTTGTCGAAAACAGCACCGACGCCAGAAAGGCGCCGACAACCGTGCCCACCATCAAAAATCCCCAGCCTTCCGGGGTCGACAGCACGATATCGGCAAACCGGTCCCAGCTGGAGAACGACTTGAAGCCCAGAAACAGCGCGAACAGCAACCGCACCTGGTAGATCCAGATCCAGAATATGAACATCACCACAAAGGCCATCCAGCCAAGCTGACGTTCGCGCTGATGAAACACCTGCGCCAGAACGCCCTTGCGGGTGACGGGTTCGCCCATCGCGCGGCGGCGGCTGATTTCATAAAGGCCAACGGCGACAAACGGACCAAGCAATGGAAAGCCGATGGCCAGCGGAATGATCATCCACGGCGCGCCGATGCGGTTGAGAAATCCCAGGATCAGCCAGCCGCCGAGCATGTAGATGCCGCCGAAAAACAGGCCAAATCCGGGATGCGCACGGAAATCGCCCCAACCCGCTTTCAAGCTCTCCGTCACATCGGAAAGCGAGATCTCGCGGATCTGCGGCGCGCCAAGCGGCCCATCCCCGGCCAATCCTGCCGTCTTGTTGGTCATGAAATCCTCCCGAAACACCCCACAAGTGATTTGTTTATATTGCAGAAGCCGCCACGATTGAGCAATGACCCTGATCAAAACTGAGCGGCGATCCTGCCGGTCAACCCGTTGGGCATGATCCGGTCCGCGCTTCAGGCCCTTCCATTTCCGCGGCCCGCGCTCTAGAAAGCGGGCGTCGGAAGGCGCCGAGCCTTTGGCAGACTGCAACCCGAGGCCGCCCATGAGCATTTCCCCCTTTGTTGACCCGCAAGCCCGGCGCGCATGCGTCGCAGTCGATGTCGGCGGCGTTCTGGTTGGCGGCGGCGCGCCGGTGGTGGTGCAATCGATGACCAACACCGACACCGCCGACGTCGACGCCACCGTGGCCCAGGTCGCGGCGCTTCATCGCGCCGGATCCGAGATCGTCCGCATCACCGTCGACCGCGACGAAAGTGCGGCCGCCGTTCCCAGGATCCGGGAGCGGCTGGAGCGGCTTGGACTCGACGTGCCCTTGATCGGCGACTTCCATTATATCGGCCACACGCTGCTGGCCGATCATCCCGCCTGCGCCGAAGCGCTGGCCAAGTACCGGATCAATCCGGGCAATGTCGGCTTCAAGGACAAGAAGGACCGCCAGTTCATCGAAATCGTCGAAATGGCCATCCGCCATGGCAAGCCGGTGCGCATCGGCGTCAATTGGGGCTCGCTCGACCAGGTGCTGCTGACCCGGCTGATGGATGAGAACGCCGCCAACGGCTCGCCGCTCTCCGCCCGGGACGTGACCCGGGAAGCCATCATCCAGTCAGCCTTGCTTTCGGCAGCGCTGGCCGAGGAGACCGGGCTTGCCCGCAATCGCATCATCCTGTCGGCAAAGGTCAGCCAGGTGCAGGACCTGATCGCCGTCTATTCCGAACTCGCCCGCCGCTCCGACCACGCGCTGCATCTGGGGCTGACTGAAGCCGGCATGGGATCGAAGGGCATCGTCGCCTCCTCCGCCGCCATGGGAATTGTTCTCCAGGCGGGCATCGGCGACACCATCCGGGTGTCCTTGACCCCCGAGCCCGGTGGCGACCGCACCCGCGAGGTCATCGTCGCCCAGGAACTGCTGCAGGTCATGGGTTTCAGGCAGTTCGTGCCGGTGGTCGCCGCCTGCCCCGGCTGCGGCCGCACCACCTCGACTGTGTTTCAGCAACTCGCCCGCACCATCGAGGATGATCTGAGGCGCAACATGCCGGTCTGGCGCGACAAATATCCAGGCGTCGAAGGGCTGCAGGTCGCTGTCATGGGCTGCATCGTCAACGGGCCCGGCGAATCCAAGCACGCCGACATCGGCATCTCGCTGCCCGGCACCGGAGAAAGTCCGGCGGCGCCGATCTTCATCGACGGCAAGAAGGCCGCAACCCTGCGCGGTCCGAAGATCGCCGAGGAGTTTCAAGTCATGGTCGCCGACTATATCGAGAAGCGCTTCGGCCGGGGCGGATAACGCCGCCTCAGGCCCGTGAAAACTGGATCGGAGAACGCCATGCCGCGGATCGGACCGGACGACGCCCGCAAGGAAATGCCTGACAGCGCCGGCGATCCGTTTGGATTGGGAACCTATGAAGCGCTGCTGTTGGGTGACGCCGGCGGCCTGACCCAGTTCGGCGCCTTTCTCGAAACGCTCCACCCGGGGTCGCAATCCTCGCGCCAGCACTGGCACGAAAACGAGGATGAATTCATCTACATGATCGCCGGCGAGGTGATCCTGCTTGAAGACGATCGGGAGACCTTGCTTGTCCCGGGCGACGCGGCGACCTTCAAGGCCGGAGTCCCGGTGGCCCATTGCCTGCAGAACAGGAGCCAGACGCCCGCAAGCTATCTCGTTGTCGGAACCCGCGCCGGGCGCGATGTCTGCCATTATCGCGATGATGGCTCCCGGATCGAACGGGAAGGGCGCAAGCGCAAGGTCCGCAATGCGCAGGGCGAAGTGATCCGCGAATACGAACGCTGATCGGCCGGATCAGTCTGCTCAGGCGGCGTTTGAGCCATACACATCCATGGGCAGCCAGCGGTCAATCATGGCGCCGAGTTTTTCGGGCGAGATCGGCTTGGACAGATAGTCATCCATGCCGGCGGCAAGGCAGCGGTCTTCATCGCCCTTGAGCGAATGGGCCGTGACGGCGATGATCGGTGTCGGCAAAAGCCCGTCACGCGCCTCGATTGCGCGGATTTTGGCGGTCGCCTCCAGCCCATTGAGTTCAGGCATGGAAACATCCATCAACACCAGCGTCGGGCGCAGTTCGCTCCACATCCGCACCGCTTCGCGTCCGTTGACGGCCAGTCTGTGAACATGTCCCATTCCCTCCAGCGTTTGCTGAAAGACGATCTGGTTGATCGGGTTGTCTTCCGCCACCAGCACCAGCGGGTGGCCCCGCCCGGCCGAAGCCGGTTCCGGTTCGCTGGCGGCCGGGATCGGGGGTGCAGGAATTTGGAAATTCCGGACTTCGGCCGGCGCTGCCGGCGCCGTGGCCGCATCAGCTTTACTGTCGGGATGGCGCAGCGCCATCTGCACCGTCTTGCGCAATTGCGCCGTGCGGACCGGCTTGGTAAGTTGCGCGAAAATCTCGAGATCCTTCAAGGCCTCGAGTTGATCCGCCTGGTCGACTGACGACAGGACAAGGATCGGCGTGTCGCTGATATCAGGATCGGCGCGGATCGCCCTGGCGACTTCAGCCCCCGACATTCCGGGCATCTGGAAATCGAGCACCACCAGATCGATGCCTATGCCGAGATTCGACCTTGCGTGCCGGAGCAGTCCCAGGCCAATCTCGCCGCTCTCCACCGCCACGCAATCAAATCCCCAATCGCGAATCTGCTCGGTCAGGATCATGCGGTTGATGGCATTGTCATCGATGACCAGAACGCGGCGGCCGGGCATCTGCAGCGAGGCACCCTCATTGGCGGCGGTATCCCCGTGCACGTCCATTTCGACGGTGAAGCTGAAAGTGGATCCAACTCCGGGCTCGCTTTCGACCTCGATCTTGCCGCCCATCAACTCCACCAGCCGGGTGGCGATCGCCAGGCCGAGACCGGTGCCTTCATGCTTGCGGGTCGACGAGCCATCGACCTGGCTGAATTTGTCAAAGATGGCTTCCAGCTTTTCAGCCGGGATGCCGATCCCGGTATCGCGAACAGCGATGGTGATCGCCAGCCGCTCGGGGCCCTCGCTCCTGGCCAGCGCCCGCCAATTGATGTCGACCATGACATGGCCCTGATCGGTGAACTTGACCGCGTTGCCGACAAGGTTGGTCAGGATTTGCCTGATCCGGCCCTGGTCCCCGATCAGCTTGTCCGGCATACCCGGAGCGATGCGAACGACCAGCTCGATGTCCTTCTCGATCACGCGCGACGACATCAACGTCGCGACATCCTCGGTGGTGTCGACAAGGTTGAACGGCTTCGGGTTCAGCGTCAGCTGGCCGGCATCGATCTTGGAAAAATCGAGGATGTCATTGATGATTTCCAGCAGCGCGTTGCCTGACTTGAGGATGACATCGGTAAAGGTGCGCTGGCGCGTATCGAGATCGGTCCGGGTCAGCAGCTCGGCCATTCCCAGCACCCCGTTCATCGGCGTACGGATTTCATGGCTCATCGTGGCCAGGAACTCGGACTTTGCCCGGTCGCCCAGTTTCGCCTTGGTCAAAGCCGCGTCAACCTCGCGGGTCTTGGCCTGCAAGCGCCTGATCATCTGGCGGATGATGATGTCAATCGGCACGAAGACACCGACGCCGAGCAACAGCAATAGGCCGATGTTGGCCAGCAGATAGCGTTGGAGCAGCCTGCCCTGCGCCAGCAACAGCTCGGACAGGTGATTGCGGAATTGTTCCTGCACATACAGATTGGAGGGTTGGATGACTTCCTCGTAGAGCGAACTGACCTCCCGGCCGACCCAGTAGAGATCCTTTTTTGTCCGCACGGCATTCAGTCGCTCGCTGTCGAGCAATTGCCCATGATACTGCAACGGGTCGTCACCGATCATGTAGCGCGAATTGAGCTGGATCTTCTGAACAAGATCAACCGGCGCCCGAAGCCATTCGTCCCTCAAGTCGTCGAGGCTCCCGCGCGCCGTCTCGAAGCGGAAATTCAGGCTCGACAACGCTGACACGACGTCCGGATCCACCGGAAGCGTCTCCAGAATTCTTCGCTTCTCGGCAAATGTCACATTTGCAAGTCTCGGGTCCTGATGGGCTTGATACTCGACATAGGTCTGCGCCAGCCGCTTGGTCTGGATGGCAATGGCGCGCATGCCATGGTCAAGCTCACCGAAACGTTTGGACAACTCACCAATCTGCTGGATCGATCGGTTGCGTTCGTTTTGATCCATGTAGGAGAAAGTGCAGATTACCGCAATCGCCGCCAGCGACACGATATAGCCGATGCGCAGTGAAATGATCGATCGCCGCGCGACGGCAGTTTCATCCTGATCTTTGGATTTTTCTGTCATGATTTTGGCAACACCCGTTTTGCCGGATAGTGCCGCGAGTTGGTTAATAAAGATGTCAAAAAATGGTTGGTTTTGCGCGTTTTTGTCAGCAAGCCCGATCGAGCCGGCTGATGCATGTCGCGCAAGAGCGTGGAGCGATTTTGCGATAACGACATGCAGAAACAAGGAGCTGACGCGCGTCACCCGAATCCGTAGGAATGCGACGCGCGTTAGCGGTCACGGCTTGCTATGAAACCGGCGGCCTGTTTCAGCGGGCCAGCCGCGGCGCCAAACGGATCGAGCAGCAACGCCGCTTCCTCAACCAGCTCATCCAGCCGCAGCCGCACCGCCTCATTGCCATGCAACGACACCAATGTTGCCTTGCCGCGACCGGCATCCTTGCCCGTAGCCTTCCCCAAGGTGGCGGCATCTGAGGTCACATCGAGCAGATCATCCGCCAATTGAAATGCAAGGCCGATGATTTCGCCAAATCTGCTCATGCGCGCCAGGGTTTTGTTATCCGCCCCGGCGGCGATGGCTCCCGCGGCGCAGGCATAGCGCAGCAGCGCCCCGGTCTTCATGGCCTGCAACCTCAGTATTGCCGCTTCATCCGGCGTTTCCCGCTCGGCATGCAGATCGAGCGACTGGCCGCCAACCATGCCGCCGATTCCCGCCGCCCGCGCCATTTGATTGATCAGCGAGACCTTGATCTCCGCGGGCAGTCGGGTCTCGGGCGCCGACAGGATGTCAAACGCCAGCGTCAGAAGCGCATCGCCCGCCAGGATCGCGGTTGCCTCATCGAACGCGATGTGGACGGTCGGCTGGCCGCGCCTGAGATCATCATCGTCCATTGATGGCAGGTCGTCATGGATCAGCGAGTAGCAATGAATGCACTCAAGCGCGGCGGCCACCCGGCTGGCCGCGTCTTTCGGCGCGCCGAGCAAATTTGCCGTCTCCATCACCAGAAACGGGCGAAGCCGCTTGCCGCCATTCAGCACACCGTGACGCATGGCCGAGATCAGGTGCGCCGGCCGGGCAATCTCGCCCTCAAGCGGAGCTGCCGACAACAAATCTTCCAGCAACGCCGCCACCTCCATGGCCGCTGCGTCAAGCCGTGCTGCGAAACCGTCTGTTTGTACCCTGTTCATGCCGGTCTCATGCCATGACGCGCGGCAGGCGGCAACGGTTTGTTTGAGCCGTTCGGACCGGGCCGGGTCAGAGCCCTGACCTTTGGCGGATGTCCGGCCCCGCCGTCACCGCCCGGGTCTGGCATTGCGCCACCAAGCTCGCTAAGGAGATGCCTGAAACTTGGCGCCGACGGCGCCTTTCGCTCAGGACAGGCCCGGTGACCATACAGAAAGTCCGCCCAGACCCGAAGCCGAGGTTGCAGCCGAAGGGCCGCCCGCGCCGCTCGCTCGTGCGCCGAGTGCTGGTCTGGGTTCTCGCCCTCATCCTGATCGTGATCGCCCTGCCCTATCTGCTGATCCCGCTTTATGCGCTGCCGCAACTGCGGCCGGTATCGACATTGATGCTGGCCGAAATGATGACCGGCCGCGCCTATGAACGGCAATGGGTCGGATTCGACAAGATTGCCCCGGTTCTGGTCCAATCGGTGATGATGTCGGAGGATGGCCAGTATTGCGCCCATTCCGGCGTCGACTGGAAGGCGCTCAATCTCGTCATTGACGACGCGCTGGAGGGAGAAGCGACGCGCGGCGCCAGCACCATTCCGATGCAGACCGCCAAGAACCTGTTCCTGCCGCCGACCCGCTCGGTGCTGCGCAAGGCGCTGGAGATCCCGCTGGCGATGTGGATGGACATGATCTGGTCAAAGCGCCGGCTGATGGAAATCTACCTCAACGTCGCCGAATGGGCGCCTGGCGTCTATGGCGTCGAATCCGCGGCGCAGGCCTATTTCGGCGTGACAGCGGCCAGGCTTTCGGCCCGCCAGGCCGCCCTGCTGGCGGTCACCCTGCCAAGTCCGCTCAAGCGCAATGCCGCCAGGCCCTCGCGCGGCATGAACAGGCTGGCCGGCATCATCGAGGAGCGGGCGCGGCAATCCGGCGCATACATCAAATGCCTTTATGACTGAGATCAGGCAAATTGGCTTTTCCGGCCAGGAAGCTCATGCCAAAGTCGGACTCAATTCAGCATGAGGTGAGCTCGTGGCCGATCCAGTCCTTTACATTGGCAACAAAAACTATTCGTCCTGGTCCTTCCGGCCGTGGATCGGCATGCGCGTCGCCGGCATTGCCTTTCAGGAGATCCTGGTGCCGTTCGACATGGCCGCCGGCAATCCGGCGTTCAAGGCGTTCTCGCCCACCGGCAAAGTCCCGGTTCTTGTCGATGATGGCCTGACTGTCTGGGAATCGCTCGCCATCCTTGATCATGTCGCCCGCACCCATCCTCAATCGGGCCTGTGGCCCGATGACGGGACTTTTCGTAGCAAGGCGATGGCGATGAGCGCCGAGATGATGTCGTCCTTTCAGGCCTTGCGGTCGGCCTGTCCAATGAATATGCGACGCGTTCGTCAGCCAATCGAGACGACACCGGCCATCCTCGCCGATGTCGCGCGTATTCAGACCTTGTGGAGCGAATGTCTCGCTGAGAGCGGCGGGCCTTTCCTGTTTGGCGGCTTTTCCGTTGCCGACGCCATGTTCGCCCCCGTGGTCAACCGTCTCGACGTTTACGCCTTTGAGACCGGCCCGGCCGTTGCGGCCTACATGGCTGCAATGAAAGCACTGCCGGCCTGGGCCGAGTGGGAAGCTGCGGGCCGCGCCGAGCCATGGATCGTTGACGAGGACGAAGCCTGACGGCCGCGCCTTAACTGCCTGGGCATTTGGCGGGCCCGGACTCAAAAAAAAGCGCGCGCCGCTGGTCAAACCACGAAATGCCATGTATAAGCCCGGCAAATTTCCGAAATCGGCATGTGTCAGTTTCGGCCCTTGGGTCGACCGTTGGACATGCCTGAATGTTGAACTGGAGTTCGAAATGGCTGTTCCGAAGCGTAAAACCTCCCCGTCCAAGCGCGGCATGCGCCGTTCCGCGGACGCCCTCAAGGCCCCGACCTATGTCGAGGACAAGAATTCCGGCGAACTGCGCCGTCCGCACCACATCGACCTGAAGACCGGCATGTATCGCGGCCGTCAGGTTCTGACGCCCAAAGAAAGCGCCTGAGCTTTTCAAAGCCGCCTGAGGTGTGAAACCTTGGTTTGAGAGCCGGTCCGTCATGGGCCGGCTTTTTGCGTTTCCATCACCGGCGCCGGACGAAACGGGCATTTTCAGTATCGGTGCCCCAAACACGAAAACGCCCGGGAACCGTGGTTCCCGGGCGCAATCTAATCACAGCGACCAGCCAAGCCAGCCTATCTCAGATTGGACTTTTCAGTCAGCCTGGATTGTCGAAACGGCAGTCTTGCCGGTGCGACGGTCTTCAGCGGTGTCGAAAGTCACCTTCTGGCCTTCGGCCAGTCCGCGCATGCCTGCACGCTCAAGCGCAGTCGCGTGCACGAACACGTCCTTGCTGCCGTCGTCAGGTGCGATGAAGCCGAAGCCCTTTTGGTCGTTGTAGAATTTGACAGTACCGGTTTTCATGGGGGGGAGTCCTTTTTGTCCATGAATGCATTTTCCGGCGCAAGCGCTCTTTAAAGCGCTCGGCGCAGGCGTTCGTCATCGAGTTTATGTGAAGTGTTGAGCGTGTCTCCGCATCTGGCGGTGCGCGACCAAGTCGTCCGGTCAAAAAATCGATGGCTCAGCCTTACACTGTTTTTTCGCCCTGCACAAGCAAAAGCGCAATCAAACGTCCAGGTTGGCCAAATAGCTCAACCCGGACGCTTGAATTTACATCAATTTGCCAGCCGGCCTCACGCCGCGGCGGCCATTGTCCGGTTGCGAAGCGCGCGGAACGGCACCAGCCGGCGGCGATCTTCGTCCCACAGCGCCAGGGGCACGCAGCGGAAGCTTTCCCACAATGTCAGCCGGCCGATTTCGGCAAGCTCGGGAAAGTCCCGCATCACCTGCGGCAGCCGGTAATAGGGGATCCGGCTTGAAAGGTGATGAACGTGGTGAATGCCGATATTGCCCGTCAGCCACATCAGCGGCTTGGGCAGATCATAAAATGAACTGCCGTGCAAAGCCGCGAATTCACGCTCCCAATCCGGAGCGCGGTCCCAATGGGTCGGGTTGAACTGGTGCTGGACATAGAACATCCACACCCCGATGGATGCGCCAATCAGCATGATCGGCAAATGGATGATCAGGAACGCCTTGAACCCGACCAGCAGACCGAGCGCCACCCACATGGCGGCAATCGCCAGATTCGTCGCCATCACGCTGGCCCATGACATCACCCCGTCCTTGAGTGCGGCGACCGGCATGCGGTGCTGCAATAGGAAAATGAAGGCTGGCCCAATTCCGAACATCACGATTGGATGACGGTAGAGACGGTATTTCAGACGCCCTATGCCGGACAGCGCCAGATACTCCTTGACGGTCAGCGTATCGATGTCGCCGATGCCGCGGCGATCGAGATTGCCCGATGCGGAGTGATGCAGCGCGTGCGACCGGCGCCAGTAATCATATGGCGTCAGGGTGACCACCCCAAGCGCCCGGCCAACCCGGTCGTTCCACTTGGCAGACGTGAACATCGAGCCGTGGCCGCAATCATGCTGAATGATGAACAACCGCACCATCATCAGGGCCGCCGGAACGGAAAGCAGAAGCGTCAGCAGCGTGCTGACGGGCAGTGCAAACCACATCAGAACCCAGAAGACGACCAGAAGCCCGCCGGTGAGGATCGTTTCAATAATGCCTCGCCGGTCGTCCGGCTGCCTGTAGGGCCGCAACCGCCCAACCCAATCCCGCGCCGATGATGGCTCCATCCGTAGTCTCCTGATTTTTTTCTGCCGGCCGGGCCAATTGCCCTGGCTCGCGCGTATAGTTGCGAGGGCTTAACACGGCAATGCTGAAAACGGCATCTTTTTCTGATCGGGCGTTGAAAAACGCGATGTGTCACATCGTCACTCCGAGTGATATCAAGGGCGATTTACGCGGTACGGAAATGCTTGTAATGGATTTGTTAATCGATTTAATTCGGAGATGTTTATGCTTGCCCCGACCATTTCAGCCCCGCCGCTGCTCACGCCGCAGCGTTTGGCGGTTTCCCTGATGTTTCTCGCCAACGGATTTCTGGTTGGAAGCTGGGCGCCGAAGATCCCCGAATTCGCCTTCAGGCTGGATCTTGATGAAAGCGATCTGGGTCTGATGATCATGTGTTTCGGCATAGGCTCGCTTTGTGCGATGCCGCTTGTCGGCGCGCTGATTTCGCAACGCGGGTCACAGATGGTGGTGCGGGTTCTGGCGGCTTTCACCGTCGCCAGCCTGGTGCTGGTTACGATCGCCCCGTCGATCTGGCTCGCCGCCATCGCGCTGTTTGTCTTTGGCGGGCTTATCGGCGGCATGGATGTCGCCATGAACGCCAACGCCGTCGAGGTGGAAAAACGCCAGGGCCGCGCCATCATGTCGTCCTGCCACGGATTCTGGAGCCTTGGCGGCGTCGCCGGCGCGGCGCTTGGCGGGCTGCTGATCGCGCGCTACGGCGTTCTGGTCCATGCCCTCGCGGCCTC
>LADQ01000175.1 GCA_000961635.1 Hoeflea sp. BRH_c9 | reverse complement strand
CGCGGTCATGGCGCAAGACCATCCCGGATCATCGAGAAAGCCTCGTCAACGACATGATCGATGTCAGACGTGTCGTCCCACAGGACGTAGCGCTCGCCCAGGGTCTTGGCGATGCCCATCAGCGCCCAGGCGCGGACCTCGGCGTCGCCGGGGCGCAACTCGCCAGCGGCGGCGGCGTCGTTCAATTGCGCGGCGTAGGCCTTGGCGAAGCTGGTGAAATAGGCCTTGTAGGCTTCGGCGTCGATGAAACGGGCTTCCTCGACGATCCGGTAGAGCGACGGGCGCTCGACAACAAAGCGCAAAAAAGCCTTCAGTCCGGCCCGCTCGGCTTCCAGCCGATTGGGCGCCCCTGCCACCGCCTGGGTGATGACGGCGCGCGTCAGCTGCCCCATTTCCAGAACCAGCTCGCGGAAGACATCCTCCTTGCTGGAAAAGTAGATGTAGAACGTCCCCAGCGCAGTCTTGGCATGCCGCGTGATGTCGGCAATCGACGCGGCGGAAAATCCCTGGGCGCCGATCATCGCCTCGGCCGCGCGCAGGATCTGCTCGCGCCGTGCTACGCCCCTGCTGGTTCTCGGATAAGCGTTCGTGGACATAAAACATGAATACTGATTCATATTTCAATTTGCAAGAGCGGCAATGACCGCAATCCACTGGTCGCGGTCGCGGTCGCGGCCGCGGGCCTGATGTGTCTCGCCGCCGCCAGTAAGAAACGTCCGATCCTGGCTTTGACTGCACGGCACCAAAGGTTCAGGCCGGTCTGTTGTCTTGCACTTCGTGCCCTCGGATGGAATGGGTTCGAGGGAATAGTCAAGGAACGCGGGATCGACCTCGCGCTCGATGATCGGGAGCATGTCACCGACGAAATCGATCAAGGCGCCGGTGGAGCGAGCCACCTGTTCGGCACCCAGACCCGACAGATCCGTATCGTGGTCCGGGCAATGTTGGGGTGCCGGCTATCCTTGGCCGTTCCGATGCGGTGTTCGAGCTCGTGAAAGTCGTTTGTCGGACAAACGCAACTTCAATGATGACCAGCAACAAATATCGTGGATGAATAGCACCTAACTGACTGTATATTCAGGATAATAAATTGGAATTGACTCCATCAAGCAGTTGTATATGGTTTGTCGGGCAAACCAATATTGAGTGGATATGCCGACTGCTGTGAGTGCAAAGCGCCGCGAATGTATTGGCCAGCAAGTTGGGGGGAGATTATTGGTGAGGTCCGCGCGTCAGCTATTGATTCCGCACGACCGCCGGTCCTTGGCCGGTTGGGGCGCGTTCCGCCGATGATGTCCCGGGAGGATGATCACCGATGAAGCGCCTGTTCGACAAGCTCGACATTGTTCCCGCATACCGCGTGGTCTCCAACGCCATCGAGCAGCGAATCATGGACGGCCAGTTGCAGTACGGCGACAAGCTGCCGACCGAAACGGAGATGGCCGAGGATTTTGGCGTCAATCGCTCGACGGTGCGGGAGGGTATCCGGCTGCTTGAACAGCGTGGTCTGGTCAAGCGAAAGGCGGGGAGGCGGCTGTTTGCGGCCTTGCCGCGCTACGATGAACTCGGCTCGCGCGAACAGCGCGCCCTGATTCTGCGCCGGGTCTCGTTTCGCGAGTTGTGGGAGATCTCGATGATTCTCGAGCCCGCGATCGCCCGCATGGCCGCCGAACGGATCACCGACGAGGAGTTGTCGGCTGTCGGCCGGAATCTTCAACAGACCCGGCACGCGATCGAGAACGGCAGGAGCCTGGTCGACGCGGATATCGAGTTCCATATCCTGGTCGCAACAGCAACCAGGAACGACGCGATGGTCCTGACGCAGGAACCAACGATCTTGCTGTGCCGCTCTGCCGTGAGCGCCATCATCGACGCCCTGCCACAGGCCCCCGGCCGCCTGCTGGATGCACACTCAGCCGTTTTCAACGCATTGTCGGCCAGGGACGGGGATGCCGCCGAACATTGGATGCGCAAGCACTTCGCGGACTTCAAGCGCGGCTACAACCTTGCCGGTTTCGATGATGACCGGCCGATTGACGCGGTTGTCGGATCAGCAAGGCCGGGCGCCAAATAAGGATCGGGACTCGGACAAAAGGGAGAAAGCCGGGAAAAGGCCGGGAATGCAAGGACAACGAAAAACGATCGAAAGATCAGCCTATCTCGTGGAGGAGATCAAAATGAAACATGTTCTACGCAGTGCGATACTCGGGGCCGCTATGGCGGCGGTTGCATCGGCGTTCGTTCCAATCGCGGCTTCAGCCGAGACGGTCCGGATCGCTTACATCGACCCTTTGAGTGGCGGTTTCGCCAATATTGGCAATGCCGGCCTGGCCCATTTCCGGTTCATGGTCGACAAGCTGAATGCGGAGAAGGCCTTGCCGGACGGTCTGACCTACGAGATCGTTCCCTTCGACAACAAGATCAACGCCGCAGAAAGCCTGACGGTCCTGCAGAGCGCGATTGATCAGGGCATCCGCTATATCGTTCAGGGCAACGGGTCGTCGGTGGCGCACGCTCTGGTCGATGCGATCGACAAGTACAACAATCGCAATCCCGGCGAGGAGCTGCTGTTCCTCAATTATGCGGCGATCGATCCGGCGCTGACCAATGAGAAGTGCAATTTCTGGCACTTCAGCTTCGACGCCAATGTCAACATGAAGGTGGCCGCGATGACCGACTATCTGGTCGAGCGGCCGGAGATCAAGAAGGTCTATCTGATCAATCAGGACTATTCCTTCGGGCAGGCGGTCGCCGCGGCCGCGGTCAAGATAATCGCCGAAAAGCGGCCCGATATCGAGATCGTCGGCAACGACCTTCACCCGCTGATCAAGGTCAAGGACTTCTCGCCCTATGTCGCCAAGATCCAGCAATCCGGCGCCGAGGCGGTCATCACCGGCAATTGGGGCAACGACCTTTCGCTTCTGGTCAATGCGGGCAAGGACGCCGGCCTCGATGTCGAATGGCTTACCTTCTACGCAGGCCTGCTTGGCGGGGTGTCGGCGCTCGGCGACGCCGGCGTCGATCATGTCCGGCAGATTTCCGAATGGCACGCCAACGTGCCTAACGCGGAGATGGACCCCATCGTCACCGAATTCAAGCAACTGTATCCGGAGTTCGACTGGGCCTATTACCGCGTCGGCACGCTGATGAACATGCTGACCAAGGCCGTCAACGAAGCCGGAAGCCCGGATCCGAAGGCCGTGGCGTTCAAGCTGGAAGACATGCGCCTGCCGACCCCGGTCGGTGAGGTGTGGATGCGCAAGGACGACCACCAGATGTTCCAGCAGCTGTATCTGGCGACCCTTGCCAAGGGCATGAAGTTCGATCTCGAAAACAGCGGCATCGGCTTCAAGACCGACCAGGAGTTCACGCTCGAGAGCACGGTTCTTCCGACAAGCTGCGAGATGAAGCGCCCCGAATAGGCTCTTGTCCGCAAAGAGCTAGCGACCGGTCGTGCAGGTTTTACAACGCACGGCCGGCCCGTCACTTCTCTCATAACCTGCGAGGCGGTCGTGGAAGGCTGGATTTTCTTCCTGTTCAACGGAATCGTGTACGGATTGCTGTTGTTCATGATGTCGAGTGGCTTGACCCTCATCTTCAGCATGATGGGCGTGCTCAACTTCGCGCACGCGTCATTCTATATGCTGGGGGCCTACTTCGCCTATCAGATCAGCACGATCACCGGATTCTGGCCGGGGCTCATCGTCGCGCCGGTTTTGGTCGGCTGCATAGGCGCTCTGGTCGAACGCTATTTTCTCAGGACCGTGCACCGTCACGGCCATGTTGCCGAATTGCTGTTCACCTTCGGTCTGGCGATGCTGATCGAGGAAGCGGTGGTGTTGATCTGGGGGCGCAATCCCGTGCCCTATACCGTCCCGCCCGATCTTGATTTCGCGCTGTTCCAGATCGGCGGCATGTCCTATTCCGCCTACAAGATCTTCATGATGGCGGTTTCCATCACCATGTTCGTGTTTCTCTACGGCGTCATCGCACGGACCCGGATCGGCCAGATCATCCAGGCGGCGCTGACCCATCCCGAAACCGTCGGCACGCTGGGTCATAACGTGCCCCGAATCTTCATGCTGGTGTTCGGGGCCGGAACCGGACTGGCCGGACTTGCCGGCGTCATTGGCGGCAACGCGTTTGTCACCGAGCCCGGCATGGCGCGGGCGCTGGGAACGATCGTGTTCGTGGTCATCATTGTCGGTGGGCTGGGTTCCCTCACCGGCGCCTTCATCGCCTCGCTGCTGATCGGCGTGATCCAGACCACCGCGGTCGCGATCGACGTGTCGTTGACCGACATCTTCGCGACGGTCGGGCTGGATCTTCGCAATGTCCCGCTCCATGAATTGTGGTCGAAGCGGATCTCCGATGTGGCGCCCATCCTTCCCTATCTGTTCATGGTCCTGATCCTGGTGCTGCGACCGCGCGGCTTGCTGGGGACCCGTGACTCATGATGCCCGCATTCAAAAAGGTCTGGCGCCGATGATCCCCGGTAACCGCTTCCTGCCACTGATGCTCGTTGCGGCAACAATCGTCATTCTGGCGTTGCTCCCGCACCTGTTCAACAGCCGCTACGCGCTGACGCTGCTCAACCAGTTGGGCATCGGCATCGTTTTCGCCCTGTCCTACAACATGTTGCTCGGCCAGAGCGGATTGTTGTCTTTCGGGCATGCGGTGTATTTCGGCCTCGGTGGCTTCACCGCGCTGCATGCGCTGAACGCCATCACCGATGGTGACCTGCCGCTGCCGGTTCCATTGCTGCCGATCGTCGGCGGATTGATGGGGCTGGCCGTCGGCATCATTCTGGGCTGGGTTTCGACACGCCGCTCGGGAACCATCTTTGCCATGATCTCGCTGGGGTTCGCGGAACTTGTGGCCGCCAGCTCCAACATCATGCGCGGCTATTTTGGCGGAGAGGAAGGCATTTCCGGTGACAGGATGAGCGGCCCGGTGCTGTTCAACCTGTCGATGGGGCCGCAACGTGACGTCTATTACGTCATTGCCGCCTGGATGGTGATCTCGGCGCTGCTGATGTACCTGATCACCCAAACGCCGCTCGGGCGGATGGCCAACGCCGTACGCGACAACCCGTTGCGCGTGGCCTTCGTCGGCTATAACCCGCAGACGGTCCGGTTCCTGATGTTTGCGATTTCCGGGTTCTTCGCCGGGATCGCGGGCAGCCTGTTCGCGATCAACTTCGAAATCATCACCGCCCAAGCCGTCGGTATCGAGTATTCGGCCAATGTTCTGATGATGGCCTATATTGGCGGGACCGGCTATTTCCTTGGCCCGGTTCTTGGCGCGATCATCTACACGGCGCTCTCGATTGTCCTGAGCGCCTATACCGAAGCCTGGATGTTCTATCTCGGCGTTTTCTTCATCATCGTCGTTCTGTACGCCCCCAATGGGGTATCGGGCGTTCTGGCAGTGCATGAACCGGTCCTGCGCGCGCGCCTCATGCACCGGCTGCTGCCCGCCTACGGTCTGGCGTTGGTGACGGCGGCGACACTTCTGGCCGGCGCCGTGGTTGTCATTGAATCGAGCTATCACCTGTCGCAACCGGGCGCCCTGACCGCGACCATGAACCTGGCGGGCATCGAATTTGACGCCGACGGGTGGCGCCCATGGGCATTCGGGCTCGGGGCATTGGCGCTCGGCGCGCTACTGCTGCGAGAGACAATCCACAGGGTCGGCCATGCCTGGGCGGACGTGCGCCACCATTTGACGGGAGATGCCGCCACATGAACGCCAGTCCCGCCATCAGACTGCAGGATGTAGAGAAGTCTTTCGGCTCGATACGGATCATTCAGGGCGCAAACCTCGAGGTTCGGGATGGCGAGCGACACGCCATCATCGGTCCGAATGGCGCCGGCAAGTCGACGCTGTTCAACCTGATCAGCGGACATCTGGCGCCGACCTCCGGCCGCATCGAATTGCGCGACCGCGACATCACCGGGATGGCGCCCTACAAGATCAACCGCCTTGGTCTCAGTCGCAGCTTTCAGATCACGACGCTGTTTCACCGCATGAGCGTGGTCGAGAACATTCGCTGCGCGCTCTATTATCCGATGGGCTATCGCTACTCGTTCTGGAGGCTGTGCCCGCGGCTGAAGGATGTTCACGAGCGTGCCGACGAGGTGCTGGAGCGGCTGGAACTCACCAGGCGGCGCGACGTCATGGCCGGCATGCTCTCCTACGCGGAACAAAGGGCGCTCGAAATCGGACTGACGGTTGCGGGCGGCGCCGACGTCATTCTGCTTGACGAGCCGACCGCGGGTATGAGTCACAGCGAAACCGCCCGCGCGGTGGAGCTGATCCGGATGCTGTCCGAGAACAAGACCCTGGTGATGGTGGAACACGACATGAGCGTTGTCTTCGAACTGGCCGACCGCGTCTCGGTTCTGCTCTACGGCGAGGTCATCGCGACCGGCACGCCCAACGAGATCAAGGCCAACCGGCGCGTCCAGGAAGCCTATCTCGGCGTGGAGGTGGCGTGATGCTGCAGGTTCGCAACCTGAACGCATATTATGGCAAGAGCCATGTCATCGATGGCATCGACCTTGACGTCGAAGACGGGCAGATCGTGAGCCTGATGGGACGAAACGGCGTTGGACGCTCAACCACGATCAAAGCGATCATGGGACTGGTTCGGGCCAACGGGAGCATTCGGTTCGGCGACAGAGAACTGCTCGGTCTGGAACCGCATCAGATTGCCCATTGCGGCATCGGCTACGTGCCGGAGAACCGGGATATCTTTCCCAGCCTGAGCGTGCGCAACAATCTTCTGCTCGGGGTCAAGTCGGGAAGCGGCAAAGGGCGATGGAGCCCGGAAGACGCCTACGAGCTGTTTCCCGTTTTGCGTGAACGCGCCGACACGGCGGCCGGATTTCTGTCCGGCGGCGAGCAGCAGATGCTCGCCATCTGCCGGACGCTCATGGGGGATCCCGATCTGGTCATGGTCGACGAACCGACCGAGGGCCTGGCGCCACTGATGGTGACGAAGGTCAAAGAGCTTCTGCTGGAGATCGCGCGGCGCGGCGCCTCGATCCTGCTGGTTGAACAGAAGCTCACCATCGCGCCGGAAATCTCCGAGCGTCTCTATGTCATGGGTCACGGCCGGATCGTGTTCGCCGGAACACCGGCCGAGCTGGAAGCCGACCACGCATTGCGCAAGGAATGGATGGAAGTGTAGCAGCCCATGCCGGCTTGAACGGAACCCGGCCACGGCCGAGCGGGTGGCGCCTTGCTAAAGCATGTCGCATTCAAACGGATTCGGATGACGTTTGGCTTCTTGTCTTTGCATGCCGTTTTCTCAAAGCCGCTGAGCGCTTTTGCACGACAGGCAAGAGCAGCCCCGCGCGGTCCGGAATGCAGGCTGCGGGTCCGGATGGACCATTGGTCGAGCCGAAACTTTTCATGAAACAGGGCGGCAGTATCGGGATTTCCGGGATCGGGATCCTGTCCAACACCATCGAGGATGAAGGCAGACGGTCTCTTTCGGGTCCTGCAAATTGGTTCCGGCAAGACCTGTAACAGGTGCCGCCACAATCTGATCGCAAAACCGCTGCACGGTCTTACACGACATGCAATAATGTATAAGCGGCTTCCATCTGATGGACACAGCGCCATCTCGGGCTGAGTATCAGACAGTGGAACGCATGCCCCGCTGGCGCGTTGAATGTGATTATCAGTTTTGAAATGGCGAACATGAATATATTATCACGCTTGAGGTCCGGAATCATCCCAAGCGAGGCGATTCCCCTCGCGCCGCGAAAAGCAGGCGGGGCCGGTGTTCAAGCGATAAGAGCCGATTTTCTCGCCGCGCAAGAACTCGAAGCGCTGGGGGAAAGGCTTTGCCACCAATCCATTTGGGACCTGCCGGCATGGGATGGCTTTGCCTTTCCCGCGCGCGTCAAGGACAATAGGTCCGCGCTGCAGACAAGTTACAGCTCCATCGCCAAGGCCGCCGAAGAGCGATTGCTGATCACGCCGGCGGCGGAGTGGCTGCTCGACAATCATCATCTGGTCGACGAAAATGTGCGGCAGGTTGCGCGGGATCTGCCGCAAAAATTCTATCGCAGGCTGCCCACCGTCCCGGTCAGCGGCGGCGGCGATGTTCCCCGCACACTGGCCCTTGCATGGCTTTATGTCGCTCACACCAGTTCCAGTTTTGATCCTGATGAGCTGATCCGCCTGATCACCGGATTTCAGAAGCATAAGGTTCTCACGATCGGCGAAACATGGGCGATTCCGGCAATCCTGCGGATGGTTCTGCTTGAAAACCTCAGGCGGATTTCCGACAAGGTGGAGATGGCGCGCGAAATGCGCGGGCTGGCCAACCGTTTCGCTGACGAGGTCGCCTCGTCAGGCGTCGAGCCAATCAACCCCACGCTGCTGAACGCGGGAGCGGAGGCGACAAACGACGATACCTACGCCGCGCAATTGCTCTATCGTCTCCGCGATGGCAGCCAGGGATCGTCCGACGCGTTGACCTGGCTTGAGAACCTGCTGGAGCAGCGGGGAACCCACGCCGAGGAAGTGATCATTTCCGAGCACACCCGGCTTTCGATGGGCAATCTCACCGCCGGCAACATCATCCGCAGCCTCAGGCGGATCGATGAGACCGATTGGACCAAATGGTTCGAAGCGGTCTCACGAGTCGATTGCGTGCTGCGCTCGGCAAGCAATTTCGGGTTGCTCGATGCGCGCACCCGAAACAGCTACCGCGATGTTATCGAACGCATCGCCCGCCGTTCCGAATACAGCGAGCAGGATGTCGCGGTCGCGGCACTTGAGCTGGCTGGGCAGGCGCTTGAAGATCCGGAGATCTCCGATCCGCGGCAAAAGGATCTGGGGTTCTATTTCCTGGACGAGGGCGTGATCCGGCTGCAGCAGCAGGCCGGCTATCGCGCGCATCTATTCGAGAAAGCGGGCAGCATCTATCGCAATCTGGGGGTGGCCGGCATTGCCGCTCCGGTCGCGGTGCTGGCGGTGCTCTTTGTCTGGATGGCGGCGCAGATACTGGCCGCACACAATGTTCCAACCGCCGAGCTGGCGATCCTTTCGGCGTTGTTCATATTACCGGCCTGGGAAGCGGCTTCCGGATTTTTCCAGTATCTTGCCCTCTCCTTCGTTCGACCGGACCATCTCCCCGGTTACGCGTTCGAGGACGGCGTGCCGGCTGAAGCGCGCACGCTGGTGGTCGTTCCCTGTCTCTTCGGCGACATGGACAGCGTCGATGAACTGCTTCGAAACCTGGAAGTCCATTATCTCGCCAACACCGACAAGGAGCTGTTTTTCGCGCTGGCCAGCGATTGGACGGACAGTGAAACGGAGAAGAGCCAACGCGATGACGACATCCTGGCTTACGCCGAGCAACAGACCGACAGACTGGCGGAAAAATACGCCGACACCGGCAGCCGCCGCTTCTTTCTTTTTCACCGCGCCCGTCTCTGGAACGAAGCTGAAGGCACGTGGATGGGATGGGAGCGCAAGCGGGGAAAACTGCACGAACTCAATTTATTGCTGCGCGGCGACCCCGATACGACCTTCCTGACGCCAAGCCATGAAATCCCGGAAGCAATTCGCTACGTGATGACGCTTGATTCCGACACGCGCCTGCCGCGCGACCGGGTGCGGGCATTGGTCGGCAAGCTGGCCCATCCGCTCAATGCCGCTCAGTGGGATGCGGAAAAGGGCAAAATCACCGCCGGCTATACAATTCTGCAACCACGCGTCATCGCTTCGCTGACCACGGGCTCGGAAGCTTCCGCCTTCCAGCGGACCTTTTCGGTGGATCGCGGGCTTGACCCCTACGTCTTCACGGTTTCCGACATCTATCAGGATCTGATGGGTGAAGGCTCCTATACGGGAAAGGGACTCTACGACATCGACGCCTTCGAGGCCGCCATGGCCGGCAGGATAGAAGAGAATTCGGTTCTGAGCCATGACCTTCTGGAAGGGTCGATCGCGCGGGCGGCGCTGGCGACCGACGTCGAGTTCATCGAGGATTTTCCTGTTCGCTATGACGTCGAGATCTCGCGTCAGCACCGATGGGTGCGTGGCGATTGGCAGTTGCTGCCGTTCATTTTTTCCCGCTCCTCCGGCCTCGACCTGCTCGGGCGATACAAGCTGCTGGACAATTTGCGCCGATCCCTCATTCCCATCGCCTGGATCGCCGGATCCGTTCTGGCGTGGTCCATGCTTGCGCTGGAAACCGCCGCGGTGTGGCAGTTGATCCTGATCATCAGTCTGTTTGTCGCGCCGACATTGTCCTTCCTATCCGCGATCGTTCCCCGCAATGAAAACATGTCGGTTGGCGGATATTTCCGCAATCTGGCGTCCGAAATCTTCAATGCGACGGCGCAGGTTGCGCTGCGCATCGTGTTCATCGCGCATACCGCCTGGGTCATGGCGGACGCCATCACCCGGTCGCTCTATCGTGTTTTCATCAGCCGGCGGCATCTTCTTGAATGGAAAACCGCGCATCAGGCCCAGGCGTCCGCGAGCAAGACTGTTGCCTCCTATTACGCCATGATGTGGCAGTCTCCTTTCATCGGCCTGTCCGCCTTCGCTCTGGCTCTGGCGTTCGAACCGCAAACCGCGGTCATCGCCGGCGGTTTCTGCGCCTTGTGGGTGGCGGCGCCCGCCATTGCCTGGTTTGTGAGCAAGCCGGCATTGACGGAAGATTCGCTGAGTCTCGACGCCAAGGTCGAACTGCAGCTGCGCCTCATCGCCCGCCGCACATGGCGGTATTTCGAGCGCTTTGTCACCGAAGAGAATCATTATCTCCCGCCCGACAATTTCCAGGAAGATCCGGAACCGCTGGTGGCGGAGCGCACCTCGCCAACCAATATCGGCATGTATCTGCTATCGACGGTGGCGGCCCGGGATTTCGGCTGGATCCGGCTGTCGGAAACGCTCGGCCGCATCGACAAGACGCTCGATACCGTTGAAAAGCTTGCGCAGCACCGTGGCCATTTGTTCAACTGGTACAACACGCGCACGCTGGAGGTGTTGCCGCCGGGCTATGTTTCAAGCGTGGACAGCGGCAATCTGGCCGGGCACCTGATCGCGGTCAGCGCCGCATTGCGGACGTGGTCTGAAGCACCCGCGGTCCATCTGCTTGGCGACATTAGGGGGATTGGCGACGTCGCCTACATACTCGAGCAATCGCTCCAGAAAGTCGCCGATGACCGCCGGAGCACACGGCCGTTGCGACGCAGGCTCGAGGAACGTTTGTCGGGATTCCTGCGGATGTTCGAGCAGCATTTGCAGGAGCCGCAGATTGCGCCGGTGCGCGCCATCAACCTGTCCATGATCGCGGCCGAGGTGGCGGCCCTGGCTGTTGACCTCGACAGCGCGGTCAAGTCCGCCGAAAGCGCCGATGTCATTGCCTGGGCCATGAGCCTGCACGCGACGTGCGAGTCGCATTTCGCCGACGCGACTTTCGACCGCACCCAACTTGGGCCGTTGCAACGGCACTTGCGGATCACGTCGGAAAGAGCCCGGAAGATCGCCTTCGACATGGATTTCTCGTTTCTACTTGACGCCACGCGAGGGTTTTTATCGATCGGCTACCGGCTCGAGGATGGTGAACTCGATTCCTCCTGCTATGACCTGCTCGCGTCCGAGGCTCGCCTGACAAGTTTGTTCGCCATCGCCAAGGGCGACATCCGGAGTACCCACTGGTTTCGGCTGGGACGTCCCATCGTCGACGTCAACTGGCAGGCCGCTCTCGCCTCATGGTCGGGCTCGATGTTTGAGTATCTGATGCCGCCGCTGGTCATGCATGAGCGAAGGGGCGGGCTGTTGAGCCAGACCAACCGGTTGGCGATCGCGCGGCATATCAGCTACGGCAAGGCGCACAATGTTCCCTGGGGGATCTCCGAATCCGCATTCAATGGCCGGGATCGGGATCTGAATTACCAGTACCGGAATTTCGGAGTGCCCTCGCTCGGCCTCAAGCGCAATCTGGTCAATGATCTCGTGATCGCTCCCTATGCGACAGCGCTGGCTTGTCAATATGTGCCGGCGGAGGCGTTGGCGAATTTCGACCGTTTGCGGAAATACGGCGCGCTGGGGGGCTACGGCTATTACGATGCCATCGATTTTACGCCGTCGCGCCTGCCTCGGGGCCACAACTGCGCCGTCGTCCGCAATTACATGGCCCACCACCAGGGCATGAGCATCGTGGCGATTGCCAATGCTGTTCATGATGGGCTGATGCGGGATCGCTTTCATGCCGATCCAGTGATCGAAGCGGCCGAATTGCTGCTGCAGGAGAAGCCGCCGCGTCAACTTGTGCCGTTGCGGCGCGCGGAGCAATCCACGGAAGCCACCGACGGCCTGTCGCAACTGCAGGAGCGGGAATTCCGCGTGATCGCCGATCCCGCGCGGAACCGCCGCGAAATTCTACTTCTCTCCAACGGCCACTATTCGGTCATGCTGACCGCCAGCGGGTCGGGATATGCGCGTTGGAACGGCCTCTCCGTGACACGATGGCGCCCCGATCCTACGTTTGATGACTGGGGCAACTTCATCTTCCTGCGCGATCTTGAAGATGGACATTGGTGGTCAGCCACGCCGGGACCGCATGCCTCTCCGGAGGAGTCCGCAAGAACCGTTTTCTCGGACGAGAAGGCTGAATTTTTCAAGACCCACGGCACGCTGAGCTCGCGGCTGGAATGCCTTGTCGCATCGAGCTTCGATGCTGAAGGCCGTCGGGTTGTCCTGACCAACAAGGGGACGCGGGAGAGAATCATAGAACTGACGTCCTATTGCGAACCGGTTCTGTCCGCCGATGCCGCCGACTCCGCCCATCCCGCCTTCTCGAAAATGTTCGTTCGCACCTGCATTGGCGAACAAGGCGATGTCATTTACGCGGAACGCAACAGGCGTGCGCCAACCGACCCCGACATGTGCGTCGCGCATCTCGTTTCCGACGCCAAGGGCGGCCGCGCGACACAGGCGGAAACCGATCGCAGGCGATTCATCGGCCGCGGGCGCAGCCTGGCTGACGCCGCGGCTTTCGAGCCGGGCGCCAGGCTCAGCGGAAGCGACGGCTATACCCTGGACCCCTGCATGGCCTTGCGCCGCATCGTGCGCATTCCGGCCGGCAAGGAAATCGAGGTTATATTCTGGACAATCGCGGCGCCGCGCCGGCAGGATATCGAAGCCGCCGTTACCCACTTTCATCATGCGGAAAGCTTCTCCCAGGAGCAACATCTTGCCTGGACACGGTCGCAGGTGCAGATGCGTCATACCGACATCACGCCGCAGGAAGCCGCGCTGTTCCAGGCATTTGCCGGCTACCTGGTGTATCCCGATCTGTCGCTGTCATCGGACAACGCAATGGCGGTGGTGCACCAGCAGTCCGCGCTGTGGCCAATGGGAATATCCGGAGACTTTCCGATTTTCGTGCTGCGGTTGGACAGCGAAGGCGATTTGCCAATCGTCCGCAAGGCGTTCCGCATGCAGGAATATCTGCGGTCGCGCGGCATGATTTCCGATCTGGTCATCGTCAATGAGCGCGCTTCTTCCTATGCGCAGGATGTCCAGAACGCCATTGACTCCTACTGCATGAACGCGGCCAGACGCGGTCTGGCGTCGGGGCCGGGTCAGCATATTTTCTCGGTCCGCCGCGATCTGATGACGGAAAGCGACCACTCCGCGCTGCTCGCCGCGGCCCGTATCGTCTTGCACGCGCGCAATGGCAAGCTCTCGGAACAGCTTGAGCGGATCAAGAAAATGCAGGGAACGCCGGGCGAGATGGAAGATGTGCGCGCCGCTGGCAAGCCGCAACTGATGCTGCCCGCGCCCGAAATGCCGCGCACGTTCCTTCAGAGCGACGGTGTCCCCTCCCATGGCGAGGATGTCGCTGGCGGTGATCTGCTTTTCTGGAACGGTTATGGCGGTTTCGATCCGGTCAGCAATGAGTATGTGATCCGGCTTGCTGCCGGGGGCTCGACGCCGCAACCCTGGATCAACGTGATCTCCAACGGCAAGTTCGGCTTTCATGTTTCGGCTGAAGGGGCGGCCTTCTCCTGGAGCCGCAACTCGCGCGACTATCAACTGACGCCATGGACCAACGATCCGGTGATCAACCGTCCGGGCGAAGCATTCTATATTCACGACCTGGACGATGGATCCCTGTATGCGCCGTTGGCGGCTTTGGCCGTGGACGAAGCCGCGCGCTATGAAACACGTCACGGCCCAGGCCGCAGCGTGATGTCGATGATCTGTGACGGGCTGACGTCGCGACTGACCACGATCATCGCCGGCGATGAACCCGCAAAGCTCGCCCGCCTTGAGATCACCAACCCGCAAGCAACAAGCCTGCGGCTGCGAATCTATGCCTATGCCGAGCTGGTGCTGGGCAATGACCGCTCCAAGACCGCGCCCTTCGTCGAGTGCCGCTTCGATCCGGCGGCCCCGGCGATGACTGCCACCAACCCGTACTCGATGACGTTTCCGGGACGCGCAACATTCCTTGCCGCCGACCGTCCAGCTGTTGCTTTCCTGGCGTCGCGCGGCGAGTTTTTTGGCATTGGCGGAACCATCAAGCGCCCGAAAACCGTGATGAGCGGCGCTGCCCCCGCCAATGGCGCGGCAACTTACGGTGACCCTTGCGCCGTTATTGCCTGCGACATCGAAATCCCCCCTGGCCAGACGCGTCATGTTGTCTTCACGCTGGGCGATGCGGAAAAACCGGAGGACGTCAGTCCCGTGCTCGAACGATTGCGCGATCGCGGTTTCGAGGGGTACGAAGAAGCAACGGTGTCCGAGTGGCGGCAGTTTCTCGGCACGCTTCAGGTGGAAACGCCGGACGATGCGTTCAACACAATGGTCAATACCTGGCTTCCCTACCAGAGCCTGGCCTGCCGTATCCAAGCACGCAGCGCGTTCTATCAGGCTTCGGGCGCCTTCGGCTTCCGCGACCAGTTGCAAGACACGTTGTCGCTGTTGCTGCACGATTCGAAGCTGGCGCGCCGCCAGATCCTCAATGCCGCGTCGCGCCAGTTCAAGGAAGGCGACGTTCAGCATTGGTGGCTGCCGGACACCGGGGCCGGGGTGCGCACCATGATCTCCGACGATGTGGTGTGGCTGGCCTATGCGGTGACCCAGTATCTGTCTGTCACCGAAGACCGGGCGATTCTGGATGAGAAAGTTCCGTATCTGACCGGGAAGATGCTTGCGGAAGATGAACATGATGCGTTCTTCGAGCCATCCCCCTCTTCCACGACGGCGAGTATCTATGACCATTGCGCACGGGCGCTGAACCTCGCCATCGCCCGCACCGGAGCGCACGGTTTACCGCTGATCCTGGGTGGCGACTGGAACGACGGGATGAACCGCGTCGGCGAAGAGGGCCGTGGCGAGAGCGTGTGGCTGGCATGGTTCCTGCTGCATGCGCTGGAACAGTTCATTCCGATTGCCGAGGGCCGGAAGCAATCCGCTCATGCGCAGAAATGGAGCGCCCATGCGGAGAGTTTGAAGACGGCTCTGGCCGGCGCCGGGTGGGATGGCCAGTGGTACCGCCGCGGCTACTATGATGACGGGACGCCGCTCGGGTCGATCGAATCCGAGGAATGCCAGATCGATTCGATTGCACAGTCGTGGAGCGTGCTCTCCGGAAGCGGCGACATGGAGCGGTCCGCCCAGGCGATGGACAGCGTCGCCGACAGGCTGATCGACGATGATGACGGCATTCTCCGGCTGTTCACCCCTCCGTTCGAGGCCACACCGAAGGAACCGGGATATATCAAGGGTTATCCGCCCGGCGTTCGCGAGAATGGCGGACAATATACCCACGCGGCGACATGGGTGGTTTATGCGCTGGCGAAAATGGGCCGCACCGAGGAGGCGTGGCGCGCCTTCTCCATGCTCAATCCGATCAATCATGCGCTGACGCAGGACGCCGCCGACACCTATCGTGTCGAGCCCTATGTCGTGGCCGCCGATGTCTACGGCGCGGGCGACAAGGTCGGGCGCGGCGGATGGACCTGGTACACCGGCTCAGCCGGCTGGCTCTACCGTACGGCAGTCGAAGCCATCTTGGGGATTGAAGTGCGCGGCGGAGAGCTCGTTGTCCGGCCAGCCATTCCAGCGCACTGGAGCGGCTACACGGCGCAGATCGACCTGGGTGGAACGCGCCGGGAAATTCGGGTCAACCGGTCCCAGGACGGGCAATTGACGGTCCATATCGATGGGAAACCGACATCCCAAGGTGATGACTGAGGCAAATTACCTGCCGTCGATTTCCGGGGTTGCGGCCGGGCCGCCGTTGAGATCGGCGATCAGCGCTTCCATTTCGGCGATTTCGCGGCGCTGGGCCTCGATGATGCTGTCGGCCAGGTTGCGCACCCGCGGGTCCGAAATATTGGCGCGCGAACTCGTCAGAATGGCGATGGAATGGTGCGGGATCATCGCCTTCATCCAGGCCACATCACCGACCGTATCCTGGCTTCGCACCAGGTAAAGCCCGGCTGTAAAAGCGATTACGGATGCGGCGAGAATGGCGATGTTGGCCTTGCGGTTGGTGTACATGGACAGCATGAACGCCAGCATGATGATCGCCATCACGCCGCCCATGTAGAGCGCCATCCACATCCGGGTCTGGCTGAACCAGACATGGCTCATCTCCCAGGTATTGAGATACATCAGGCCGTACATGACCAATGTGGATGTCAGGATCATTGCGATGAAGCGGGAATAGGCCATTTCACTCTCCGGGTTCTTACTGTCGTGGGTACAACGACCCTGCCGCACCGGAAGGTTCCATGGAAACGTAAAAAAGATTCCCGAGAATAAGGCTTGACCTTCCATTGACTGGAAGGATTACAGTCGTTTCAATTCAGCAAGGATGAGCAAGATGGAACATCAAGATCACAGCCATGGCGATGGCCAATGCGCGCATCACGATCACTCCGCAGTGGATACGGATGCGCTGTTCTCGGCCGCGACCGTGCCGGTCGACGGCAAGGTCAAGGATCCTGTCTGCGGCATGAGCGTGGCGCTGGACAAGGGCAAACCGAGCCTCACCTATAAGGGGGCGGAATTTCATTTCTGCTCGACCGGCTGCCATGACAAGTTCGGGCGCGATCCCTATTTCTACCTGTCGGGCAACAAGAAGAGACAGAAGAAGCCTGCACCGAAGAACGCCATGTACACCTGTCCGATGGACCCCGAGATCGTGCAGGAAGGGCCGGGCACCTGCCCGATCTGCGGCATGGCGCTGGAGCCGATGGACGGCGTCGGGGAAGGCCCGAACCATGAGCTGATCGATTTCACCCGCCGGCTCTGGGTCAGCGCCGGCGCTGCCATTCCGCTGCTGGTGCTGACCATGGCGCCGATGCTGGGGTTGCCAGTCCGGCAGTGGCTGGGGGAAACGCTGACGCTCTATCTGGAATTCGCGCTGGCGACGCCCGTGGTGCTGTGGGCGGCACGGCCGTTCTTCCATCGCGGCTGGACGTCGATCAGGACCTGGAATCTCAACATGTGGACGCTGATCATGATCGGCGTGGGTGCGGCCTATCTTTATTCGACGGTCGCGGCCTTCTTTCCCGCCCTGTTCCCGGCTGGACTGCAGATGCATGGCGGCCACATGCCGGTCTATTTCGAGGCGGCGGTGGTGATCATCGCGCTGGTCTTCGTCGGACAGGTGCTGGAGCTCAGAGCCCGGGAGCGGACCGGCGACGCTATCCGCGCGCTGCTGGATCTGGCGCCCAAGACCGCCCGGCGGATCACGCCGGATGGCGATGAATATGACGCGCCGCTTGAAAACATTGTCGAGGGCGACCGGTTGCGGGTCAGGCCGGGCGAGGCCATACCGGTGGACGCCATCGTCATCGACGGCCACACGGCGGTCGATGAAAGCATGCTGACGGGCGAGCCGCTGGCGGTGGAAAAGGGTGAAGGCGACGAGGTTACCGGCGGTACGCTGAACAAGAACGGCAGCCTGGTTGTCCGGGCTGCCAGGGTCGGCGACGAGACCAAACTGGCGCGGATCGTCGCCATGGTGTCCGCGGCACAGCGGTCCCGCGCGCCGATCCAGGGGCTCGCTGACCGGGTTGCCTCCTATTTTGTCCCGACTGTGGTGATTGTCGCGGTTCTGTCATTCGTCACCTGGATGTTGATCGGCCCCGATCCCGCCTTCGTGTTTGCGATCGTGTCGGCGGTGTCGGTGCTGATCATCGCCTGCCCTTGTGCGCTGGGTCTGGCCACGCCGATGTCGATCATGACGGCCACCGGTCGCGGCGCCCAGGCGGGCGTTCTGATCAAGGACGCCGAGGCGCTCGAGCGCATGGCCAAGGTCGATGTGCTGGTCGTCGACAAGACCGGCACGCTGACGGAAGGCAAGCCGGTGCTGACTGATGTTGTCAGTTTCGGACAAACCGGCGAGAGCGACATGCTGGCGCTGGTGCGCGGCCTCGAAGCCGGCTCGGAGCATCCGCTGGCCGAGGCCATCGTCGAGGGGATCGCCGCCCGCGATATCGCGGCTGCACCGGTGACGGATTTTGAAGCGATCACCGGCAAGGGTGTCGGTGGCGCGTCCGGCGCGCAGCGCATTGCGCTCGGCAATGCGGCGATGATGGATCATGCCGGGGTTGACCATTCGGCGGCGGATGAAAAGGCCGATGCGCTGCGTACAGAGGGCAAGACCGCCATGTATGTGGCGATCGACGGCCAACTGGCCGGGCTTCTGGCGGTCGCCGATCCGATCAAGCCGACGACAAAGGACGCCATCGCGGCGCTGCATCGGGCCGGCCTGACCATCATCATGGCCACCGGCGACAATGAAACGACGGCGCGGGCCGTGGCAAGCGAACTGGGCATCGACGACGTTCGCGCCGGCGTTCTGCCCGAGGACAAGAAGGCGCTGGTGGATGAACTGCACAAGGCCGGCCACAAGGTGGCGATGGCGGGAGACGGCGTCAACGACGCGCCGGCGCTTGCCGCGGCCGAAGTCGGCATCGCCATGGGAACCGGCGCCGATGTTGCCGTTGAAAGCGCCGGCATCACCTTGCTGAAGGGTGACCTGGGTGGCATCCTGCGGGCGCGCAAGCTGTCCGAGGCGACGCTGCGCAACATCAAGCAGAACCTGTTCTTCGCCTTTGCCTACAACATGCTGGGGGTGCCGATCGCCGCCGGGGTGCTTTATCCCATCACCGGAACATTGCTGTCGCCGATGATCGCGGCGGCGGCGATGAGCCTGTCCTCGGTGTCGGTAATCAGCAATGCGTTGCGGTTGCGGCGGGTCAAGCTTGATGCTTGACCTTCCAGCAGAGGGAAGGCTTGGGATTGTGACCATGATGGAACAGGATTCAAATCAGGGAGGCGGAGAATGAATATCGGCCAGGCATCAGATGTAACCGGCCTGCCGGCCAAGACAATCCGGTATTATGAGGATATCGACCTGATCAAGCCGGCGCGCGCGGCCAATGGCTATCGCGACTACAATGACAAGGATGTCCATCGTCTGGCGTTCATCCAGCGCTCGCGAAGCCTCGGCTTCAGCATCGATGAATGCCGCTCGCTGCTGTCGCTTTACGAGGACAAGGCGCGCGCCAGCTCCGATGTGAAGGCACTGGCGACGGAGAAGATCACCGAGATCGACCACAAGCTCAGGGAGCTGAAATCGCTGCGCGCCACGCTCAAGGCGCTGGCCGATCATTGTCATGGCGACGACCGGCCCGAGTGCCCGATCATCGACGAAATCGCCAAGGGAGTGATGGCATGACCAGACGAACCCTGCTGATTGCCGCAGTGCTTGTGGTGGCCGCGCTGTTTGCCGTGCGCGGCCTGCTCGCGCCGGCGCCGGTTGCGACCGGGGCTCCGCTTGCGGATGTGGTTGTGGCCGATCTGTCTCAAACGGCGCGAGAGGGTGAAAGCCTGTTTAACCGGTCATGTGCCGCGTGCCACGGCGTCAATGCGGCGGGGAAGGACGGTCACGGGCCGCCGCTGGTTCACAAGATCTATGAGCCCGGACATCATGGCGACGCCGCGTTCCGTCTGGCAGCTAGGAACGGCGCGCGCGCGCATCACTGGAATTTTGGCGACATGCCGCCGGTCGAAGGTGTGACGGACACGGACATCGACAGGATCGTACTCTATGTCCGCGAACTTCAACGCGCCAACGGGGTGTCCTGATCCCCCGGCAACAAACAGGACTCGCGCGGGGCGGTTGCGCGTTGGTGCGGACGGGATACAACGGGCGCCTGCCGCCCCGCCGGATCGGGCGCGAAAGGGACCATCCATGCCACGTTTTGCCGCCAATCTGTCGATGATGTTCACCGAGCATGCGTTTGCCGACCGGTTCCAGGCCGCTGCTGACGCCGGGTTCAACGCGGTCGAATTCCTGTTTCCCTATGATCATCCGGCCGGGAGGATTGCCGATTGGTGCCAGGCGGCAGAGGTTGAGCAGGTGTTGTTCAACCTGCCGCCGGGAAATTGGGCGGCGGGGGATCGCGGATTGGCGGCGCTGCCCGAGCGGAGAACGGAATTCAGGCAATCCGTCCAGACTGCGCTCGACTATGCCGGGGTCATCGGCACGCGGCGTTTGCACATGATGGCGGGGCTTGCCGATCCGGCTGATCAGAGCCATCGCGCCGCCTACCGGGACGGGCTCGCCTTTGCCGCCGATGCGGCGGCTGAAAAAGGCGTCACAATTCTGATCGAGCCGCTCAACGGGCGCGACATGCCGGGTTATTTTCTCAATGATTTCGGCCGCGCGGCTGAGCTGCTCGATCAACTTGATCATCCCAACGCCAGGCTGCAGTTCGACATCTACCACCGGCAGATCCTGCATGGCGATGTGCTGCGCGGGCTTGATCAGCTGTTGCCGCTTGTTGGCCATGTGCAGATCGCCTCGGTGCCCGGGCGTCATGAACCCGGAACGGGCGAGCTCGATGATTTCCGGATTCTCAAGGCGCTCGACGATCTTGGCTATCGCGGTTTTGTCGGCTGCGAATACCGGCCCGAGGCGGGCACGGTGGCCGGGCTTGGCTGGATGACGCAAGCCCGGCCGGTCTGACCCGCGCAGGTTGGCGCGCCGCCTGAATACCCGCCAGGGATTGCGGGGATCAAGGAGCGGCGGTGTCGGCGTGCCGCATCAGTCCCGACAGCGCCAGGGCCACGCCGATAAACACCGGCAGCGCCATGTAGATCGCCGCGAAGCCGGTGTGCTCGGCGACGAAGCCGATGATCGAAGGTGCGAACAAAAGACCCGAATAGCCCATGAAGGTGACCGCCGAGATCGCCAGTCCCTGTGGCAGGCCGGGCAGGTTTCCGGCGGCGGAAAAGGCAATGGGAACAGTGTTGGCAAGCCCCAGCCCCGCCACCGCGAAGCCGATTATGGCCCATTCCGCCGTTGGCGCCAGACCTGCGGCACCCAGCCCGGCCATGGCGAAGATGGCCGAGACCTGGAACGTCCTGACGGCGCCATAGCGGTCGCGGACCAGATCGCCCAAAAACCGCATCAGCGCCATGGAGGCGGCAAAGGCGCCGAAGCCGAGGCCTGAAAGCGCCGCGCTGGCGCCCAGTTCCTGCCGCAGATACAGCGCGCCCCAGTCCAGCACGGCGCCTTCCGGCGTCATCATGATCAGGCAGATGATGCCAGTCAGCCAGACAGCGGCGCCCGCCGTCAGCAGACTTGGCCG
>LADQ01000001.1 GCA_000961635.1 Hoeflea sp. BRH_c9 | reverse complement strand
CAAGGAAGACCTGATCCACTCGCTGCAAAAGCATGTTGAAGTTGATGAGCCAGAGCCCGATCCGGCCCATTACCTCCAGGCTGGCGCCGCAGTGGAGGAAGCAGCAGCCGAGGACGATCAGCCCGAGGCGGTCTCGTTCGGTTCGATGTCGGAAGAAGAGTTGCTAGCCGGTATCGAAGGGCTTGTGCCGCCGGAAAAAAGCGACGACTATTGATCATCCGGACGAACGCCCGCTGATTTGCACTGGATTGGCGGGATTTGAGCCGGATGCCGATGGACAACTGATGCGAAATGATGCGCCGGTCGTTGGATTCGGCGCATTTTCTTGTCGTGGAGTACCAATCCGATGATGCGTCAGTACGAGCTCGTGGAGCGCGTGCAGCAATACAAGCCGGACGCCAATGAGGCCCTGCTCAACAAGGCCTATGTCTATGCCATGCAGAAACATGGCAAGCAGACGCGCGCCAGCGGCGACCCCTATATTTCGCATCCGCTGGAGGTCGCCGCGATCCTGACCGAAATGCGGCTGGATGAATCGACCATCGCGGTCGCCCTCCTGCATGACACCATTGAAGACACGTCGGCGACGCGGGCCGAAATCGATGAACTGTTCGGCGAGGACATTGGCCGGCTGGTCGAGGGACTGACCAAGATCAAGAAGCTTGATCTCGTCACCAAGCGGGCCAAGCAGGCCGAGAACCTGAGAAAACTGTTGCTGGCCATATCCGATGATGTGCGGGTGCTGCTGGTCAAGCTCGCCGACCGGCTGCACAACATGCGCACGCTCGAGCATGTGCCGCCCGAAAAGCGCGCCCGCATCGCCGAGGAAACCATGGATATCTATGCGCCGCTGGCGGGTCGCATGGGCATGCAGGAAATGCGCGAGGAACTTGAGGAACTCGCCTTCAAGACCATCAACCGCGAAGCCTATGACACGGTCACGGGCAAGCTGGCGGAACTTTCCGAACGCAATCGCGACCTCATTCACACGATCGAGGACGAGTTGTCGACGCTGTTCAAGCAGCAGGGGCTGGCGGCCCAGGTGAAGGGCCGGCAGAAGAAGGCCTATTCGGTGTTCCGCAAGATGCAGTCCAAATCGCTGTCGTTCGAGCAGCTCTCGGACGTGTTCGGCTTCCGCATCATTGTCGACACCGAGGCGGATTGCTACCGGGCGCTGGGGATCGTGCACATGCGCTGGTCGGTGGTGCCGGGACGGTTCAAGGACTATATTTCAACGCCGAAGCAGAATGATTACCGCTCGATCCACACCACCATTGTCGGGCCGTCGCGGCAGCGCGTCGAGCTGCAGATCCGCACCCGGCTGATGCAGGATATCGCCGAACGGGGGGTGGCGGCACACGCGCTCTACAAGGATGCCTCCACCAGCGGCGATGCGGAGCTGTTGTCCAAGGATTCGCGGGCCTATTCCTGGCTGCGCCAGACCATTGAAGCTTTGTCCGTTGGCGACAATCCCGAGGATTTTCTCGAGCATACCAAGCTCGAACTGTTTCAGGACCAGGTGTTTTGCTTCACGCCCAAGGGCCAGCTGATCGCCTTGCCGCGCGGCGCGACGCCGATCGATTTCGCCTATGCGGTGCATACCGACATCGGCGACACCTGTGTCGGCGCCAAGATCAATGGCCGCATCATGCCGCTGGTGACGCGGCTCGCCAATGGCGACGAGGTGGAGATCCTGCGCTCGGGCGTCCAGGTGCCGCCGCCGGCCTGGGAAGAGATCGTCGTCACCGGCAAGGCGCGCGCGGCGATAAGGCGCGCCACCAAGGCCGCGGTGCGCAAGCAATATTCCGGCCTCGGCATGCGGATTCTGGAGCGAACCTTCAACCGCGCCGGCAAACCGCTGTCGCGCGACGGGCTCAAGCCGGTGCTGCACCGGCTCGGCCACAAGGATGTCGAGGACATGCTGGCCGCCGTCGGGCGCGGCGAGCTGGTCTCGGAGGACGTCATTCGCGCGGTCTATCCCAATTATCAGGAGACGCGGGTTTCTCCGCGCAAGCCGGCCGATGAGGGCTGGTTCAACCTGCGCAGCGCCGCAGGGCTCATTTTCAAACTGCCCGGACTGGGCAAGGCGACAAAAACCGCCAAGGCGTCACGCCGGCACGGGGCCGATCCAGACATGGACGCCATGCCGATCCGCGGCATGGATGACAATGCGGTGGTGCGGTTCGGACCGGGCGGCGCGGTTCCGGGGGACCGGATCGTCGGCATTCTGGAGCCGGGCGCCGGAATCACCATCTATCCGATCCAGTCGCCGGGATTGACCAAGTTCGACGATGAACCGCATCGATGGGTCGATATTCGCTGGGATATTGATGAGAGCAACAAGAACCGGTTTCCGGCGCGAATTCTGGTGACCGCCATCAATGCGCCAGGAACCCTTGCCGACGTGGCGCAAACAATCGCCACCAGCGAGACCAATATCCAGAACCTGTCGATGGTGCGCGTCGCCGCGGATTTTACCGAGATGCTGATTGATCTGCAGGTATGGGACCTCAAGCATCTCAACCAGTTGATCACCCAGCTCAAGGGGCTGGGATCCGTATCCACGATCGAGCGGATCTACGAATAGGCGTCGTTTTCCCTTCAACGCCCCTGGAAGGTGACGCACAGGGACAAGCCCGCCGCGCGGCCATCGCGCGACTATTCCGCAATTGAATTTTCCGGGCGGGTTTTTACCAGTTCTTCGCTGTTGTCTGGCATGCTTTAATTCCGGAGATTGGGCAGGCGTGCCGGCGCCGGTGTTTTTTGCTCAACTGACTTAGGGTTGACACAAAGAGAGCGATATACGGACAGCAAGATGTTGTTTCGCCGCCGAAAACCAGAGGGATTCTTTGACCGGATGCGCATCGCGCTCTGGCCGAGGAGGTCGTTTGGCCGGTCGTTTCTCTATTTCATCAAACGCGTGCTGCGGCTGACCGCGACGCCACATGCGATTGCCGCCGGAGTGGCGGCTGGCGTTTTCGCCTCCTGGACGCCGTTGCTGGGGTTTCATTTCATCCTGGCTTTCGCGGTTTCCTTCGTGCTGGCGGGCAACATGGTGGCTGCCGCGCTGGGAACCGCTTTCGGCAACCCGCTTTCGTTTCCGTTTATCTGGGCGCTGACGCTGAAGATCGGCAATATGCTGATTGGCAATGAGGTAGGCCCGGGTGAGAAGCATGTCGACCTGCATGCCCTGCTGAGCCGTCTTGATGTCAGCCAGTTGTGGGATCCGGTGCTCAAGCCGATGCTGATCGGCGCGATTCCGCCGGGCATCATCACCGCGGTCGGATTCTACATTCTTACCTATTGGGGCGTTCGGGCGTTTCAGACGCGGCGCAAATCGCGATTGGCCGCGCGCGCCACGGCCCGGATCCGGGAAATCGCCGCGGCGCGGGCCGAAAGAGCGGCTGACAAGGCGAAGCGGGCGTGATCATCGGCATTGGCAGCGATCTGATTGACATCAGACGGATCGAGAAAACGCTGGCGCGCCATGGCGAGCGCTTTACCAACCGTTGCTTTACCGAGGTCGAACGCGCCAGATCTGACCGGCGGGCAGCGCGTGCGGCATCCTACGCCAAACGGTTCGCGGCGAAGGAAGCCTGTTCCAAGGCGCTCGGGACCGGTCTGTCACACGGGGTGTTCTGGCGCGACATGGGCGTGGTCAATCTGCCCGGCGGCAAGCCGACGATGCAATTGAGCGGCGGCGCCGCCACACGGTTGCAGCAAATGACGCCAGCAGGCATGGTCTGCGCCATTCATTTGACAATAACGGATGATTATCCGATGGCGCAGGCCTTCGTGATCATCGAAGCATTGGCGCGTTCCTGACAGCACGACGCTCCAAAACCGGACGCGACCGGGACACCCAAGAGTGTTTGCCGGACTGCGCGTGCGGTGTTGCCGCGAACGATGCAAACCGCTAGAGAAAGCCCATCTGCGCCATACCGAAGGAAATCAACGCGTGTCCGAGACAAAAAAGAGCCAATCCGGCGGACTTTGGGAAAACGTCAAGGTGCTTGCCCAGGCGCTGCTGCTTGCGGTGATCATCCGCACCCTGTTTTTCCAGCCATTCAGCATTCCGTCCGGCTCGATGATGGAGACGCTGCTGGTTGGCGACTATCTGTTCGTGTCGAAGTATTCCTACGGCTATTCCAAATACTCGATCCCGTTTTCGCCGGACCTGTTTTCCGGCCGAATCTGGGGTGACGCGCCCGAGCGCGGCGATGTTGCGGTGTTCCGGCTGCCAAGCAACACCAAGGTCGATTACATCAAACGGGTGATCGGGCTGCCGGGCGACCGCATCCAGGTTACCGACGGCGCGCTCTACATCAATGGCGAGGCTGTCGAGCGTGAACTGATCGGCAATTATACGCCCGAGGGGCGCTACAATCAGGGCACCGATGTTCCCCTTTACAGGGAGACCCTGCCCAATGGCGTGAGCTACACCACGCTCGACCTCAACCCCAATTCACCTGGCGACAACACGCGTGAATTCGTGGTGCCCGAGGGCCATTATTTCATGATGGGCGACAACCGCGACAACTCCCAGGACAGCCGCTTCGAAGTGGGCTATGTGCCGCTTGAAAACTTCATCGGCCGGGCGACTATCATCTTCTTCTCGATCGCGGACGAGTCGTCTCCGCTCGAAATCTGGAAATGGCCGACCGACCTGCGGTTCGACCGGTTCTTCAAATCCGCACAGCGATGAAGCGCGCGCTGAAAAAACAGACGGAAATCGTGGCCCGGGTTCAGGAGCGGATCGGCCATGTCTTCGCCAATCCGGTGCGGCTCGAACGGGCGCTGACCCATGCCAGCATTCGCAACCCTGTCGGCGGCAATTACGAACGGCTGGAGTTCTTGGGCGACCGGGTGCTGGGCCTGTGCGTGGCGGAGCTCTTGTTTACGCATTTCCGCGATGCCAGCGAGGGCGAATTGTCGGTGCGTCTCAATCAACTCGTCAGCGCCCAGACCTGCGGCGAAGTCGCCGACGAACTGGGATTGCACGAGTTCATCCGCACCGGCGCCGACGTCAAGAAGATGACCGACAAGCGGATGGCCAATGTGCGCGCCGACGTGGTGGAATCGCTGATCGCGGCGGTCTATCTCGATGCCGGTCTGGAGGCCGCGCGATCCTTCATCCACAGGCACTGGAAGAAGCGGGCGCTTGCCGAGGACGCCGCCCGCCGCGACGCCAAGACAGAATTGCAGGAATGGGCGCATGCCCGTTTTGGCGTCACGCCGGTCTACAAGGTCACCGACCGGTCGGGACCCGACCATGAGCCGGTCTTTTCCGTTGTCGTGCAGATCGAGGGCACCGAGCCCGCCACCGGCGAAAGCCAATCCAAACGCGCCGCCGAACAGGTCGCCGCGACCGCTCTCCTCGAACGCGAAGGCGTCTGGCAAGCCGGCGCAGGAAAAGATGATGACTGATACACCTGATAGCGACACACCTTCGTCTGAACCGCTCGGCCCCACCCGGTCGGGCTTCGTCGCGTTGATCGGCGCGCCCAACGCAGGCAAGTCGACCTTGATGAACCAGCTGGTCGGCGCCAAGGTGTCGATCGTCTCGCACAAGGTGCAGACCACGCGGGCGATCGTGCGCGGCATCGCCATTCACGACCGCACCCAGATCGTCTTCATCGACACGCCCGGCATTTTCACGCCGAAGCGGCGGCTTGACCGGGCCATGGTGACTTCAGCCTGGGGCGGCGCCAAGGATGGCGATCTGGTGCTGGTGCTGATCGACGCCGAGCGCGGCGTCAAGGGCGACGCCGAGGCGCTCTTGGATTCGCTGGCCGAGGTTCGCCACAACAAGGTTCTGGTGCTCAACAAGATCGACCAGGTCAAGCGTGAGAAATTGCTGGAACTGACCGCCGCCTGCCATGCCAAGGCCGAGTTTTCCGAGACCTTCATGATTTCGGCGCTGAACGGGTCGGGCTGCAAGGACCTTATGGACTACCTGGCGCGGACCTTGCCGGAAGGCCCGTGGTACTATCCCGAGGACCAGATATCGGATCTGCCGATGCGTCAGCTGGCGGCCGAGATCACCCGTGAAAAGCTTTATCTGCGGCTGCACCAGGAATTGCCCTACGCCTCGCATGTCGAGACCGAGCGCTGGGAAGAGAAGAAGGACGGCTCGGTGCGCATCGAGCAGGTCATCTATGTCGAGCGCGACAGCCAGAAAAAGATCGTTCTCGGCCACAAGGGCGAAACCATCAAGGCGATCGGACAGGCCGCCCGCAAGGAGATCGCCGAAATCCTCGACCAGAAGGTGCATCTGTTCCTTTTCGTCAAGGTTCGCAGCAACTGGGGTGACGATCCCGAGCGGTTCCGCGAGATCGGGCTTGAATTTCCGCACTGAGCGGGCAAAGTCAGCCGATGGAATGGCGCGACGAAGGAATTATCCTGGGTCTCAGGAAGCATGGCGAAACCTCGGTGATCGCCGAGGTGATGACGCGTGCCCATGGCCGCCATATGGGCATCGTCCGCGGCGGCCGCTCCAAACGGCTGCAGCCGGTGTTGCAACCGGGCAATTCGGTCGATCTGGTCTGGCGCGCGCGGCTGGATGAGCATCTGGGGCAATACCAGGTCGAACTGTTGAATGGCCGCGCCGGGCACCTGATGCAGAGCGCCATCGGCCTGCACGGCGTGCAAGCCATGGCGGCGCTGTTGCGGTTGCTTCCCGAACGCGATTCTCACGCAAGACTTCACGATGCCTTCGCCATCATTCTCGACAGTCTCGACACGCCGGACAAGGCGGGTGCGCTCTATGTCCGGTTCGAGCTTGCCATCCTGGAGGATCTGGGCTTCGGGCTCGACTTGAGCGCCTGCGCCGCCACCGGCGCGCGCACCGATCTGGTTTATGTGTCGCCCAAGACAGGGCGGGCGGTTTCGGCCAGCGCCGGCGCGCCCTGGGCCGACC
>LADQ01000269.1 GCA_000961635.1 Hoeflea sp. BRH_c9 | reverse complement strand
CAGGCCGCTGGCCGGGACGGGGCCGCCGGGCGCGTCCGCCTTGCAACTGGCCTCGGTTTCCATCTCCGGCTTTTCGGGCACCTGCTTCTGGCCGGTGAGGTAGGCAGTCAATGCCAACCGGTCATCCTCGGTGAGCAGGCCGAGCCCCTCCGTCATGTGGGTCTTGATGGTTGAGGCAAAGGCACTGCCCGACAGGCGGGTGCCATTTTCAAGGAAATTTTCCACGAAACTCTGCGATCCGGCGGAGGCAATGACATCAGGAGTGATCGCCGGGGCGGCATCGCCGGTGAGCGCGATTTCGCCTTGCAGCGGCCGCTTGGTGTCAAGGCCATAATCCATCGTTCGCGGCGTGTGACATTCACCGCAGGCGCCGACATTTTCAGCCAGGTAGCGTCCCCGGCTCATCTGCGTTTCGTCGCCGGGCTGGAACGCCGGCGTGTCGAAATTGCCGCGCTTCCACATCGCCCAGAAGAAATTGGTGTTGTAGGGAAACGAGATCTCGTGTGCCGGCGGCTTGTTGTCGGACGGCGCCAGCGTGGCGATATAGGCCTTGATGTCGAGCACATCCTCCGGCTTCATGCCCGCATAGGCGCCGTAGGGATACATCGGCAGGTAATGCCGTCCGTCAGGCGAAATGCCGTTGATGACGGCATTGAGGTAGTCGGCATTGGAAAAGCCGCCGACGCCATTGGGATGGCTGGTGATGTTGGGCACAAACACCGTGCCGGTATAGCTGTCGATGCGGGCGCCGCCGGCAGGGTTGCCCGCATCATTGGCGGAGGCGTGGCAACCGAGACAGCCCGCGGCATTGGCCAGATAGCGGCCGTTGTCCGGATCGCCGGCATAGGTTGAGAAAGCTTCCGCCCCGAACAGATCCCTGGCTGACGCCGTGCCGGGCATGGCGGCGACCGCCATTCCCATGAACAGACCGCAAAGTGCAGTCAGGCCCGCATGTGGCGATCGGTCTTGGTCTTGCATGTTCAGTCCTCTTCCTTAACCCGATGCCCGGCCGGGGCCGCTTATTTCAAACCCGCGCTCAACGGAACTCGAAGCGCTCAAATTCCACCCGTGCCAGCTTGACGCCGATGTCCTTGAATCCGCTGACGATCGCCTTGCGCATGGCGGCGGGTCCGCAATACCAGAGATCCGCCCCGTCAAGATCGAAGCCGGCGCCGGCCTTCATCACCTCGGCGTTGACCCGGCCGTCGGTGCTGGAGCGATGCAGCGTGTAGCTGAAATGCGGATGCGTTCCGGCCTCGTCGAGATGTTCAAGACCTATGGCCTCGTCGGCATCGCGGACACAGTAATAGAGATGCACCTTCTTGCCGGTCATCCCGGCAATCGAGCGGGCCATCGCCAGGAATGGCGTCACGCCAATTCCGCCGGCCACCCAGAGCTGGCGCTCTCCGCCACGCTGCGCCGTGAAATGGCCATAGCCGCCTTCGACCATCAGCGTATCGCCCGGCTCAAGTCGATCACGCAGCCGCCCGGTGAAATCGCCCAACGGCTTGATGGCGAAGGTCAGGCGGGTCACGCCGTCGTTTCCGGTCTCGTGGCCGGCAATGGTGAAAGGGTGCGGCTCGCGCAGGCCGGGGCGGTTTGCGGAAATGAAGGCGAACTGTCCGGGTCTGGCCTTGATCGGCCGGCCACCGGGTTCAGCCGTCACCAGAGTGGCGCCGCCGGCCCTGGTGACGGCGACGACCTTGTAGGCGCGGCGGCGCAACAGCGCGCGCAGCTGCGTCTGGATATAGCTCGCGACGCCGATTGCGGCGAAGATATTGAGATAGATCGCCAGCCAGGCAGTGCCATCGAAAGGGCGTTTGATGAAATTGAAGTGGATGGCGATGGCGATGAAAAACAGACCGATGAACCGGTGCAACTGCCGCCAGACATGATAGGGGAATTCGCCCGGTATCTTTGGCAAGCGTTTGACGATCGAAATGCCGCCGAGAACGATCAAGCCGTAAAACCCGATCTCGCCAAAATCCTGCGCCAGTTGATTGAGACCGGTGGTGAGCAGCTTGCCCTTGAAGTTGGGGGTGACAAAATAATGTACCAGGATCAGCGCAAGGGCAGCGATGCCGGTCCATTTATGAGCGCGGTAAATCCGGTCCAGGCCGCCAAAAAGCGGTTCAAGGTATTTTGGCCGCGTCGCCAGATATTGATTGACCGCCATGGCCACAAAAGCGCTCGATGCCGAGGCGATCGAGAACCATGTTGCCAGACCGGTATGGCTTGCGGCTGGCACTGACAACAGCACGGCGATCAGGCATGCCAGGACAATGAGGATTATGCCCACGGACCGGTTCCCCAAGTGATCCAGGATCTGCCAGGCGGGCACCAGGCGTCAGCGATTGCCAGACCTTCGCCGCGCGCGTTTTCAATCCTCATGTGGTGTTCCCTGTAGAGCCATTCCCTCCACGATCAATGCCGTCGGCGAGCGTGACCGACCGATCCGGTCAAACATGCTCCGTATGGGCACTTTCGCGCATGAAAAGAATAGCTTCAGCCCTCGGTACGGCCATCCCCCAACTGGGGAATGGCGAATGAAGCGGTGATGAATGTCCGGCATTCCGGGGCTTCCCGGCTATCCGGCCCGCCGGCTGATAAGCCGGTACCGTTCGAAGGCCTGGAAGATCTTTTTCTGGCTGCTCGCGCCGATCTTGCGCATGGCGGATTTGAGTTGCTTGTGCGCTGTGTCGAGACGGATTCCGCGGCTTTCGGCAAATTCCCCCAGATGCTGAGACGACAAGACAGCCCGCACCACCATCGCCTCCGCGCTGCTGATGTCATAGCCGCCGCAAAACGCCATGACGTCTTCGAGCTCAGGCTCTTCTTCAAGGTCCAGTTTCAGGATCGAAACGGTCTGGTGAGCCAAGGGCCGGCGACGTCCGGCCAGTGGTGAAAACAGGTCGCGGCTCTGCACAAGATAGGTCGCGCCACTGGCGGGATGGCGCAACACCAGGCAATCCTCGTTGCCGCCGTCGCCTGTCCGCCCCAGATACTGGCTCAGCCTGGCGGCCTGATTAGGATAGGCGCAGGTCAAGGCGTCGGTGCGCAGCAGGAAAAACCTGTCCTCCAGCAGACGCGTGAAGGCGGAGTTCGCGTCCACAACCCTCGATCCGGTCAGAAGCACGATTGCGGTGTTGAGCAGATCCAGCGTCTGCGTCGCCAAATCGCGCGCCGCAATCAGATCCAGTCGGTTGCGGTGGAGCTTCATGGCGCGGAAGAGGTGAGCGGACAGGACGCCCAGAAACGCGCGCTGCCGGTCATCGAACTCATGGTTGGGCCCACGCGTCGACAGGCCGAACCAGCCGATGCATCCGTCATGGCTCATATTAGAGCCGCATATGTTGAAGATCTCCTGGCGCGGCAGGAAATCCTGATGCAGCGGGCTGCTCCTGGCCTCTTCCGCCGTCACATATTCGCGCTCGTCGATATAGGTGCCGGGACGGTGCGCCAGCACCCGCGGCACCCGAAAATCGGTGGGCGCGTAATGGTCTAGATACTCAGCGGCGAAGCCGGGATTGCCGCGCGCGAGCAGATTGACATATTCCTGTCCGGTTTCCAGCGACGACAGCAGCATGTGGACCGGGCCGGCGCCAACCTCATCGCCGATGGCACATGCCGCCTCAAACCAGCCCTCGCCCTCGGCCGCCGCCTCATAGAGCATGTGGATGATCCGATCTGATTGCTCCATCATGTCGTCGTTCCCCCCGTTTCATGTTTGATTATCGGGTCACAGCTACTCAGCATCCACCTGCTCCCGATTGCATCAGATTGGCCAGCAGCGCCGCGGTGGTTTGATCCACGACACCCGAAGTAGTCAGCCCATACTGGCGCTGGAAGCTCGTAACGGCATCCCGCGTCGCATCATCGAACACCACATCGGGATACTCCAGGAACTGCCCGAGCCGCTGAAGTTTCTGTTCGATGTCGACGACGCGGTTGGAAATGTCTCCTGCCTGCATGGTGACAAACAGATCGTCGCCCACTGCCTGGCACTGGCTGTCCCCGGGGCGTTCGGTCATCACAAACAGTCCGTCCATGTGGCGGCCATCCGCATCGTTGAGCGCGAGCAGAGTCGCGTCACCACCCACGGAATCATAGCGCAAATTGTCGGAATGAAAATAAAGCTGACCGGTCGCTGACCTGGCGAGGATGGCATCGCCGCCATCGCAATCGTTGCTGCAATGGATGCTCTTGTCAGTAAACGCGCATATTATCGTGATCCCGAAGGTCTGATTTGGCACATCCCATTCGGTCATTTGCAGGCTCACCAGCGCTTTTTCGGTCTGGTCGCCGACGTCCTCCCGGTAGGAGGTGAAGCGAGCTGTCACATCCCGGATCGGACCGCTTTCGCGGCTGAAAGAAGCGCCATAACAGGTGCCGGCAGCCTCCATGATTCCAGCGGCGCCAGCCGGGCTCAAAGCAAGCGCACAAATCGCCGCCCCGGTGATAGCTGCCCGCAGACAATGCCGCGGCGTCTTAAAAATGATCCGGTCTTTTCTCATCGCCAATTGCCTGTCAGTACAAATGGAGCCCAGTAGAACGGATGGGCGAAGCCAAGATCAATGCCTGACGCATTCTCCTGGAAGCGTTCCCCGGTTCGAACGGCGGTCTGGAACACCACGCTGCGGGTTCGCAGGTGATCGGGCGACCCGATCAGTCCGTCAATGAACTCCCGCTGGGCATAGGCGAGTGCTTGCGCCTTGGACATGTCGCCGAGTTCGCGCAATTCGTAGAACCGCTGCATCAGGATGGCGGTGGCGCTGTCGGCCACCGGCCAGAGGCTGGCCAGCGTCGATTTGGCGCCGCGGTCGCTGGTGATCTTGGCCAGGCTGTCGATTTCACGGCCGTCGCGGCCCGGATTGGCAAAGCCGGTGGTGCAGGCCGACAAGGTCAGCAACTCGACATGCTCGAAATCAAACGCCGCCCGGTCCAGCTTGATGTCGTTGAGCGTCAGATGTTCGCCAGTGCCCAACAGCAGGAAGGAATCCTGGTCGGTTTCACCGAGCGCAAAGTGCGACGAGACATGCACGATGCCGACGCCGGACGGGGTCGGCGCCCCGATCTGCAGCGCCGCGCCAAGGGCTGGACGATCAAAAGCGGCGTCCATTTTGACGCTGCCATCGAACAGGCCGAATCCGTCCTCGCCTTTGACGATGCCATCGAGTTCGACGGCGACACCAGGAAGAGCGACGAAGTCAACGGTTTCCTGGGTCATGCCGAGCGCTGCGAATGGCGCGCCGGTGACCTTCAAGCCGGTGACTTCATGGCCGTTGTTGGTCAGGATCGAGGTCTCGTAATCCTGGACGAGGAACCGGCTTCCATTGTTGAGCGCGCCGAACGGCAGGTAGCGCAGCCGCTTGTCGAGTGACAACAACAGCAGTCTGGAATCGGATTGCCGCAGATCCTCGGCCACAGGCGCGAGCAGCAAGTCGTAAAGTTCCCGGCTCCTGGGCAGCGGATCAAGCTCCGGATCACTGAGCGCCTTGTGCAACTCAGCAATCTCGTGATTCATCCGCGCTTCGCGAAATGGCTCGCCTTGCCATTCGGTAACGATATGGCTCGTGCTCTTGTCACGGGTGGTCACGATAATGTTGAGCCGGTCGGGCAGGACCAGATAATGCAGCGCCGCGGCCTGTTCCCGCCGATTGCGTTCGACAAATTTGTCGATCGGCCCGAGGCCCACTTGAAAGCCGGCCTCTTCGGTCTGCACAATGGCGCCCGCCGCCCCGAGGATGTGATCAAGCCCGCTCTCATGAGCGGTTCTCGCCAGCGCAAGCCTCTCTTCGATCGCCGCCAGCTCCCTGGCTTGCGCGGAGGTCAGCTGTTTCAGGGTGCTCTGGGCGCGCAGTTGTGCGGCCCGGCGCGCCTCGGGTATCGCCGGCGGC
>LADQ01000120.1 GCA_000961635.1 Hoeflea sp. BRH_c9 | reverse complement strand
CTCGGGCAGGCCCAGGAGCAGCGCCATGCCGAGCGCTACCGCCGGCATCAGCATCAGCTTGAGCAGGACCATCACCAGCGCCTGCGGGATCTGGCCGCGGATGCCGTAGCCCTGCAGCGCCATCCCCATGGCAAACAGCGCCAGCGTGCCGGCGACGCCCGCCATGCTGGCGATCACCCGGTCGGCGACCTCCGGAATGCCGATGCCCGAAAGCCGCACCAGAAGCCCGCCAAGAATGCCGAGGATCAGCGGGTTGGAGAACAGCTGGCGCAGGAAGCCGGTCACCAGCGCCACAATAGATTTGGTTTCGGTGCCTGCGCCATCGCGCTTGAGCGCCCACTCGAACAGGATGATCGAGGCGGCCATCATGATCGGCATGTGCACCGACACGATCTGCGACAGGATGGCGAGCCCAGCCTCACCATGGATGCCCGAAATCAGTGGAATGCCCAACAGCACCAGGTTGGAAAATCCGGCCGTCACGCCCGCCACCACGCCCGAGCGCGCATCGCGGCCAAAGCCTGCGCGAATGATGAGATGCGCCGAACTCCAGGTGACCAGCACGGCGGTGAAATAGGCCGCCCACAAGATCCATGGCGCGCCGTGATCGAAACTCGCCGTGGCGATGATGCGAAACAACAGCAGCGGCACGGCGATGGTGAAAACGAAATCCGAAAGCCCGTCGCCGGTCTCGGTTCTCAACACCCGCAAACCCGCCGCGGCGTAGCCGATGCCGATCAGCGTGAACACGACGAGGATGGTTTCGGCGAAGGGTGGCATCGGGAGACTCGGGAATTTGATGGCGGGACTTTCGTCATAGCCCGTGCGGGGCGTAAGGCAAAGTGCGGGGATGGATGGCGGGCGCGGGTGTCCAGCCGATAGGTCATTTACAAAACAGACCGGATAGGTGGTTTACAGTTTCTGCCGTGCCCCCTTCCCACAGCCTGCCGCAAAGACCGTTCCCCGCTTGAAGCGCGGCCAAGTTGGCGCTAGGGCTTGTCGCGCCAATCCAGACTGGGAACCTTGTCATGACCGCCTTCTCCCGCTTTACGCCGCTTGCCGAATCCTTGCCGCCGACCGTGCCGTTTGTCGGGCCGGAAACCCAGGAGCGGGCGCGCGGCGCGAAGTTCATCGCCCGGCTTGGCGCCAATGAGAGCGGCTTTGGGCCGGCGCCGTCGGTGATCGCGGCGATCACTCGCGAAGCGGGGCTGAGCTGGCGCTATGGCGATCCGGAGAACCATGATCTGCGCATGGCGCTGGGCGACCATCTGGGGTTGGCGCCGGAACGGGTTGTGGTTGGCGAGGGGATCGACGGTCTTCTGGGGCTGATCGTGCGGCTGATCGTGGAGCCCGGAACGCCGGTGGTCACCTCGCTTGGGGCCTATCCGACCTTCAATTTTCATGTGACGGGCTTTGGCGGCAGGCTGGTCACCGTGCCCTACCGCAATGACCGCGAGGATCTGGACGCACTTCTTGAAGCCGTACGCCGCGAGAATGCGGCGCTGGTCTATCTTTCCAATCCCGACAATCCGATGGGGACCTGGCATTCGGCCGAAGCGGTGGTTGAATTTGCCAAAGCGCTGCCCGAGACCACGCTGCTGGCGCTCGACGAGGCTTACGGCGAGACCGCGCCGGCTGAGGCGCTGCCAGCGATCGCGGCGCTGTCGGACATGCCCAACGTGCTCAGGTTCCGGACTTTTTCGAAAGCCTATGGGCTGGCGGGACAGCGGGTCGGCTATGTCTTTGGGGTCGAGGAAACGGTGTCGCGGTTTCACCGGGTGCGCAACCATTTTGGCGTCAACCGGCTGGGCCAGGCGGCGGCGCTCGCAGCACTTCAGGATCAGTCCTGGCTCGATCATGTTGTGAGCCAGGTCACTGCGTCGCGCGACCGGATCGCATCCATTGCGCAAGGGCACGGGTTTGCGCCGATCGCCTCGGCCACCAATTTCGTCACAATCGATTGCGGCCGGGATGCGGCTTACGCCAAGGCAATCCTCGACGGGCTTGTCAGCCGCGGCGTGTTCATCCGCATGCCCGGCGTGGCGCCGCTCAACCGCTGCATCCGCATTTCGACCGGACCGGAGGCTGAGATCGGCATTTTTGAGGAAACCTTGTCGGACGTCGTGAAAGAACTGGGCTGAGGCGGAACCAGCAACAAAGAAGCCGCGACCGACCAGTCCTGGTCAATCGCGGCTTATGTGAAAGCCTCTCCGGTTTGTCCGGATTTTTGGCCCCCGCCTCGTTCCCCTCGAGGTAAGTTCGTTGCAAAGGCGGCATGCGATTGCCCGGATGGGCGCCCTGCCCTGCAAAGGCGTCTTCGGCTCGATGCCGTGATCAATGCATGGTCATCCATTCCCGCGCCGCGCGGAGCGCGCTGGCGAGATCGGCCTTGCTCATGCTTTCGGCCAGCTCGGCGCGCAAGGTCGCGGCCCGGTCCGAACCCTTGATGGCGGCAATGTTGAGCCATTTGTGGGCGGCGATGTAATCGACCGCGCAGTCGCGACCGGTTGCGTACATCAGGCCCATTTCGCAGAAAATGTCGGCGCGGGCTTCGCCACCGATGGCTGCCTGGTCGTGATCGTGAATTTCGTAACGTGCCATTTTTCAGTCCCCGTAAAACTCGTGTTTCGTTGTCCCTGTCAGCCCTTGAGAGCCGGCGTTAGCGTTCATTCGTCCGGGTTGGCCCGGCGCTGTCTTGTTGGATTGAAGTGTGCCGTGATCGGCTGAAAACCGCGTTAAATTGCATGCTTAACCGCGAGCGAACAAAGTCCAAAGGCTTGGTAAATTTGCGATTTCGTTAAACATCCAAGACCTTGGCTTTCGGCCATAGTGGCGATTTTGAGCGCTTGAGCGCGGTCGAAAAAAGATACGAAGCACTAACCAAACATCCATTGCATTTTCTGAAAAAGCACTGGGAGCGGGAAAGGGTCGCTTAAAATTTCAGGCTTCGGGCAGCGCCCTGCCCTGGAGCCACACGCCTCGAAAAAGCCGTTCGCGCGGATGGAATCCCAGTTTACCTTTACGTAGACGTAAGTTAAGTAAGGTGTGCGCTGGAGGTGGCGCCTATCTGGAGGAACATCATGATTCGCAAACTGATTGCAGCAGGCGTGCTGATTGCCGCCATGACTGCCCCGGCGTTGGCCGATCCGATTGAAGGCAACTGGAAAACCAAGAGCGGCGAGACCGCCGCAATCAGCAAATGTGGCGGCGCCTTCTGCGTCAAGCTCACCACCGGCGACCATGCCGGCAAGAACATCGGCAAAATGACCGGCGCCGAAGGCAAATATTCCGGCACGATCACCGATCCGAAAAAGGACAAGACCTATTCGGGTTCCGCGTCGATTTCCGGAGCCACCATGAAGATGAAGGGTTGCGTGCTCGGCATTCTGTGCCGCTCGGAGAACTGGGCCAAGATGTAATCCGGGCTTCGGCCCTCATCGACCAATAATTGGACCCGCGCCGGCATTTTGGCGCGGGTCTTTCTGTCTCAGGTACTACTGCTGCCTGACGCCTGATTACCGCGCGGTCTGACCGAACAGCACCTTTTGCGCGTCCTTGTCCCCGGCGAGATTTTTCCGGAATTCGATTCCCACCGCGCAGCCCCTGGCCACCGCCGGCCGGGCCAGCATGGTCTCGAACCAGCGTTCGAGATGGGGGAAATCGCCCAAATCCTGGCCCTGGTTCTTGTGCGGCTTGACCCAGCCGATGCAGGCCATGTCGGCGATCGAATAGTCGCCGGCGAGGAATTCCCGATCGGCCAGCCGCCGGTTCATCACGCCATAGAGCCGGTTGCACTCCCTGGTGTATCGGTCGATGGCGTAAGCCACCTGTTCGGGCGCGTATTGGCGGAAATGATGCGCCTGGCCCGCCATCGGACCGAGCCCGCCCACCTGCCAGAACAGCCACTCATCCACCTCAACCCGCGCCCGCTCGCCGGCTGGATAGAACCGGTCGAACTTGCGGCCGAGATACTGCAGGATGGCGCCGGACTCGAACACCGAAATCGGCGCGCCGTCCGGGCCTTCGGGATCGATGATCGCCGGCATCCGGTTGTTGGGCGAAATCGCCAGGAAGGACGGCTCGAACTGCTCGCCGCGGCCGATATTGATGTAGTTGACCGCATAGGGAACGCCCAGTTCCTCCAGCATGATGGTGATCTTCCAGCCATTCGGCGTCGGCCAGTAATACAAGTCGATTGGCAGGGTCTGAGTGATCATGAGCCATTCCTTTGGTTGCCGCCGACAGGTTTGGAATGGGCGCCGGCATTTGGCAAGCCTGGCGGCGACGGCTCACGTTAACGTGTTTGAACGGCAGATGAACGGAGGTCTCAGGCGCCGTTCAGCCAAGTCATGCGAATGTTCTGATCACCACAGGGAACCAGACGCATGGCCATCCTCGCTCGCCGCTTCACCATCATCAGCCTGATCTTCGTGATTTTCGCGATGCTGATGGCCGCGGCGGTCGCCAATACCGGGCGGGCAAGCCATGGCTGGCGCAATGGAGCCAGCGACGCCTGCGTCTTTCATCCCGCACTGAAATGCATGGCTTTGCCCGCAACCCGGCCGACGAGGATTAAACAATGACTATCCTGACCCATGGCGCGATCGCCACCTTCCTGCGGATGACCGCATTGACCGCTTTCCTGGTTGGCCCTGTCGGCGCCTATGCCTATGCCCAGACCGGCGACAAGCAGACCGGCGCGTCGGGCGCCGGATTCGTGCTTTACATGAGCCTTCAGCGCAACCGTATGTGATCCGGACGCCGCCGTTTGGCGGGCCCGGAGATGTGCTGCTTTCCGTCTTCGCGGACTCAGCTGAAACAGCTTCCGGTTTGCCTGTCTTTTCCTTGTCAACGTTTCTCGTATATAACGGCGCATGAACCAGCGAATCTCTTTTCACTCCGCCAACGGCTTCCTGACACCTGATCCGATCGAACCGCAGGAGTTTTCCGACGCGGCAAGTGCGGTTGCGGCACTGGAAGCCATTTACGAACGCAACACCCGCTTTTTGTGCGAGGCCTTTGAAAGCCTGGCGACGGAAAAGCCGGAAGGCCGCTACCGGGCCTATTATCCCCAGGTCAGCCTTGAGACGACATCCTTCGGCAAGGTCGATTCGCGGCTGTCCTACGGGCATGTGGTCTCGCCCGGACACTACGCCGCCACCATCACAAGGCCGTCGTTGTTTCGCTCCTATCTGACCAAACAGTTTGACCTGCTGCTGCGCAATCATGGCGCGCCGCTGACAATCTCGGAATCCGATACCCCGATCCCGCTGCATTTCGCCTTTGGCGAGGGCGCGTATGTCGAGGCGGCGGTGGCTGAAAAACTCGACATGCCGCTGCGCGACCTGTTCGATACGCCCGATCTCGCCACCACCGACGACGAGATCGTCAACGGGCTCTATGAGCCCAAGCCCGGCGAATTGCTGCCGCTCGCGCCGTTCAAGGCGCAGCGCATCGACTATTCGCTGGCGCGGCTGTCGCACTACACCGCCACCGCGCCCGATCATTTCCAGAATTTCGTGCTGTTTACCAATTACCAGTTCTACATCGACGAATTCTGCGAGCATGCCCGCTCGCTGATGGAGGAAACCGGTCATGAGTATGAGGCCTTCGTCGAGCCAGGCAACCTGACCACGCCCTTCGGCCATGGCAGCCCGACCGAGGGTGTGGCGCCGCCGCGCCTGCCGCAGATGCCGGCCTATCACTTGAAGCGCAAGAATCATGGCGGCATCACCATGGTCAATATCGGCGTCGGACCCTCCAACGCCAAGACCATCACCGACCATATCGCCGTGCTCAGGCCGCATGCCTGGCTGATGCTGGGCCACTGCGCCGGCCTGCGCAACAGCCAGAATCTCGGCGACTATGTACTGGCGCACGCCTATGTCCGCGAGGATCACGTGCTCGACGACGACCTGCCGTCCTGGGTGCCGATCCCGGCGCTGGCCGAGGTGCAGGTGGCGGTGCAGGAAGCGGTGGCCGAGGTGACCGGGCTTGATGGCTACGATCTCAAGCGCATCATGCGCACCGGCACGGTGGCGACCATCGACAACCGCAACTGGGAGCTCCGCGACCAGCGCGGGCCGGTGCAGCGGCTGTCGCAATCGCGCGCCATCGCGCTCGACATGGAATCGGCCACCATCGCCGCCAACGGCTTCCGCTTCCGGGTGCCCTACGGCACGCTGCTCTGCGTCTCCGACAAGCCGCTGCATGGCGAACTCAAACTGCCCGGCATGGCCTCGGCCTTCTACAAGAACCAGGTCAACCAGCACCTCAAGATCGGCCTGCTGGCGATGGAAAAACTCGCCGCCATGCCGTCCGAACGGCTGCATTCGCGCAAACTCAGAAGTTTTTTCGAGACGGCGTTTCAGTGAGGAAGGCCCGGAGGTATACCTCCTATCCTTATTGTCGCGGCTTTAACGCAATTGTTGGAATTTAAAATTCTCTTCCGGCAGCATGTGATGCAATTTTGCGTAAATATGAGATGCGAAATTTGTAAGCGTGCTACTATGAAGAAGTAGCAAACGCTTGTATCACAGCTAAAGGGAAGCTCTCGCAAAGGTCCGAATGGCCCGGATTTCGAGCGGCAGTAGGGACGTAGAGTGATAAGACCAGAGCAACTTCCAGACTATACGAGTCCTCCGCTGAACGAAGTTGTTCTAGGCGTGCAGTTTGCTCCAGCGCGCAATTACCACCAAATTCAAGCATACGAAGTTTGGCAGCTTTTCGAAGAGACATTTCCTAATGTGGAAGAGTATCCTGCCATCCCTCCGGCGTTCGAGACATTTGGGCTTCCTACTGGACCTCAGATGAATTTTGGCTTTGTTACTGGTGCGCAACATGATCGTTTTTGGTTCCTCTCCCCCAAAAAGGAAGAACTGATCCAATTCCAAAGCGACAGACTGCTACACAATTGGCGAAAAGTTGGCGATCAAACAAACGAGTACCCCCGTTTCGAACGTATGATCGTCAACTTTGAGAATGAACTAAATAAGTTGGAGAAATATTTCACTTCTCTCGCTTCGCAGCGACTGAACATTAATCAGTGCGAAATTTCTTACATAAATCATATTCAAATCGGAAATGAACGCGACGGTCTAGGTATCTCAGACGTATTGCGGTTTGCACAATTTCAAGGCGAGCAGCCTGAAGATGTTTCATTCTCGTTTAGAAACACCATATATGATGAGAAGTCGGGGCCCATCGGCCGCATAATCGGCGAAGCTCAGATTGGAGTAAACAATCTGAATCAAAGCCGTATTATTATGCTTACAATTACCGCGCGTGGCGCTCCTACAGAACCAAATATATCCGGTGCGTTGAATTTCTTGAAACTTGGTCGCGAAATGGTGGTGAATACGTTTACGGATGTCACAACTGATTTGTGCCATAAACTTTGGGGAAGAACAAAATGAGTTGGTCGGGAGCAAACTCCGCGTTTTCGCGCATTCCTAGGCTGTCATCTGCCGGACAAATGAACGTCTCCCCGGCTAAAGCCGATACCTCCGCAAGCCGCACTTCATCTTTGAGCAGACTTATTGTTCAGGCCCCGCGTCGCGCTTGGCGAGAAGAAGTTGAGGCAACACTATCTGAGTTAGTGAGGTTGCCGGTTGGTTGGGATGGCTACCGGGCGGAACCTGTGAGTTTCGAGACGGCCAACTTTGCACTGCGAATGCTTGAAAGTATTTGCGGGAATGACACCCCCGTGCCGCAATTGGTCCCCGGTGATGGCGGTGACATGCAAATTGAATGGCACACTCATAAGGGTGACATTGAGCTACATGTTCGAGGGGCAAACAGTGTTCATGCGTGGCGTTCGAGCGAAAACACCGGCCCAAACGGAGAAGAAATTGGTTTGACTTTTAATTTCTTGCCTATCGTCGCTTGGATTGAACAGTTGTCGGAGCCAATGGTTGATGCTGACGCCGCCGCCGCGTGATGAAAACAATAATGTTACACCTCACGACCATGCGGGAATAGCCAATTCGGATGGCATAATTCGACGTGTGTCCGAGAAACAAGTTGTCACGGACAAGTTCGGAAACAGGGTCCTGTCGTCCTATGTTTTCAAAGCATCATCTTCCGGTGCCTATCCCGGAAAATCGGTGGATTTGGAAGCATTGATCATGGAAGCAGGTATTGATCCTAAAGTCTTTGTAACCACGCCGCGCTGGTGCGGATCAATCCGCTACACGGCAGGGCTATTGCGTGGGCTTGGTTTGCAGGTGGGATTTGAACCCCTTGAAGAAGAACATCCCCACCCTGCCAATCCCTATCATGGCGAAGTGTGGGGAGATTTCAACAAAGAGCAGCAGAAGCAACTTCGCGCGCGCGCAGCTTGGTATGTGACAATGGACGGGGTTTTCATCCTCGAGCAGACGGCCAAGGCCGAATAGTCGGAGAATTGAATGAAGCAGATAGGTCAGGCTTCGGCTACACCCTAGACAGATTGCCTAGAACGTTGCGGTGAAATCAAATATATTCTTCACATATTGGTATAGACCGGACCCTCGCCGCCCTGAGGCGGGACCCAGTTGATGTTCTGGTTGGGGTCCTTGATGTCGCAGGTCTTGCAGTGGACGCAGTTCTGCGCGTTGATGACGAAGGTCGGCGTGCCGTTGGTTTCGACCCATTCATAGACACCAGCCGGGCAATAGCGCGTCGATGGGCCGGCATAGACATCGTGTTCGGAGGTCTTCTGCAGCTCCAGGTTCTTGACCTTGAGATGCACCGGCTGGTCTTCCTCGTGATTGGTGTTGGACAGAAACACCGAGGACAGCCGGTCGAAGGTGAGCACGCCGTCCGGCCGTGGATAGTCGATCTTCTTGTGCTGCGCCGCGGGCTCGAGCGCTGCGTAATCCGGCTTGCCGTGTTTCAGGGTGCCGAAGGGCGAGAAGCCGAACAAGGTGTTGAGCCACATGTCGAGCCCGCCCAACGCCACGCCGCCGATGGTGCCGAGCTTCGTCCACATCGGCTTGACGTTGCGGACCTTCTTCAGGTCCGCGCCGATCTCGGAAGCGCGCCAGCCGGAATCATAGCCGTCGAGCGTGTCCTGCGCCCGGCCGTTGGCGATGGCTTCCGCCGCATGTTCGGCCGCCATCATGCCCGACAGCACGGCGTTGTGCGACCCCTTGATGCGGGCGACATTGACGAAACCGGCCGAGCAGCCGATCAGCGCGCCGCCCGGGAAGGCGAGTTTCGGCACCGACTGCCAGCCGCCTTCGGAAATGGCCCGCGCGCCGTAGCCGATCCGCTTGCCGCCCTCGAACACGGAAGCGATCGCCGGATGGGTCTTGAAGCGCTGGAATTCCTCGAACGGCGACAGATAGGGATTCTTGTAGTTGAGGTGGAGGACGAAGCCGACGGCCACCTGATTGTCTTCAAGGTGATACAGGAACGAACCGCCGCCGGTCTTCAGGTCAAGCGGCCAGCCGAACGAATGCTGCACCAGGCCGGGCCTGTGATGCTCGGGCTTGACCTGCCAGAGTTCCTTGAGCCCGATGCCGTATTTCTGCGGTTCGCAGTCCTGGTCGAGCTTGAAGCGGGATATCAGCTGCTTGGCCAGCGAGCCGCGCACGCCTTCGCCGATCAGCACGTATTTGCCCAAAAGCGCCATGCCGCGGGCGAAGCCGGGGCCGGGTTCGCCGTTGCGCTCGACGCCCATGTCGCCGGTGGCCACCCCGATCACCGCGCCCGCCTCGTTGGTCAGCACCTCGGTGGCGGCAAAACCCGGATAGATCTCGACGCCCAGCGCTTCGGCGCGCGCGGCCAGCCATTTGGTGACGTTGGACAGCGAGACAATGAAATTGCCGTGATTGTTCATCAAGGGCGGCATCAGGAAATTCGGCAGCCGGACCGAACCGGCCGGTCCAAGCACCAGGAAATGATCGGCGCTCACTGCGGTCTTGAACGGATGCTCGGGATCATCGCGCCAATCGGGAATGAGCTTGTCGATGCCGACCGGATCGACCACCGCGCCCGAGAGAATATGCGCGCCGACTTCGCCGCCCTTTTCGAGAACGACGACCGTGAGGTCCGCATTGAGCTGTTTGAGCCGGATCGCCGCGGACAGGCCGGCTGGTCCCGCGCCGACGATCACCACGTCAAATTCCATGCTCTCGCGCTCGTCAACCTCGTTCACATCAGTCATCGGACGTCCTCACCTCTTTGATCCGGCGACGCCCCGCTGCGGCGAACGCGTCAAATCACTTCACACATCGGGCTCTGGCGCCGGTCCGGAGCTGGAACACGCGGGCTTCCAGACCCAGGGCCGGGCCTTGCGGCCAGCTCATCCTGTCATGGCAAATGGCGCGCGCGAAGTCGAGCCGGGATGCGACAGGATTTGCATTGTCACCTAGCAAATATTGACGCTGACGTAAACGTCAAGAACTCAGATTCTGATTGAGGGGAAGCCTGATGCATGTCGCGTTCAAACGGATTCGTTTGAGCGCTAACGTAGATGCATTGATGCAAAGTGCTACAGCGACCTTTGCGCATCCAATTGGATGCGCCGCGCTGGTGTGGCAACGGCAAAGCCAGGCGCGCGCCCGCCTCGCCGTCATCCAATTCAGCGGAGCGTCAGGTCGCGGCGGCAAAGGCGGGCTGCATCGACAGCACCAGCACCGCGCCGGCGACATTTCCGTCCTTGCCGGCCAGCGGCGACATCCGGCAATTGATCGCGAACAAGCGGCCATTGAAATCGGCGGCCTCGTAGCCGTAGGCAAGCCGGGCGCCGCCAAAACACTGGTCAAGGCGCGGCTTGGCCCGGACCTGATACCGTTCCGCACTTATCATGTCGAGCAAATGGCTGCCGATAAAGTCGGACGGACGCTTGTTGTGAAAGTCGGCATTGCGTTTGTTGCAGTAGAGATAGCGGTAATCGAGACCGATAACCGCGACACGCTCCGGCACAGATTCAAGAACCAATTCGTGCAATGACGGATCGTAGCCTTCAGGCAACATATCCAGCTCCGACACCGAACGGGTCTTCTTCAGTTCCGCGCCGAAATCCATGTAGCGGTCAAACAGCGAAGTCATCATCTTCGTGTAGCGCCCGACACTGCCGCAATCTTCGCAATTTCTCAGCGCAAGGCGGTTAAAAAACCCGATCTGTATTGAAATGTCACTCCGGCTGCGCGCCTGTATGTGGAAAATCTGAAGCATGATCATTTGCAGTTGAGCGTCAAGCCGGGAGATCTGTTCTTCGTCCTCACGGCCGACAGCGGACAGCAGTTGGCTGGCAATGCGATCAAACTGTTGAATAAGCTCATAGAGCATCAAAACACCGATCGTCAGTTTCCCTTGGGAAACAACTTACAGTGATATTCGCGCGCTGTCGACAATCACCCGATTGGCATGCTGAACGCTGTCGAAACCGTCCGTCCCGTTTCGCCCGCCGAACCTCTGTTCAGAGCGACGCGCGCTCCGCCAGTTTGGCCAGATCCGGCACCTCGACATGGCGGTTGTTGGCAATCAGGATGATCCCATCCTTGCGCAATCTGGTCATCTGCCGGCTCACGGTTTCAATGGTCAGGCCAAGGAAATCGGCAATGTCGGATCGCGTCAGCGGCAATTCGAACCGCACCAAATCGGCCTCCGACGCGGGATCGATATTGGTTGCTATCAGGAACAGGAAGCTCGCCACCTTTTCGGAGGCGGTCTTCCGCCCCAGCGTCAACATCCAGTCGCGCGCTTCATCGAGCTCCTTCAGCGTCTGCTCCAGCAGCCTGTGCTCAAGCTCCGGCGTCTCCCTGATCATCCGCTCTATCACGGATTTGGGGAAACTGCAGATATCGACAGCGGTGGCGGCGTCCGCGGTGACACCGCCGGTCGCCCGAAACGGCCGCCCGAGGAAATCCGGCGCGAATTGCAGACCGACGATCTGCTGACGGCCATCGGCCATCATCTTGGTCAACTTCACCACACCCGAAATTATGTTTGCATAGCTTCCGGCATCCCGGCCTTCACCGATCAATTCGGATCCGGACTCGACATATCTGCGGTTTGACTGCTTGTTGAGGCTGATCAGCTGGGCGGCGGACAACGCCCCGCACACGCCGCGGTGACGCGCTTCACACGCCCGGCACAGCACCGGAATTTCGGAATTGTGGATGTCTTTGCGAGGCGCGTCCATCAAACCCTCGTTTCCGTGCAAGCCAAACCGCCAGAACCTCTTGCCCTGCCGGCGCCCCGCGCACGGATCGTGCTGGGCACAAAAAACAGCGGGGTTTGATCAAAGTCAAGGCGGAAGCGCCTTGCATGGTCATTGTGGCCCCTCACACATGAGAGATGCCAAATGCAAAAAGAGTTTGTCCGCAAACACGGTGGTCCGGCGCCACGTTATACCAGCTATCCCACCGCTCCGCATTTTCATGCCGGAATTGACGGCGATGTTTACGCACGCTGGCTGCGCCGACTCAAGCCGGGGCAAACGCTGTCGCTCTACATCCATATTCCCTATTGTGACCGGCTTTGCTGGTTCTGTGGCTGCAACACCAAACAGACCCTGAAATACGAGCCGCTGAAAACCTATCTCGCCGCGCTTGAACACGAGATCGAGACGGTATCCGGCCTGATTGATCCGGACTGCCGGGTGACCGCGCTGCATCTGGGCGGCGGCTCGCCAACCATGCTGTACCCTGAAGACATGGTGGCGCTGGACAAGGCGCTGCGCAGCAGGTTCAATTTCGACGCGGATGCCGAAATCAGCGTCGAAATGGACCCCAACGATCTCACCGCCGAAAAATATGACGCGCTTGCGGCCATCGGACTGACCCGCGCCTCTATTGGAGTTCAGGATTTCGACGAAAAGGTGCAAAAGGCCATCAACCGCGAGCAGACCTATGAGCAGACCCGTGAAGTCGTCGAGCAGGTCCGGGCCCGCGGTGTCCGGTCGGTCAATTGCGACGTGCTTTACGGCCTGCCGCACCAGACCCGTCAAACCATCGACCGGACCATCGAGCAGGTCCTCTCGCTCGCCCCGGACCGGATCGCCCTGTTCGGCTATGCCCATGTCCCATGGATGAAAACCCATCAGAAAATGATCGATGAAGCGGCCCTGCCCGATGTCACCGAGCGGTTTGCGCAAATGAACCGGGCGGCCTCATCGCTGACGGCGGCGGGCTATACCGCCATCGGCATTGATCATTTTGCCTTGCCGGGCGACAGCCTGGCGATCGCCGCCGCCGCCGGCACCATGCGGCGCAATTTCCAAGGCTACACCAGCGACACCGCCGACGCGTTGATCGGCATGGGAACCTCGTCCATCGGCCAGCTTCCGCAGGGCTATGTCCAGAATCAGCCATCGACCGGCGAATATCAGCGGCAGGTCAATCTCGGCGCGTTGCCGGTTGTGCGCGGCTTCGAGTTGTCAGAGGAAGACCGCATCCGCGCCCGCATCATCGAGCTTCTGATGTGCGATTTCGCCTTTTCCTTCGCGACGATCCGGCATGAATTTGGCGGCGCCGCCGAGAGCATCCTGGATGAAGCCGAGTATCTGGCACGGTGCGACACCGATGGCATGATCGAATTCTCCGGCGGACTTTTCCAGGTCACCGCCAAGGGCAAGCCGTTCGTGCGCTCGGTCGCCTCGGCGTTTGACGGCTATTTCGGCACCGGCGCCGCCCGTCACTCGCTTGCGGTCTGATCCCGCCGCTCCGATCTGATCAACCGCGGCGGGCCGGGCCATAAAATCGCGCGCAAAGAAGGCATTGGCTTTTGCGCCGGATTTTTCTATAGCTTCGCTCAAACATCTATCCAATGAGGACATGAGCGTGACCGCAACATTTGACAAGGTCGCCGATATCATCGCTGAAACCAGCGAGATTGACCGCGATTCCATTACCCCTGAAAGCCACACGATTGACGATTTGGGTATCGACAGCCTCGACTTTCTCGACATCGTGTTTGCTGTCGACAAGGAGTTCGGCATCAAGATCCCGCTCGAGCAGTGGACTCAGGAAGTCAATGACGGCAAGGCCTCGACCGAGGAGTATTTCGTGCTCGGCAATCTCTGCGCCAAGATCGATGAGCTGAAAGCCGCGAAGGGTTGATGCCCGGCACGGCGGAATTCGCTCATGCAACTTGAATATTTCCAGATGATCGACCGCATTGAAGCGCTGGATCTTGAAGCGGGCAATCTGGTGGCAAGCTCGACCGTACCCGGCGCCAGCCCGGTGTTCGAAGGGCATTTCCCGGGCATGCCGCTGGTTCCGGGCGTGCTGCTGATCGAAACCATGGCGCAGGCCAGCGGCTTTCTGGTTCTGGCCGCGACTGATTTTGCGGCGATGCCGTTCCTGATGTCGGTTGACGGCGCCAAGATGCGCGATTTCGTCAAGCCCGGCGCATTGCTGGAGATCACCGCCACGCTGGAACATGAAGGCTCGGGTTACGCGGTGACCAAGGCAAGAATATCAAGCGGCGGCAAAAAAGTGGCCGATTGCCAGCTCAAACTGAGAACGGTTGCCTTTGACCAGGTTCCGCTTGCCGGCATCGTCCGCACCCGGGCCGCGGAAGTGGGGCTCTTGACCGCGATGGCGAAAGCCACAGGAGATCGGCTATGACACAGACACGCCATGACGTGGTGGTAACAGGCATCGGCCTGGTAACCTCGCTCGGGGTCGGGCACCAGGTGCATTCCGGCAAGCTGATCGGCAGCACCGACCCGGTCAGGACAACCGACAGCGAGCGGTTTGCGCCTTACACCGTCCATCCCCTGCCCGAAATCGACTGGTCCGAGCAGATCCCGCGCCGCGGCGACCAGCGCCAGATGGAGAACTGGCAGCGGCTTGGCGTCTACGCGGCCGGACTGGCGCTTGAGGACGCCGGGCTCAAGGGCGATCTCGATGCCTGTGCCTCGATGGACATGATCGTGGCCGCCGGCGGCGGCGAGCGCGATGTCGCGGTCGATACGTTGATCATCGAGGAAGGCCGCAAGCGCAACGACCGCGAGCAATTGCTGACCGAAAAGCTGACCACCGAACTGCGCCCGACCCTGTTCCTGGCGCAATTGTCCAATCTGCTCGCCGGCAATATTTCCATTGTCCACAAGGTCACAGGGTCTTCGCGCACCTTGATGGGCGAGGAAGGCGCGGGCATTTCCGCCATCGAAACAGCCTATGCCCGCATTGCCGCCGGCCAATCGACCCATTGCCTCGTCGGCGGCGCCTTCATCTCCGAACGCTGGGACATGCTGATGGTGATCGAAGCACTTCAAGGTCTCGGCAAGAATCCGAATCAGCCGTTCTGGAACAGCGACGGCCAGGCGAGCGGCGTCAATCTGGGGACATCCGGCGCGTTTCTGGTGCTCGAATCACTTGAGCACGCCAAGGCGCGCGGCGCGCACATCTATGCCCGTCTCGACGCCGTTCTTGGCGATCGCGGTCCGCGCGATGATGGCCGGATGGAACAGCGTCTCGCCCGCCTCGCCGACGACACCGGCGCCAACGATACCGGCGCCGACACCGTGGTGTTTTGCGGCGCGTCCGGCTTTCCCGAGATCAGCGGCCGTGAACGGGCGTTTCTTCAAGACCGGTTTCCCACGGCGCCGCTGCGCACCATCGGCGCCCTGTTCGGACATAGCC
>LADQ01000253.1 GCA_000961635.1 Hoeflea sp. BRH_c9 | reverse complement strand
GGGCGCGCTTCACACCCCGTCCGACGCCACTGCCGAGCCGAAACTCGCGGTGCCCGCCATGGCGCGCCGCGCGGCGACGCTGGGGGCGATCATTCTCGACAATTGCGCGGTTCGCCTGATCGAACGTCAGGCTGGCAAAGTCAGTGCCGTTGTCACGGAACGGGGCGAGATCGCCTGCGACTCCGTCATCCTTGCGGGCGGCGTCTGGTCGCGTACGTTCCTGGAGAATCTTGATCTCGAGCTGCCGCAACTGGCAGTGAAATCCTCGGTCATGCGGACCTCGGCGGCCCCGGAATTCATCTCCGGCACACTCGGCGCCGAACGCGCCTCGCTGCGCCGCCGGCAGGACGGCGGCTATACTATCGCGCGCAGCGGCGCGGCTGAATTCCAGCTGATTCCGGCCGCCTTCCACCACTTCGCCGCCTTTCTGCCGATCATCAAGGAGCGTTGGCGGATCATGAAGATCCGTGCCGGATCAGAGTTCTTCGGACCGCTGGGCAGAGCACGCTGGAAAGCCGACGAAACCAGTCCGTTCGAGCGCGTTCGCGTAATGGACCCCGAGCCCGACCAGAGACTGCTCGCCAGCGTGCTGCGCGATGCGAAGCTTCTTCATCCGCAGCTGGCGGACGTAACCATCACCGAGACCTGGGGCGGCCTGATCGACGTCATGCCCGACGAGTTGCCGGTCATCGACAGCCCGCCGGGCTGGCAAGGCCTGGTGCTCGCCACCGGCCTGTCCGGCCATGGCTTCGGCATCGGACCGGGTGTCGGGCTGATGGCTGCCCAACGCGTGCTCGGCGAAACCATGCTGGTTGACGCCTCCAATTTCGCGCTGGCGCGCTTTAACCGGAAGTCGGCGGCATGAGCGCGCCCGATGTCCTCGTCATAGGCGCCGGCATTACCGGAGTGGCAGCAGCGTTGGAGCTGGTGGAGGCCGGCGCGACAGTCGAGATCATTGATCGTTACGGGCCTGCGGCCATGGCCTCGGGCTGGACACTTGCCGGGGTGCGCCAATCGGGCCGGCATCCATCGGAACTTCCACTCGCGCAAGCTGCTGTGGCGCAATGGCCGGAGCTTGCCGCCCGGCTCGGCGCCGAGACCGGCTATCGTCAGGATGGCAATCTGCGACTGGCGCGCAATGCAGCGGAAGTTGAAACCTTGCGGGCGCTGGTGGAAAACCAGCGCGCAGCAGGCCTCGACCTGACACTTCTCAACGACCGTGATGCCATTCTTGCCATTGCGCCAGCGCTGTCGCCGCTGGTGTGCGCTGCGTCATGGTGTCCAACCGATGGTCACGCCGATCCGGTGGCGACTGTCACGGCCTATCTCGAGAAAGCCGCCCGTCTCGGCGCTCGCGTCTCGATGGGCGAAAGCATCCTCCACCTGATCGCCGAGGGCGGACGCATCAGCGGTGTGCGCACCGACCAACGCACGATTTCGACCGGCGCGGTGCTGGCGGCCCCGGGCATCCATGTCAATTCAATCCTCGAGCCACTCGAGCACTCAATTCCGCTGCGCCGTCCGCTTGTCACGGTATTGCGCACCACACCGCAAGTCTTGCAGCTCAAGCCGGTGCTAGGTGTGGCCAACGCCAATATGGCGGCGCGACAGGAAGTCTCCGGCCGGCTGCGGGTGACCAGCGGCGCGCAGGACTGGTCCGGCGAGATCGAACTTGTCGACGGCAAGCCGGTGGCGCGACCGCTGATGCGCCGTGTGATGGAAACTATTGCCCGGATCAGCGAAGTGCTGCCGGCGTTCGCCGATGCCGAAATCGAGGGCTTCTGGGGCGGAATTCTTGATCTTACGCCCGACGCGTTGCCGGTGATCGATCATGTGCCGGGTTGCGAAAATCTGGTCGTTGCCGCCGGCTTTTCCGGCCATGGCTTCGGCATTGGTCCGGTAACGGGGCCACTGGCGGCGGACCTGGCATTGGGACGCACACCGCGCCTGGCGCTGGAGGCATTCAAGTTTGATCGCTTTGCCAACGGCAACACCATGGAGGCCGGATTGACCCTGCACGGATGACCGGCAGGACAGGGAACGCTGAACAAATGAGGGACAGATATTGATTGACCCTAAAGGCCGAGTTGTCATGATTTCCGGCGCCAGTCGCGGCATTGGTATGGCCATTGCCAAGACACTGCACGCCAAAGGCTACGTCATAAGCGCCGGGGCCCGCGACGTGGATGCGCTGCAGGCGGCGCTTTCGCTTTTGGCCGGGGAGCGGCTCATCTGCGCCCGCTACGACGCAGTCGACCGCAACAGTCATACCGATTGGCTCGCAGCCACTCTCGATCGTTTCGGCCGGCTAGATGCTCTGGTCAACAATGCCGGCGCCTCGAACAGCTTTTCCATCGAGGCTGGCGATGAGGCTGACCTCGATCTGCTCTGGGCCATCAATGTCAAAGGACCGCTGTTTCTCACCCGCGCCTGCCTGCCACATCTGAGGGAATCGGGCTCAGGCCGGGTCGTCAACGTCGCGTCGCTGTCGGGAAAGCGCGTGCGCAACGACAACATTGCCTATAGCATGACCAAGCACGCGCTTTTGGCGCTGACCCACGGGACCCGACGCATCGGCTGGGCAGACGGGGTTCGTGCCACCGCGCTGTGCCCTGGTTTCGTGGCTACGGACCTGACCGCCAACGTGACAAAGATACGTCACGACGAGATGATCGACGCGGCGGACCTGGCCGAACTGGCGGCGACCGCGATCGCACTGCCCAACACCGCGGCGATGGCCGAAATGCTGGTCAACTGCCGATTTGAAGACACTCTCTAGGCGGTCGCAGGACCGGCGCGAACGAAAAGAAGGAACGAACAGATATCTGGCCAAAGGGCACGCGGCACCGCAACGACGGCGAGACGCACCTGACACGGCTTCAAGAATTCCGCCGGTTGCCCGATGTCACTGACAGACAGTGCGACGGCGTGGTGGCGGTGCATCGGGAAAGGCCGCGACGCCGTCATGGCCTGACGAAAATAACAAAGGAGAACAGACATGAAGCACAGAATGATGACAGCGAGCGTGATGCTCGCAGGAAGTCTGGCGGTGTTTGCCGGACCCACCGGTCCTGCCTTCGCCGGACCCGACACCAACATCCTCAATGTCGGCATCGCCGCACCGGATGCCGGTCGTCTCGATCCGCATCTTTCAGCCACCACAATCGACAAGGCGGTGTTCGGCTGGATGTTCAACGGCCTGGTGCGGCTGAAGCCCGGCACCTCGTCACCCGAAACCGTCGAGCCGGATCTCGCCGAAAGCTGGGACACCAGCGCCGACGGCCTCGACTGGACCTTTCACCTGCGCCAGGGCGTGCAATGCCATCACGGCTATGGCGAGCTGACCTCGGCCGACATCGTCTATTCGCTCAATCGCGCCGCCGACCCGAACCGTTCGAGCTTTTCGGGCGATTTTTCGGTCTTTGACAAGATCGAGGCAGTCGATCCGTACACGGTCAAGATCGTGCTGAAGAACCCGATCCCGAGCGTTCTCGGACTGCTGACCAATTATCATGGCGGCAACATCGTTTGCATGAAGGCCGCCGAGGAAATGGGCGAGGACTTCCAGAAGCGCCCTATCGGCACCGGTCCGTTCATGTATGGCGAATACAAGCCGCAGCAGAGCCTGATGCTGGTTGCCAACCCGGACTATTTCCGTGGCAAGCCTCAGCTTGACGGCATCAGCTATCAGTATGTGCCATCTGATTCCGCCCGTGACCTGGCTTTCCAGTCTGGCGAACTCGACATGCTCTACGGCAAGCAGGACCAGACCTGGGTGGAGCGTACAAAGCAGGTTGAAGGCGCAGTCGTGCATGTGATGGAGCCGGCGGAAATGTCGGTGATGTCGCTCAACATCACCTCCAAGCCGCTTGACGATATCCGTGTCCGGCAGGCGATCGCCATGGCGGTGGATCGCGAGCAGTTCATGGACTTCAAAGGCCGTGACGTCACCCGCATTGCCAAGTCGGTGGTGCCCCAGGGCTACCTCGGCTACGCCGACATGAGCGCTGTGATGCCGAAGCATGACATTGCCGGCGCCAAGGCATTGCTCGCCGAAGCCGGATTTCCGGACGGCGTCACGCTGAAGGTCATTCACACGGCGCTGCCGGGCATGCTCGGCACCATGGAAGTGTTCCAGGCACAGCTCGCCGAAGCCGGCATCATGCTCGACATGGAGGTGGTCGAACACGCCACCTTCCACGCCCAGATCCGTGAGGATTTGAGCCAGATCGTGCATTACTCGGCCGCCCGCTTCCCGGTTGCCGACACTTACCTGACCCAGTTCTTCCACTCCGCCAGCATTGTCGGCACGCCAACCGGCATCACCAACTTCTCGCATTGCGCGGTGGCCGACAAGGAGATCGAAGAAGCGCGGATCGAGCAGGACATGGAAAAGCAGAAGCAGCTGTGGAAAACCGCCCAGGAAAAGATCATGGCCGAAGTCTGCGGCGTTCCGATCTACGAAAACCTGCAGATCTGGGCGACCAAGACCAATCTGGATCTGGGTTATGAGCTGATCGGTTCGCTGAGCCTCGGACCGCCGGTCACCGAGAATACCCACTTCATCAAGTAGAGGCCTGACGAACCGGGGCGGCCGGATGCCGCCCCGGTTCTTTCCATTTTGGTGAACCAGATTGCTTCACCCGCTGCGGGTGGGGCAACCGGGCAGGAAGGTACCGCCATGCTTCGATTTGTAGTCCGCCGCCTGATCTTCGCCATACCGACCTTGTTGGCGGTGATGACGATGGTCTTTGTCCTGGTGCGCATCGTGCCCGGAGATCCGGCTCAGACCATTCTTGGCGACCAGGCCAGTGCGGAAGCGCTGCAGACCATGCGCGAGCGGCTGGGCGTCGATCGTCCGATCATAGAGCAATATATCGAGTTCATGGGCGGAGCACTGGTTGGCGACTGGGGCGAATCGATGGTTACCGGCAAGCCGGTGCTGGCGGAAATAGCCCGCGTGCTGCCCTACACAATCGAACTCACCGTGGTCTCCCTGATCATCGGCGGCCTGATTGGTATTCCGCTCGGCGCCTGGTCGGCTTTGCACCGGAATGAGTGGATCGATTACGTGACCCGGGTGGGTTCGCTTTTGGGGCTTTCGTTCCCGGCCTTTGTTTCGGCGATCCTGATGCTGATCGTGTTCTCGATCCAGCTGCGCTGGCTGCCCGTCATCAGCGGCGGCGACCGCTCCAGCTTCGGCGAATGGGCCCGGAGCCTGGCCCTGCCGGCGCTCAATCTCGGCCTGATCATGGCTGCCTACATCACCCGGGTCACCCGCTCCTCCATGCTGGGGTCGCTGGGCGAAGACTATATCCGGACCGCGCGCGCCAAGGGCGTGCCGGAGCGGGTGGTGATCTGGCGGCATGGCATGCGCAATGCGCTCATTCCGGTGGTCACCGTGGTCGGGCTCTATCTCGGAATCCTGATCGGCAATTCGGTGCTGACCGAAATCGTCTTCAATCGGCCCGGCCTCGGCAAGCTGATTGTCGGCGCTCTGGGCCAGCGTGACTACACGCTGCTGCAGGGGCTGATGATCATCTACACCTTCGTCATCGTCATCGTGAACCTGCTGACCGATCTGACCTATGGCCTCATCGACCCAAGGGTGAAATACCAATGACCGAAACAGTTGACGTGCTGCCGGAGCACTCGCGCCATCCCTTCATAGATCAGCTGCAGAAGGCCTTCCGCAACAATAAGCTGACCGGCGTCGGCGCGGTGCTTTTCCTTTTCATCATCATCATCGCCATAGCAGCGCCGCTGTTGGCGCCGCATGATCCGCTGCAGCAGCACATCATTGCCCGGCTCAAGGGACCGAGCGCGGAATACTGGTTCGGCACCGACGCCTATGGCCGGGACATCCTCTCGCGCCTGCTCTATGGCGCCCGGGTGTCGCTGCTCATCAGCCTGACGGCAATCGGTTCGGCGATGATCATCGGCTCCATCATCGGTATCATTGCCGGCTACTTCGGAGGCATGATCGACTTGCTGTTGATGCAGGTGATGGATGTGCTGCTGGCATTCCCGGCGTTGATCCTTGGCCTGATCGTCGTCGCCATGCTCGGCCCGAGTATGGAAAACCTGGTCATCGCCATCGCCTTGACGGCGATCCCGCCCTTTGCCCGCACGGCGCGGGCGCCGACCATCGCAGTCAAGGAGCGCGACTACATCGAGGCCTGCCGGGCGTTGGGCTTCGGCCATCCACGCATCATCCTCAAACACGTGTTCCCCAATGTATTTTCGGAAATCCTGGTCATGGGCTCGCTGTGGCTCGCCACTGCCATCCGGGTGGAGGCTTCGCTGAGCTTCATCGGGCTCGGCGTCAAGCCGCCGACCGCCAGCTGGGGCGGCATGATTCGCGAAGGCTTCGAGAACATTCTCGACAATGTCTGGCTGTCAGTCTGCCCCAGCATGGCAATCCTGCTGGTGGTGTTTTCGCTCAACCTGCTTGGCGATGGCCTGCGCGACGCCATAGATCCGAAGACAAGGAGCGACAGCTGATGACCGCGACCAGCAAGATCGAACCCGTTCTCGACGTTTCCAACCTGACCACCAGCTTCCGCATTGGCGGCGAATGGTATCCGGCGGTGCGTGGAATCAGCTTTTCGCTGCAGCCCAACGAAACGCTGGCGCTTGTGGGCGAATCGGGCTGCGGCAAGAGCATGACCGCACTCTCGGTACTCGGTCTGGTGCCGAAGGCCAATGGCCGCGTCGAGGCCGATCACATTCGCTTTGAGGGCAAGGATCTCTCCCGGCTCCCCGACGAGGAGATGCGCAAGATCCGCGGCAACGGCATCTCGATGATTTTCCAAGAGCCCATGACTTCGCTCAACCCGGTTCTGCCAGTCGGCTTCCAGGTCGTCGAGGCGCTGCGCTATCACCAGAATCTGAGCCGCGCCGGCAGAGAGCGGCGGGCGCTGGAACTGTTGGACCTTGTCAAGATTCCTTCGGCCAAGAGCCGGTTCAAGGAGTATCCGCACCAATTCTCCGGCGGCATGCGGCAGCGGGTGATGATTGCCATGGCGCTGGCCTGCCGGCCAAAGGTGATCCTTGCCGACGAGCCGACCACTGCGCTGGACGTGACCATCCAGGCGCAGATCCTGTCGCTGCTCAACGAACTCAAGGCCGAGACCGACATGTCGATGATCTTCATCACCCACAATCTCGGCGTGGTGGCGGCATTGGCCGACCGGGTGGCGGTGATGTATGCCGGTGACATCGTCGAGATCGCAGGCGTGGGCGATCTTTTTGCTCGGCCGACGCACCCCTACACCGAGGCGCTGCTCAGATCGGTGCCGCGCAGCGACCGGGACACCAAGACGCTGTATTCGATCCCCGGCGCCGTGCCACCGCTGACCCGTATGCCGAAGGGCTGCCGCTTCACCGCCCGCTGCGAACTGGCAGTCGATATCTGCCGCAAGCAAAACCCACCGCTTGACGCGCTCGCCGCCGGCGACGCCCATTCGGTGCGTTGCTGGGTGCGGGGCAACCATGACCGGGCCGCGCTGAAGGAAAATGCCGATGTCTGAACCACTGCTGCGCGTCAGCAATCTGAAGAAATTCTTCAAGGTCCGTCGCGGCTTTCCCAATCCGGAAACCGTAATCGTGCGGGCGCTCGACGGCATCTCCTTCATTGTGCAGCGCGGGCAGGCCTTCGCCCTGGTGGGCGAATCCGGTTGCGGCAAGTCGACTGCCGGCCGCACTATCCTGCGGCTGCTGGAGCCGGATGAAGGCTCGATCGAGTTTGACGGCCAGGACGTCGTCAACGCCGATGCCAAGCAGATGCGCGCGCTGCGCAAGCGGGCGCAGATCATCTTTCAGGATCCCTTCTCCTCGCTCAATCCGCGCATGCGAGTCGGCAATGCGCTGGCCGAGCCGCTGCTGGTTCACGGGCTGATGAGCAAAAAGGAAGCCAACGAACGAGTTCGCGACCTGCTGGAAGAAGTCGGTCTGCCACGCGATGCGGGCATCCGCTTTCCGCACGAGTTCAGCGGTGGCCAGCGCCAGCGGCTGGGAATCGCCCGGGCGCTGACGCTCAATCCGGAGCTGATCATTGCCGACGAACCGGTCTCGGCGCTCGATGTCTCGATCCAGTCACAGATCCTCACCCTGCTGCGCGACCTGCAGCAGCGGCTCAATCTCAGCTTCATCTTCATCTCGCACGATCTCGGCGTGGTGCGCTATTTCTGCCAGGTGATGGCGGTGATGTATCTGGGCAAGATCATCGAAAAGGGACCGGTGCCGAAAATATTCGACGAGCCGCTGCATCCCTATACAGTGATGCTGCGCGATGCTTCGCCGGTTCCCGATCCCACAGCGCGCAAGGCCTTCGAGCGCATCGAGGGTGAAGTGCCTTCGGCGGTCAATCCGCCCAGCGGCTGCCATTTTCACCCGCGCTGCCCGCATGTGATGGATGTCTGCCGCAAGGTCTACCCCGAATGGATTGACGTCGATGCGCAGCGCTCGGTGGCCTGCCATCTCTACACCGAGGGCCGCGGCGGACTGCCGGTGGCCGAAGCCGGGTAGATCATTCAGAAGCGGTCCGCGGCGAACGGCGCCAGCGAAATCTGGCTCTCGCGTCCGGCTACCAGATCGGCGATCAACCTTGCGGTGATCGCCGACAAGCCCAGCCCCATATGACCGTGGCCGAAGGCGTAAAGCACATTGCCATGCACCGGCGAGCGGCCGATGACCGGTTTGGAATCGGGCGTCGACGGCCGGTATCCCATCCATTCACGGGTGATTTCCCCCGACAGGCCGGGCAGGCATTGCTGGGCCAGCGGCACCAGCGCCTTGATGCGGGTGAAATCCGGTTCGGCGTCTATGCCGGCGAGTTCGACCCCGGCATTGAGCCTGATGCCATCGGCCATCGGGCTCAACACGAATTGCGGCCCGCCGAAGAGGGTCGGGCGGTTGAGCACGGGGCCGGCTTCGGTGCGGGCAAAACTGAGATGATAGCCGCGTTCGGTGTCGAGCGAGACCTTCGAGCCGAGCTGGCGAGCCAATTGCTTTGACCAGGCACCCGCCGCAATCACCAGTGTTTCGACCGGATGAATGGCGTGAGTGGTCACGACTGCCCTGGGCTCGCCATTGTCGCCGAATTCGAATCGCCGCACCTCCTCCTGATGGTGGACGCCGCCGCGCTCGGTGAACGCCGCGAACAAGGCCTGTGACAGGGCATAAGGGGTGGAGACAAAACTCGCATCGGGCTGGAACAGGCCAACCGTGTAGTCGCGGGAAATCCCCGGTTCGAGCTGGCGCAATTCGTCGCTGTTCAGATGCTGGTAATTGACCCCAGCCAGATCCATAAGACCACGATCGTAGGCGGTGCCCGCATAGGCGTCTTCGTCGCGATAGACCTTGAGCCAGCCGACCGGTTTGAGGATGGAGCGGGCGCCGGCCAAATCGGCGAGCCGGTGGTGAGCATCAAGACAATGCTCGGTCAGCGTCGACAGGTCGCGGCTGATCTTCAATGCCTTGGCCTCGCGGCTCGCATCGAGAAAACGAAGTAGCCATGGCGCAAGCCTGGGTAGATAGGGCCAACGGATCTTCAGCGGGCTCATAGGGTCCAAGAGCATTTTGGGCACCCGCTTCCACAGGCCCGGCACAGCTGTTGGCACGACGCCACCGGAGACGATGGCGCCAGCATTGCCGAAAGAGGTGCCGCTGCCGGGCGGACGCGGATCGATGAGGGTGACACTGTGTCCCTCGGACTGCAAAGTCAGCGCCGTGGCAAGCCCGACGATGCCGGCGCCGATAATAGTCACCTTGCGTACAGGGACGTCAAGCATGGCGGAGATCCTGTCTGGCATCGAGTGGAAATTCACATTCGCGCATTGCTTGCGCCCGACTGGGCATATGGCGCTGGCAATAGCTTGAGATGTGCAACGAAACCGGCACGACCATCAATCCTGTGGCCGCGCCGGTATTTTCGCTGACTGCATCTGGTTTGGTCATTCTGTGGCATGCTCTTGTGCGTCGGACGTGGCGAAATTGGCAATTTCCGACAGCAGCAGTGGCTTGAGTGGCGGCCTGATGCGGTAGTATCCCACATCGTCAGGGGTCTCGCCGCGTTCCTCGCCAATGATGGCGCTGACCGCGAGGCCGCAAACGCGGCCCTGGCAGGGACCCATTCCGGCCCTGAGGAAGGATTTGACCTGGTTGGGTCCCGGCGCGCCAAGCCTCACAGCTTCGCGGATCGAGCCTGCTGTGATCTCTTCGCAACGACAGACGAGCGTGTCGTCAGCCGGCGACAGGATTTGCGGCGCTGGCGCGTAGAGCGTCTCCAGAAACGGGCGAACCGATGCCTCCTTCGCAAGTGCGGAATGCAGGTGCGCAAGCCGTTCGCCATTGCCGCGTCCGGCCCTTAAGGCAAGACCGATTGCCACGATTTGCCCCTGGATTGCGGCAGCTTTGGCGCCACCGATACCCGCGCCATCGCCGGCGACATAGACACCATCGGCCGAAGTCGCGCCGTACGCGTCGATGACCGGCCGGAAACAATGCTGGGAAGAATCCCAGACGTGATCGCAGCGCAGCAGACGCGTGACCTGCTGGTTGGGCACCACGCCCTGATGCAGCGCGATGGTCCTTGTTTCAATCCGGTGCGGCTTTCCCCCGGCGGTAAAGTTCAACGCCGTGGCAAATGTCGCGCCTTCAACCGCCACCCCGGTTGCGTTCCTGTAAATCAGAACGCCCGCGCGTCTGACCTTGCGGACCATCGAAAGTCCCTTGAACAGGTAGGACCGCTGCCACAGCGCCTTCGGCAAATGCGGCAGCGCCTGAAGAAGGCGCCCGTTTGGAACCGTCTCGACAATCGCCCGCGGCGGCACGCCGGCATCAACCATTTGCGAGGCAAGCAGCCACAGAAGCGGACCTGATCCGGTGAGAACCGCATCCTCCTGCACTATGCCGCTGGCCTTGAGAAGAATCTGCAAGGCGCCCGCTGTTGTCACGCCTGGCAAGGTCCAGCCCGGCAGCGGGCACGGCCGTTCCAGAGCGCCGGTCGCGACAATGATCGCGTCCGCCCGGATGCGGGACGAGGCACCGTCACGGCTGAACTCGACCACTTTGTCGATGGTCACATTCCAGACCAGACTGCCGGGCATATACTCAGCCCCCGAGGCGCGAAATTTCTCCACCAAAGGGCGGCCTTCGGCATAGTCCGCGCCAAGCAGTTTCAATCGCGCAGCGCTTGCAGTTTCGATCCCCCGGTAGATCTGTCCACCCGGTGCCTGCTGTTCATCGAGGAGCGCCACCGATAGTCCGGATTGCGCGGCCTCTGTCGCGGCGGCAAGTCCGGCTGGACCGGCGCCTATTACGGCCACATCAAATTGCCGCGTCATGACCGCACCTCCACACCGCCGCTTTGACGCCGTACATCCAGCCCGTGCCGAACCTCGGTCATGCAGGCCTGCCGATTGGGGACACCATTGACTTCGACCAGGCAATCAAAACAGGCTCCCATCATGCAATAGACGCCGCGGGCCGCGCCGCTGACCACGCTGTCGCGGAGATGGCTGATGCCCACGGCCGTCAGCGCGGCAGCCACGCTGTCGCCGGCGCGGGCGGTGACGGGCTGTCCTTCGAAAGAAAAAATGACTTCATTCCCGATCGTTTCAATGCGTCTGACCATGGAACCTCCTGGCGGAAAAGGCCTCGAATTCCGGCGCAAGCTGGCCAGCGGAAATCATCGGGGCCAGTAGCATTGCGTGGGCGCCGGCCAGAGTCACCCCGGAATGGCAGTTGACGGAAAAGACGCCGGGATGAGTTTCGGATTGCTGATAGATCGGGTAGCCATCGGGGCTCAGAACCCGCACCGCGCCCCAGGACCGGACAACGCGCAGGTTCTTGAGCAAGGGGAAAAAGCGGGCTGCCCGGCTTGCAATCTGCGACATGATCGGAGTGGTGGAAAGTGTCGAGAACCCCGTATCCTCATGGCTGTCGCCTATCAGGATTGAACCTTCTTCCGTCTGCCGGACGACATGAGTTGGCATGGACAGAAACGGTGCGACGCGCTCGGTTACAAGAATCTGCCCTTTTTCCGGGCGCAGCGGTATGTCGAGGCCGACCAGCGGCCCAAACGCACTGTTGCCGTGCCCGGCGGCCAACACGAGCTTGCCGGCGCGGTAGACGCCTTTTGCCGTGGTAACGCTGTAGCCGCCGCCATCGCGCTCGATCTTGTCCACTGCGGCGCCGGAAACATAATGGCTGCCCCTGGCCTTGATCCCGGCATGAAGCCCCATCAGGAGCTTGAGCGGGCTGGCATGGCCGTCATGGCGGCCGAACGAACCACCGACCACGTCCGGACCAATCCCCGGCAGCATGTCGGCAACCTGCTTACGGTCAAGAATTTCCGAACCGTAGCCCTGCGCGCCATTCACGTTGTGCATGCGATTGCAAAGCGCGCGGGTCTTCTCGAGATCCTGCTCGGAAAGGCAAAGATGCATGCCGCCCGGCTTGTGGTAGCCGGTCGAAATTCCGGTATCTTCTTTGAGGCGTTCAGAAAATTCGGGCCAGATATCGGCTGAACTCCGGGTCCAACGTGCATAGTCATGCATGCCGTCGCCCTTGGACTGCACCCAGACCAGTCCAAAGTTGCCGCACGAGGCGCGCAGCGCCTGGTCGCCCTCGTCAAGCACTGTGACGGTCTCGCCCCGGGATGCCAATCCCCAGCCAACCGCGGCGCCGACAAGCCCGCCACCGATAACCAGCGTGTCAGCAGCCCGTGGACGAATTGTCATTTTTGCTTCTCCAATCAGGTCTTCGCGCCTGCATCAACCAGTTCCGTGCCCAGCAGGACGGCTGTCGCCCTTTTCCCCGAGCGGTCTTTTGGCGAGGCCATGACAATGGTGGGCATAGGCAACTCCGATAGGGGGATAAAAACTGACCTATAGATAAGTGCAAAACCTTGAAAAAGCATCAGTATAAACCGAGTTCACGCCAAAACCCGAAATCTCTTGGAGCCCGATTCAAAGTTGCAGCCAAGGCTTTGCCATGGTGAAGCGCAACCCGATTCTGAACCTGTGGGGGGCACTGGAATTTCCGGGGGCGCGCCACATCAAACACTTGAGCTAAAGGACGTTAGGAACGGCTTCCGTCAGCATTGAACTGCATCACACGCCGGGGGTCAAACCGCGCAAACAGCCTTTTGTGATTTTCGATCCTTTGTTCGCCGAAATTGCGCACGATAATCAGGCCGACATCCTTGCATTCCAGATAGATGATGGTGTCAGCGCCGAGATATTCAACATGCGTGACCGTCCCTTCGAGATCACCGCCGTCCGGGTCGAGCGTGATGTGCTCGGGACGCACGCCGACAGTATGGATGCTGCCTCGGCCGGCATGAATGCCGGGAATGAAGTTCATCCTCGGCGATCCTATGAAGCCGGCGACGAACAGGTTTGCCGGATTGTTGTAGAGCTCCATGGGCGAGCCTACCTGCTGGATCACGCCGCCATTCAGAACGACGATGCGGTCGGCCAGCGTCATCGCCTCGACCTGATCGTGGGTGACGTAGACCATCGTCGCCTTGAGGTGGTCGTGCAGCTTTGCGATCTCCAGGCGTGTCTGCGCGCGCAGTGCTGCGTCGAGATTGGACAGCGGCTCGTCGAACAGGAACAAGTCGGGCTCGCGCACAATGGCGCGACCGATGGCAACGCGCTGGCGTTGGCCTCCGGAAAGTTCCGCCGGCCGCCGGGCGATCAGTTCCTTCATCGACAGCATCGACGCCACCTTGTCGACGCGCTGGCCGATCTCGGCCTTCGCCATGCCCGCCTGTTTCAGGCCAAGGCTCATATTATCGCGCACGTTGAGATGCGGGTAGAGCGCGTATGTCTGGAACACCATGGCGATGCCGCGCTTGGCCGGCGGCACCGAATTCACCTCGCGGCCATTGATCAGGATGCTGCCCGACGTCGCGTCCTCCAGCCCGGCGATGATGCGCAACAGCGTGGACTTGCCGCAGCCAGAAGGACCGACGAAGACCACGAACTCGCCTTCGCCGACTTCGAGGTCGATGCCCTTCAGCACATCGACAGAGCCGAAGGACTTTCGCACGTCATGCAGTGTCAGCGATCCCAAATACTTGGCCCCTTCAGAGGTTGATTTCGACGCCGCTGCGCACGCTTTCGTCCGCCGCGAGGCAGATGCGCAACGACTGCACGGCGTCGTTCATGTGGCGGGTGAGGTCGATGTTCTCGCGGATAGCCTTGAGCATGAAGGCCTGCTCCCGTTCGCACAATTCGTCGTGACCTGGCTCGTCCGCCATCGACAGGTCGGTGTCCGGCCGAACGAAGCGGCCTTCAGGCCCCATCTGCGCCGAATGCACCCGGATCAGTTGCGTCTTGGTATGGGTGTCATGGTCGTCGGACTTGGCACCCTCGTTCATAACGATTGAGACGCAGCCATTGGGCGAGATGACGTCCTTCACGAAGAACGCCGTCTCCGACATCATCGGCCCCCAGCCGGCCTCATACCAGCCGACCGAGCCGTCATCGAACAGTACCTGGAAGTGGCCGTAATTGTACATGTCAGGCGCGATATCATCGGTGAGCCGCAAGCCCATGCCGCGCACCTTGACTGGCCGCGCGTCGGTGATCTGGCACATAACGTCCACATAATGCACGCCGCAGTCGACGATCGGCGGCGTCGTTTCCATCAGCCGGCGGTGGGTCTCCCATGTGCGACCGCTTGACTGCTGGTTGAGGTTCATGCGGAAGACGTAAGGTCCGCCGAGCCCGCGAGCTTCCTCAATCAGCCGGATCCAGGACGGGTGATGGCGCAATATGTAGCCGACGACGACCTTGCGGTCGTTCGCCCTGGCGCACGCGACGACGCGCTCGGCATCCCTCACGGTGGTCGCGATCGGCTTTTCGACGAACACGTGCGATCCCGACTCCATCGCCTTGACCGCGAAATCGGCGTGGCTGTCAGAATAGGTGTTGATCGAGCAAAGGTCCGGCTTCAGCTCGCTTAGTGCTTCGTCGAAGGACGGCAGGATCGCGTGCCCGCGCAGGCTTTCATGCAAAGCCACCTGCGACCGGTTGACCAGCCCGACGATCTCGTAACCAGGGTTGGCGGCGTAGGCCTTTGCGTGGCTCATCCCCATATTGCCGAGACCGGCGACGAGGACTCGGATTGGCGCTTGATCGGCGGTCATTTGACGGCTCCAGCGGTGATTCCGCGGATCAGCTGCCGCGAGAAGATGACATAGAGGACGAGGACAGGCAGAATCGCCAGCGACAGCGCCGACAGCACCGCGTTCCAATTGGTGACGAACTGGCCGATGAACACCTGCGCGCCGAGGGTCACGGTCTTGGTCTCTTCGGCCGGCGCCAGAATCAGCGGAAACCAGAGGTCATTCCAGATCGGTATCATCGTGAATACGGCGACCGTCGCCATCGCTGGCCGCACCAGCGGCAGCACAAGCCGGAAGAAGATGTGGTACTCCGAAAGCCCGTCGATGCGGCCAGCGTCCTTGAGGTCCTTCGACACCTGTTGCATGAACTCGGAGAGGATGAAGACCGCGAGCGGCAGGCCTTGCGCGGTGTAGACCAGGATCAGTGCCGTCAACGTGTTGACGAGGCCACTGGCGACCATCAGTTGCAGGATCGCGACGGTGCCGAGGCGGATCGGGATCATGATGCCGAGCGCCAGGTAGAGCCCCATCAGCGTGTTGCCACGAAACCGGTACTCCGACAGTGCGAAAGCGGCCATGGCGCCAAACAGCAGCACCAGCGCCAGCGAGGCAACGGTGACCACGAGACTGTTCTGGAAATAGAGGATGAAATCGCCTTGCGCCCAGACCGTCTGGTAGCCGATCAGCGAGAACGTCTCGGCGTCGGGCAGCGAAAGCGGCGAACGGAAGATCGCATTGCGTGTCTTGAACGAGTTGACGACGATAACCAGCACCGGAAACAGCGCGATTGCCGTGTAGGCGATCAGGATTGCGTGTGCCGCTATGGACCGTACCGGAGAGTGGGTGGCGATAGACATGGCGGCCTCAGAACTGGTAGCGGCGCAGCCGCCGCTGGATGATAAAGAGGTAGAAGCAGACACCCGCCAGGATGATCAGGAACATGATCGATGCAATGGTGGAACCCATGCTCGCATCGCCGATCTGGAGCTGGAAGCCAAAGAAGGTGCGGTAGAGGAAGGTACCCAGGATGTCGGTCGCATAGTTCGGCCCGGCCAGCGCGCCTTGCGCGGAGTAGATCAGATCGAAGGCGTTGAAATTGGCGACGAAGGTCAGCACCGAGATGATGCCGATCGACGGCAGGATAAGCGGCAGCTTGACCTTCCAGAACTGCGACATTCCGGTTACGCCATCGCATTCAGCCGCCTCGATGATGTCGTCGGGGATTGACAGAAGCGCGGCGTAGATCAGCATCATCGGAATGCCGACAAACTGCCAGACCGAGATCAGGCTGAGCGTTGTCAGCGCGTATTCCTCCTTACCCAGCCACGGCGCGAACAACATCTTCAGGCCAACAGCATCGAGGATGCTGGGAGCGACGCCCCAGATCGGCGACAGGATAAGCTTCCAGCCGAAGCCGACGATGACGAAAGACAGGATCGTCGGGATGAAGATCGCCGTGCGGTAGGCACTCGCAAGCCGCAGCCTGGGGCTGGAGAGGATCGCGGCAAGCAGGATGCCGATCGGATTCTGCACCAGCATGTGGATGATGAAGAACCAGGTGTTGTTGCCGAGCGCGTTCCAGAACGATGCCGACCAGCGCGGGTCGAAGAACAGGGTGCGGAAGTTTTCCAGGCCGACAAAGACGGCCTCCCGGTCAATCATGCGGAAGAAGGACAGTTGCAGCGTCCCGAAAAGCGGCAGGATCATCACCGCCGTATAGATGAGCACAGCCGGCGCGAGAAATACGCCGATATGCCAGCGCACCGTGGGCTTTTCGGACGATATCGACATGTGTTCCCCGATCTTCGGCCGTCGGAGCCTCGTGCAGCGGGCGCCGGCTTATCGGCCAGGTCGCATTCCCGCGCCGACGGTAGCCGGCGCGGGAAGCATGAGACATAGCTTACTTCTGTGGCTCGTACCAGCTGGCGAGGCCGTCCTGCAGGCGCTTGCCGGCGTCTTCGGGCGTCTCTGAGCCGCGGATGACGTTGGCCGAGGCGTTCCAGGTCTCGTTCTCCAGGTTCGGCGTGCCGCGCGACAGGATCTGGTAAGTCGAGCGGATGGTCGACTCGCACTTCTGGCGCCAGGAGATGAATTCCTGGGCAAGCGGATCCTCGAGCGTCACCGGCTCGCTCGACAGCGGGAAGAAGCCCGGCAACGCATTGGCGTAGAGCGTCGCGAACTCCGATGACGCAACCCAGTTGAGGAAGGTCTTCGCGGCCTCGGCGTTCGGCGTCTTGGCATTCATGCCGATCGCGATGTCGGTGTGGTCGGAGATGTAGCAGGTGTCGCCTGCAGCCTTCACCGGCGGCATGAACGCGCCCATTTCGAAGTCGGCCTGGGTGTTGAAGCCGGAGATTTCCCAAGAGCCTGCCGGGTAGACTGCGGCACGGCCGAGCGTGAACAGGTTCTGGCTATCCGGATAGGTCTGCGCTTCGAAGCCGTCGCCAAGATAGTCCTTCCACTTGGCCAGCACCCGATAGGGCTCGACCCAGGCATCGTCGGTGAGCTTTTGCTCGCCCTTGATCAGCGCGTTGCGGCCCTCCTCACCCTTCCAGTAGTTCGGACCGATGTTCTGGTAGCCCATGGTCGCGGCTTCCCACTGGTCGTTGGTGCCCATCGCCATCGGGATGTAGGTGGCGTCGGCCTTGATCTTTTCGAGTGCGGCGAAGAATTCCTCCTCCGTCTGCGGAACCTCGACGCCGACGGCCTCAAAAGCGGCCTTGTTATAGATGAAGCCGTGGATAACCGAAGCCATCGGCACGCAGAAAGGATTGGCGCCGTCGTCGGTGATCCAGGCGGACTTGGCGACGTCGGAGAAGTTCGCCATGCCTTCGAGGTCGGCCAGCGAGGCAAGATAACCCGCGTCGTAAAGCGCCAGCGACGCGTCGAACGGACGGCAGGTGATCAGGTCGCCCGCGGAGCCCGCCTCCAGCTTGGAGTTGAGAACGGCGTTGTATTCGGCCGGCGCGGAAGGCGTGAATTTGATCTTGATGCCAGGATTGGCGGCTTCGAAAGCCGGAATGATCGTGTCCTGCCAGATCGACAGGTCGTCATTGCGCCAGCTTTCGATAGTCAGCGTCACGTCCTGGGCCTGGGCTAGCCCGGCCGATGACAGAAGCGTCGCCGAAAGCAGCAGGCCCTTGAAAAGTTTCGCAGTCATCTGGTTCTCCCCTTGTTGTGCCCGTTCGGGCGGTTTGCAGTCAGTGCATGTTTGCGTCCATCGCATCGAGCGCAATGCGGAGGTTTTGTCCCGCCTGCGCCAGCCGGCGTTCGGCGTCGTCTCGATCCGTCGCGCCGCGGGCGACGAGTACGGCAGCCTTCACCGCGCCATCGCTTGCCTCCAGCGCATTGCGTGCAGCATCGTCGTCGACGCCGGCGATCGAACCAACGATGCGCGCGGCGCGTTCCTTCAGCTTGGTGTTGTCGGCTCTGAGATTGACCATCATCCCGTCATGCACATGGCCGAGCAGGACGCCGGCCATGGTCGAGATCGTGTTGAGCGCGATCTTCTGAGCGGTTCCCGCCCCGAGCCGCGTCGAGCCGGCGATCGGTTCCGGCGGCGTTTCCAGCAGTATCGGAATGTCCGCCAATTCGAGCAGCGGCGTCCCGGCATTGTTGGCAAGAGCGATCACTGTTGCGCCTGCCGCCTTGCCGGCTTCAGCAGCGCCAATCGCATAGGGCGTGCGCCCGCTCGCTGCGACGGCGATGACGCAGTCGCCTTGCGCCAGACCAGCTGAGCGCAGATCGCTGCCGGCCGCTTCCCGGTCATCTTCATACGCCCCTGCGAGATCAGAGAGGCTGGCCACGCCGCCGGCGATGATCGCCAGTGCGCGATCCCGGGAGATACCGAACGTGCCTGGAAGCTCCAGTGCATCGGCAAGCGACATCAGGCCGGAACTGCCCGCGCCGCAGTAAAGAAGGCGCCCGCCAACGGAAATGGATTGGGCAACCGCATGGGCGGCGCGCAGGATAGAGGTAGAGGCTGAGGTCACGGCCGAGGCCGCCTGGCGCTGCGCCTCGATCAACGCGGAAACGGCATCGGCCGGGTCCATCCAGTCGATTGTCGTATTCGTGCGATCCAGAGCTTCCGTCTCGGCAATCATCGCGCTCTCCTGCCAACATTTCATGCCAAATTAATACCATTTGTCCAGAAGAAAATTCGCGACGAGGTGGCGCGCGTGCCGTGCGGATGATTAAATCTTTGAAATACTTTCAGATTCACTGATTTCGTTTAGTGATCGAAGAATCTGCTTGGTTAAAGGTCTCTTTTTGGTATCATACCTTTGGGAGCGGAACGATGACCTATCTCGTGGCGATTGATGGTGGTGGAACCAGTTGCCGGGCGGCGATTGCCGCGCCGGATGGCACCGTGGTCGGTAAGGCGACGACGGGCTCAGCCAACATCTCGACCAATCCCGACGGCGCTACCGCAAACATCGTCGAGGCGACACACAAGGCGCTTGATGACGCCGGCCTCCAACGCATCGGCCTCGACAAACTTAACGCCTTTCTGGGCCTCGCAGGCGCCAATGTCACCGCCGACGCGGATGCGATCGTTTCCCGGCTTCCCTTTCGCGAAACACGGATCGTTGACGACGCCATCATCGCTTTACAGGGCGCCCTCGGCTCCGGCAACGGCGTGATCGCGATCCTCGGCACCGGTTCCGTCTACATCGGCCGCAGCGGCGACAAGCTGCTGCGCGCTGGTGGCTGGGGTTTCGTCGTCGGCGACCTCGGCA
>LADQ01000254.1 GCA_000961635.1 Hoeflea sp. BRH_c9 | reverse complement strand
GTGCGGGCGCAGGCTCGGCGGGCACTTGCGGCGTCGGCTCCGGCGCTGGCTGTTCCACCGGTTCGGGTTCGGCCACTTCCACCGGTTCCGGTTCCGGCGCCTGCGGCTCGGGTTCCGGCTGTGGCGCGGGTTTCTCCGCAGGCACGGGCGGCGCTTCCGACACCACTTCCTTGGGGCTTGGCTTGGCGGCCTCGGCCGGCTTCAGATCGACTTCGTTCTCGCCGACATTCTCGGCGTCCGCCACCGGATCGGGCCGGGCGGTGGGAATTGGCGCGGATATTTCGGCGATCGGCGCGGTTTTCTCGCCTTGCTGGATCTGGGTGAGGTCCTCGATCGGCACGATACTGACCGGGAAAGCTTCGACATCGGCCACCTCAAGCGTCTTCGGCGCGGAGAACGACGACAACGCGAATCCCAGCACCAGAGCGTGCAATAGTGTTGATGTCGCCAGGCTTGCCTTCATCAGTGCGCCGTCAACTATCCTGTTCCTGGAGTGTCACCAGGCCAAGATTCTTGAACCCGGCGGCTGAAATGCGCGCCATCACCTTCATGACGGTGCCGTAATCGGCATTGGTGTCGCCACGAACATAGATGCGCTCATTGTATCCGGTGGTGGCGATCGCTTCGAGCTTGGCCACCACTTCGTCGATCGCGATCTCGGTTTCCTGCAGGTAGATCTGCCCGTCCGAATTGACCGAAACGGTGATGGGCTGGGTTTCCGAATTCAACGCTTTTGCCTCGGTTTCCGGCAGATCGATCGGAACGCCCACGGTCAGCAGCGGCGCTGCAACCATGAAAATGATCAGCAGAACCAGCATCACGTCGACAAACGGCGTCACGTTGATTTCGCTCAAGAGCTGCTTGCGGCCGCCACGGCGTCCACGGCGCGAACCGCCGCCTCGGCGACCCTGTGCGGACATGCCCATTACGGCCTCCTATTCCGCGGCCTGACGAGCGTTCTGACGCTCGTCGATCTGGCGCGACAAGATACCGGAAAACTCATCGGTGAAGCCTTCCATGCGGGCAGCCAATTTGCCGGCATCGGAGGAGAACTTGTTGTAGGCGATAACCGCGGGAATGGCGGCGAGCAGTCCGATCGCGGTCGCCAGCAACGCTTCGGCGATGCCAGGCGCCACCACGGCGAGGTTGGTCGATTTCGATCCGGCAATCGCCTGGAAGGACGTCATGATGCCGACCACCGTGCCGAACAACCCGATAAAGGGGGCCGCCGATCCGATCGTCGCCAGCGAGCCAAGCTTGGATTCCAGCGCATCAGCCTCGCGCGCCAGCGTCACATCCATCGCCTTGTCGATGCGCATCTGCAGACCGATCGGCGATTTGGCGCCGCGTTCAAAGGATTTTTTCCATTCCCGCATCGCGGACACGAAAATGGCGCTCATCCCTGAGGATTTGCGATCCGATAAGGTCCGGTACAACTCCTCCAGCGACTGGCCCGACCAGAACACCTGTTCGAACTGGTCAAGCTGACGACGGAATTTGCCGAACGAGATCCATTTGTCAGCGACAATGGCCCAGGTCCAGATAGAGGCGCCGACCAGGCCAAGCATGACAAATTTGACCACAAACCCTGCCTGCATGAAAAGCGACCAGAGTGTCACCTCGCTGGTTGCTGCAAGTCCAACCTGTTCCATTCAATAACCCTCAAATCCAAACGCCCGGTTCTATTACCGGGCGGCCAAGACGTCACTTTTGCCGGGAGTCCAGAAGTGAGCGATCGCCGCCTGTTCACTTGCCAGTTCTTCTCGCGGTCAAATTTGGTCAAAGGATGGCGCACCTACTCCGCGCAATCCGAACCATTCCTGCAATAAATAATTAAGGTTAAGGTTCGGTTAGGATTCAAGCGTGCGGACCTGGCGGATCACAGGACGATCGATCAGTGCGGCAGCGTCAGGATGACCGGGCCATTGCGGCTGGCGACAATGGTGTGTTCGAACTGAACTGTCAGCGCGCGCGGAAAGCCGTAAAGGGTCCAGGCTTCCTCATCTTCACTCTCCGCAACCGTCGCCCCGAGCGACAAAAACGGCTCGACAGTGAAAACCTGCCCCTCTTTCATCAGGCGCTTCTCGTGACGGTCAGGCCAGGTGGCGATTTCGGACGGCTCCTCATGCAGCGACTGGCCGATCCCGTGGCTGGCTAGATTGCGGATCAGCGTATAGCCGTTCTTGCTCGCGAACTTGCCGATCACGTCGCCAATCGCGGCGTAGCGGGCGCCGGTTTTGACCTGGCCAAGACCCTTGGAAAGCGCCCGTTTGCCGTCACGCAGCAAGCGCACGGTCCGCGCCGCCACCGGGGCGACGCCGAAGGAAGCGCCGGTGTCGCCAAAATAGCCGTCCTTGAGCGCCGAGACATCGATGTTGACGAGATCGCCGGCTTTGATCACCCGATCGCCGGGAATGCCGTGAGCCACTTCCTCATTGACTGAGATGCAGGTCGCACCGGGAAACTGGTAACAGAATTCGGGCGCTGATTGAGCGCCCTGGGCTTCGAGATAGCGCCGCCCGATAAGATCGAGCTCGCTTGTGGTCATGCCCGGCTCCATCGCGCCCGCCATCGTCTGTATCGTGTTGGCGCAGATCCGCCCGATATGGCGAAGCTTCTCGAGCTCGTCATTTGAAGAAATCACCATTGCTCTACTCTTTCCCCGCGACCGGAGCTTCTGCGTTGCCGAGAAACCGCTGCATCAGTGCCTCGGGCAACCGCCGCGCCCGGCCAAGCCCGTTGATCACCGCGACGGTTACCAAAGCCGTGGCCAGCACCTCGTCGTCTCGGCTGATTGTCTGCTCAAGCTGCATCCGGGCGCCGCGCACGTCGGTTGGCCTGGTCGCAATCGTCAGCACATCATCCATGCGGGCGGGAGACCTGAAATCGATTTCCATCCGCCGGACCACAAAGGCCACGGCGTCGGCCGGATCGGTTGTTGCATGCAAGGCCCCCTGTGACACCCCGAGCAGGCGAATATAATCGGTCCGCCCGCGCTCGAAAAAATGCAGATAGCGCGCGTGATAGACGAACCCGGAAAAGTCCGTGTCCTCATAATAGACCCGCTGCATGAGCTGATGGCCGCCGTCAGCCAAGTGTCCCGAGAGGGATGCATCCATGTTATCCAGCCTCGTTGGTTCATTGCCTCTTGTTTTTCCACATCCATATGATGCATTTGAGACAATCGTCTTTCTGTCATAAAACCGATCTATCAGGATTAGGAAAGTGCAGGCACAGGAGAATCATCGATGAAAATTGCAATCATGGGCGGCGACGGGTTTGTTGGCTGGCCGACGTCGCTGCATCTTTCCAATGCCGGGCATGAGATTCACATCCTCGACAATCTGTCACGGCGCTGGATTGACACCGAACTCGGCGTCCAGTCGCTGACACCGATGGACTCGATCCAGGAACGCACCCGGATCTGGCATGCCGAGACCGGCCGGAAGATCCACTTTCATCTGATCGATCTGGCGCGCGACTATGAACTCTTGAAAAACTGGCTGGCCGAGGAACGTCCCGACGCCATCGTTCATTTCGCCGAACAGCGCGCCGCTCCCTATTCGATGAAGAGCGACCGGCACAAGAACTACACCGTCAACAACAATGTCAATGCCACCCACAATCTGCTCAACGCGATGGTGGAACTCAGCCTCGATGCGCATCTGGTGCACCTGGGCACCATGGGCGTTTACGGCTACTCCACCGTCGGCGCGGCCATTCCCGAGGGTTATCTGTCTGTCGGAATCGAGACCATGGACGGCCGGACGGTAGAGCAGGACATCCTGTACCCGGCCAATCCCGGCTCGATCTATCATATGACCAAATGCCTCGATCAGCTGATTTTCCAGTTCTATGCCAAGAACGACGCCCTGCGCATCACCGACCTGCATCAGGGCATTGTCTGGGGCACCCACACCGACCAGACAAGGCGGCATGCGCAATTGGTCAACCGGTTCGATTATGATGGCGACTATGGAACGGTGCTCAACCGTTTCCTGATCCAGGCCGCGATCGGCTATCCGCTGACCGTGCATGGAACCGGCGGCCAGACCCGCGCTTTCATCCATATCCAGGATTCCGTGCGCTGCATCGAGATCGCGCTCAACAATCCCCCCGCGCGCGGCTCCAAGGTCGAGATCTTCAACCAGATGACTGAAACCCACCGGGTCCGCGATCTTGCCCAGATGATCTCCTCCATGACCGGCGCCCAAATCGCCTGGCTGCCCAACCCGCGCAAGGAAGCCGCCGAGAATGACCTCGTCGTGCACAATGAGAAATTCCTCGCGCTGGGACTTGAGCCGACCACACTGAAGGAAGGTCTGCTTGACGAAGTGGTCGATGTCGCGAAGAAATTCGCCTACCGCGTTGACCGGTCGCGCGTGCCCGCAGTGTCGGCATGGACAAAGGAGATTGCGACGTCGGTCAACCGGGACCCTGAAGGCAACCAACTCAAATCCGTCTCATGAGCAGCCCGGGCCCGCAAGCGGCAGGCGTGAGCGGCCGCCCGGCGGCTTCGCCACACGCTTTTGTCACGCTTGTCACCAATGCGGACTATGTCATGGGCGCCGTGGCGCTGGCGCGGTCGATCGGATTGACCGGAAGCGGCGCCGATATCGTCGTGCTTCACACCTGTGGCGTCGACGCGGCCGATCTGGCGCCGCTCGAGGCGCTTGGCTGCCGGCTGGCCGGGGTCGAGCATCTGCCGCTTTCCGATGCCTTCAACCAGCGGCATTCCCGCGGCACTCTTCATGCCGCCGCACCATTCTCGAAAGGCCGCAAACCCGACTTTCACTCGCCGCTCGACAATTTCTGCAAGCTCCGGCTCTGGCAACTCACTGACTATGAGACCTGCGTCTTCATCGATGCCGATGCGCTGGTCCTGCGCAATATCGACAAGCTGTTCTCCTATCCGGAATTTTCGGCCGCTCCCAATGTCTATGAGAGTCTGCGGGATTTTCACCGGCTGAATTCCGGCGTCTTCGTTGCCCGCCCGTCAGAGGCCACTTTCGCCGCCATGCTTGAGAAACTGGATCAACCCGACGTGTTCTGGCAGCGCACCGACCAGACCTTCCTGGAAACCTTCTTTCCCGATTGGCATGGCCTGCCGGTTCATACCAACATGCTGCAATATGTCTGGTTCAATTTGCCGGAACTGTGGGACTGGAAGCGGATCGGCGTGCTGCATTATCAATATGAGAAACCATGGGAGCATGGCCACCCGAAGGCTGACCTTCTGCAGCCGCTGATCGCGCTGTGGCACGCATTGCACCAGGGCAAGGAAATTCCGGACATTGCCTCGCTCCCCAATCCGGTCGTGCCGGAGCCAGAAGGGCCGGCTCAGGCGTGAAAGCGTTTGTCTCAGGCGCGACTGGCCTGGTCGGGCGCTACATTGTCGAGGACCTGCTGGCGGCCGGCTATGGCGTCAGGATTGGCGGGCGAAGCAAACCCGCCGGTGATCTGTTTTCAAAACCGGTCGAGTTCAGCGAGTTCGGCCTCGGCGCTGGCGAGGATCCCGCCCCCCTGTTTACCGATGTGAATTGCTTCATCCACGCAGCCTTCGATCACGTTCCCGGCCGTTACCGCGGCGGCGAAGGAGACGACCCCGATGCTTTCCGCACGCGTAATCTTGATGGATCGGTGCTTCTGTTCGAGGCTGCCAGACGGGCCGGCGTCCGCCGCGCGGTGTTTCTGTCGAGCCGCGCCGTCTATGATGGCGCAGCACCCGGCACGGTGCAGACCGAGCGCCTGCACCTGCGGCCAACCAGTCTCTACGGCGACATCAAGCTTAAGTGCGAGCAGGCGCTGGCGGCGCTGAATGGTCCGGCGTTCACGACAGCCAGTTTGCGGCTGACCGGAGTCTATGGCGGGCTGCGTCCCAACAAATGGGACCGGCTTGTTGCCGATTATCTGGCCGGGGCGACGATCCCGGTCCGCGCCGGGTCCGAGGTCCATGGAAGCGATGTCGGCCAGGCGGTCAGGCTGATGCTGGAGACCGAACCGCCTCTTGTCGCGGGCGAGGCCTTCAATGTTTCCGATCTGATTGCCGACACGCACGAAATCCTCTCCGCGATAAAGGAGTTGAGCGGCAACCCGCATCCATTGCCCGATCGCGCCGACAAGGCAGCCATCGCCGCAATGGACTGCGCAAAGATCCGCGCACTCGGCTGGAAGCCGGGCGGCATGCCGCTCTTTGAAAAAACACTGCGCCAGCTGGCCGCAGGTCAAGCATCGGGCGATCGTCCAGCCGGATCATAGGCGATCCGGCGATCATGGAAGTCAAAGCCGGCCATCATCCCAGATGATGTGCTCGGTCGTCTCCGGCAAGACCTCAATGCGGCTGGCCAGGAACACCGGCGGCAGCGGCAAGGCCTCTAGGCTGGCGCGCGTCGCCGGCACCCATTTGAACTCGAGCCGGTTCTTTCCGTCGACGATCTCGTGGATGATCCCGCCATCGGTGGAAAACGGAAAGCTCGACGGCAGGTCCATCAGATAATACCAGCCGATCTCATGCCAGGCGCGCTTCCCGAAGGTGAAGAAATTTTCGACCAGAAACAACAGCCGCCCGACGGTCACATCAACACCGAGCTCCTCCTGCATCTCGCGGACAAGCGTGGTCCGGCTGTCTTCCCCCATTTCCGCCGTACCGCCGGGAATGGTCCAGAACGGCTCGTGCACCTCCCGGTGGATCAAAAGAAAGCCGTCGCGCAAGGCAAGACCGGCGACGCGGGCATTGAACCGCCTGCCCTTATCGTTGAAACGGATGGTGCGGCGCGACTGTTTTTTCATTCTTCTTCGAACAGGCTGGCCTGGGTGGCGGCGAGATCCTTGGGCGGATTGAGCCCCATATGCCCCCAGGCGCGGGGCGTCAGCACCCGTCCGCGTGGGGTGCGCTGCAGGAAGCCCTGCTGAATGAGATAGGGCTCGATGATGTCCTCGATGGCGTCGCGCGGCTCGGACAGACCGGCGGCTATGGTCTCGATGCCGACAGGGCCGCCGCCGAAATTGCGCACGATCATGTCGAGATAGCGCCGGTCGAGCTGATCGAGCCCGATACTGTCCACCGAAAGCCGGGTTAGCGCCTCATCGGCGATTTTTTGGGTCACCGCCTCGGCTTTCGCCACTTCGGCGAAATCCCGCACGCGCCGGAGCAACCGGCCTGCGATGCGTGGCGTGCCGCGCGCCCGGCG
>LADQ01000262.1 GCA_000961635.1 Hoeflea sp. BRH_c9 | reverse complement strand
CGCGGATGGTCTTGACCGGTTCCTTCATGGTGGACTCGCCCTATTTCGGCGCCATCCTGATGGCGCCATCCAGACGGATCGTCTCGCCGTTGAGCATGACATTGCCGATGATGTGCATGGCCAGGCTCGCATATTCTTCCGGCTGTCCCAGACGGGACGGGAACGGCACGGATGCGCCGAGGCTGTCCTGAACCTCCTGCGGCATGCCGAGCAACATGGGCGTTGCGAAAATGCCCGGCGCGATGGTCATGACGCGGATGCCGAAGCGGGCCAATTCGCGGGCGATGGGCAGCGCCATGGCGTGCACGCCGCCCTTGGATGCCGAATAGGCCGCCTGGCCGATCTGGCCGTCGAAGGCAGCGACAGAGGCAGTCGAGATCGCCACGCCGCGTTCGCCGTCGGCGAGCGGCTCGAGCTTTGAGGCGCGATCGGCAAACAGCCGCAGCATGTTGAAGCTGCCGATAAGATTGACTTCGATGACCTTGCGGAAAATATCGAGATCATGCGGGCCGTCACGGCCCACCACGCGGACGGCGGGGGCGATGCCGGCGCAATTGATCAGGATTCGGGCCTCGCCAAAGGCTTCTGCTGCTTCAGCAAGTGCGGCCTCGGCCGCTGCGGCGTTGGAAACGTCGCAGGCAATGGCCTTGCCGCCGATTTCCTGCGCCACTTTTTCGGCCTGGACCAGATTGACGTCGAGCAAGGAAACTTTTGCGCCAGCGCTCGCCAATGCCCGCGCGGTTGCCGCGCCAAGCCCCGAGCCTCCGCCGGTCACGATGGCGGATTTGCCCTTAACTTCCATGTTCCATTCTCCCTGACTTCACCTGATGTAATGCAAATTCGTCCGTCCGGCTCAGCGGCGGTGCCGCGTCAAGCCCCGGACAATGTCGTCGGCGGTGATGGAGCCTGCCACCACGCCCTTGTCAAGGACGCCGACGGTGCCGTTTCGCCGCGACAGCGCATCCATGACCTCCGACAGCGGCGTATCGGGGGTGACGGACGCCGACAGCGGCGATTGGCCGCGCGAGGCATCCGGTTTGCCGGCAGTCATCACGTCCCGCGCGGTCAGCATGGCGATCGGGTTCATGTTGGCGACGAAATCGGCAACATATTTGTTGACCGGCGAATTGACGATGTCGCGCGGCGTGCCGCACTGGATGATGCGGCCGCCCTCCATGATGGCGATGCGATTGCCGAGCTTCATGGCCTCGTCGAGGTCATGGCTGACGAAGATGATGGTCTTTCCCAGCCGCGCCTGGAGCTCAAGCAACTCATCCTGCAGCCTCGACCTGATCAGCGGATCGAGCGCCGAGAACGGCTCGTCCATCAGAAGGATCGGCGCGCCGGTGGCGAAGGCGCGGGCGAGGCCGACGCGTTGCTGCATGCCGCCGGAAAGTTCGGCGACCATGCGGTCGGCCCAATCGGACAGTCCGACAAGCGCCAATTGTTCAACGACGCGCTGATCGCGCTCCTTCTTGGCGATGCCGGAGATCTCCAGGCCGAAGCCGACATTGTCGGCGACCGAGCGCCAGGGCAGGAGACCAAATTGTTGAAACACCATCGACACGGTGTCCATCCGCAATTGCTTGAGCAGTTTGTCGTCACAGGAGCCGACATCAAATGTCTCGTCGCCGCAATTGACGATGAGCGTGCCGCGGCTGATCGGATTGAGCCTGTTGACGGCGCGCAGCAGGGTCGACTTGCCCGACCCCGACAGCCCCATTAGCACCAGGATCTCGCCTTCATTGATGTCGACCGTGCAATTGTGCACACCGAGCACGTCGCCGGTCTGTTCCTGGATCTCGGTGCGGGATTTGCCGGCATCTGCCAGCGCCAGGCTCTCAACCGGATTGTCGCCGAAGATGATGGAGACATTGTCGATGCGGACCGAGCCGCGAACAGCGTCATGGCTCATGAGGTTGCTCCGATGCGAACCCGGCAGATGCGGTCGAGAATGATGGCGAGAATGACGATGGCGATGCCGGCCTCGAGCCCGAGCGGGATGTTGACCGTGTTGAGCGCCCGCACCACCGGCTTGCCCAGCCCGTTGGCGCCGATCAGCGCGGCGATCACCACCATCGACAAGGACAGCATGATGCATTGGGTGAGGCCGGCCATGATGGTTGGAAGGGCTGCCGGCAGCTCGACCTTTCTCAGCAATTGCTGCTTGGAGGCGCCAAAGGCCTGGCCTGCCTCGACCATCGGCCTGGGCACCGAGGTGATGCCGAGATAGGTGAGCCGGATCGGCGCCGGCGCGGCGAAGATGATGGTGACAAGAAGGCCTGGCGCGAGGCCGAGACCGAACAGGATCAGCACCGGGATCAGATAGACGAATGTCGGCATTGTCTGCATCAGATCGAGGATCGGCTGCACATAGGTGTAGACCCTGGGCCGGTGCGCCAGAAAGATGCCGATCGGCACGCCGATGGCCATCGACATGAAGGCCGCGGAAATCACCAGCACCAGCGTTTCGACGGTTTCCTTCCAAAGACCCTGATTGATGATGAAGAGCAGTCCGAGCACGATGCCGAGCGCCAGTTTCCAGGATTTCTGAATGCGCCAGCCAATCAGGGCAATCGCCAGCACAAGGACCAGCGGCGGAAGCCACAAGAGGCCGTCAATCATGCCGTCGAGCATGAATTTGAGGGAGTCGGCGATTGCGTCAAAGATGAATTCGAAATTGTCGGTCAGGTAATTGAAGAAGCTTTTTCCCCATTGTCCGACCGGAATCTTCCAGGCCGTGACAAAATTCGCCAATCCATCCATCTCTTCGTCCCCCGGCATCAGTTGCGGTCCGGAACCGTGTCAAACGGTTCCGGACCGCAAGGCGCTTGTTACATGCCGAGCTTGGCGGATACAGCCGCGGCAGCGTCGCCGCCATCGAAGGTGGTCACGCCCGCAAGCCATGGCGTCACCGCATCCGGATTGGCCTTCAGCCAGGCAAGACCGGCCGCGTTGGCGTCCTCACCCTTGAGGATCGCGTCCATGATCTGGTTTTCCATCGACAGCGAGAAGGACAGGTTCTTGACCAGGGTTCCGACGTTCGGGCATTCGGTGGTGTAGCCTGTGCGCACATTGGTATGCACGGTGGCCGCGCCAAAGCCCGAATCGCCCATGCCATCAAGATAGGCGATCGGCATTTCGCCCATGATCGGATGCGGGGTCCAGCCAAGGAAGGCGATCCATTCCTCGTTCTTGATTGCCTTTTCGGCCTGCGACAGCATGCCGGCTTCCGAGCTTTCGACCAGTTCAAAGCCGTCGAGGCCGTTGGCCGGATCGGCAATCATCTCGAGCACGATGCGATTGCCGTCATTGCCAGGTTCGATGCCGTAGATCTTGCCGTCGAACTTGTCCTTGAACTTGCCGATATCGGTCAGGCTCTTGACGCCTGCTTCGGCGGCATAGGTCGGCACCACCAGGCCATAGCCGGCGCCGTCGAGGTTCTGGGCGATGGTTTCAACCGAGCCATCGTCGAGGAAAGGCTGCACATCGGCCGCCATTGACGGCATCCAGTTGCCGAGGAAGACATCCATGTCCTTGTTCTTGAGCGACTGGTAGGTCACCGGCACGCTGAGCACCTGGACTTCTTGGGTATATCCCAGCGCATCAAGCACGACGCCGGCGACTGCCGTGGTGGCCTGAATGTCGGTCCAGCCGACATCGGCGAAGCGTACATTCTTGCAGGCTTCGGAATCCGCTGCCTGCGCGGTTGTGGCTCCGGCGAGCAGGATTGCTGCAAGAGTAAGGGTCAGTTTTCTTGTCATGATTGGTTTCTCCTGTGTTCCCATCGCCCGAAACAACCACCTCTGGACGGCGAACTCAAGCCACAAACCCGCCATATTTTTGCTTGCCCGCGAAAACGGCTGTTGAAAGCGGCGCCAAGGGGCTGGAAATAAAGGCTGCCGGTTGGCAAGAGGGAACGGCGCGGCGGCTTGGGAGCCGCGGTGACGCAACCCGGTGTCTGAGCCCGGGAAGTCCTGTGAACCGGTGAACAGCGGAGCCCGCCTTGGCCAAGCTCTATTTCAGCTATTCGACAATGAATGCGGGAAAATCGACGCTTCTGTTGCAGGCGTCCTACAACTACCGCGAACGCGGCATGCGCACCGTGTTGTTCATCGCCGCGTTTGACGATCGCGGTGGAGTCGGGCGAATTGCCTCGCGGATCGGACTGGACAGCGAGGCGATCCCGTTCCGGCCGGAAGATGATCTGTATCTCGCGCTTGAGACATTGAAATCCGATGGCGAGATCGCTTGCGCCTTTGTCGATGAGGCGCAATTCCTGACCGAGGACCAGGTCTGGCAATTGGCCCGCGTCGCCGACCGGCTGGGAATTCCGGTGATGACCTATGGGCTGCGGACCGATTTTCGCGGAAAATTGTTTCCCGGCTCGCAGGCGCTTTTGGCTCTGGCCGATGAACTTCGGGAAGTGCGGACGATTTGCCATTGCGGACGCAAGGCGACCATGGTGGTGCGCATGGATGAAGAGGGCAAGGTGATCCGCGAAGGCGCCCAGATCGAAGTCGGCGGCAATGAGAAATATGTGTCCTATTGCCGCCGCCACTGGGACGATGTAATGAACCCGGAAGCAGTGCAATAGAGCTTTTTGGCCTTTTCAGACGCAGATTCTGGAACTTTTGGTCCTGGTGTCGGTTGTCCTGAGTGGAAGGGCTCATTGCCCTTGCCTGAAGATCGTCTATAACAACGATCATCTCGAAACTAAAACGGAGACTGTTTATGCGCATTTCGATTTCGATGCTATTTGGCGCAGTCATTGCGGCTGCTGTTTCGGTTCCGACTGCGGCGTTTGCCGATGGCCACGCCGCCAAGGGCGCCAAGGTGTTCAAGAAATGCGCTGCTTGTCACACGGCCACGGAAGCGAAAAACAAGGTCGGGCCGCACCTGGTGGATATCATCGACCGTCCCGTTGCCTCGGTTGAGGACTTCAAATATTCCAAGCCAATGATCGATCACGCAGCCGAGGTTCCGACATGGACCGTCGAGGCGCTGGAAACCTATCTGCGCAATCCCAAGGGCGTGGTGAAGGGAACCAAGATGGCCTTTGCCGGTCTGAAGAAAGACGACGAAGTCGAGAACGTCATCGCTTATCTGATGGATCCGGCAGCGGCTGAAAAATAACTTCCAGCCGCATCCGAACAGACAGGCCGTTCCTTCGGGAGCGGCCTTTTATTTTGTCTTCACGATACCTACGTTTCACAAGCATGATGTTTGCGGCGCGGGTAACCGGTGCTACAAATGTCTCATCGCCCGGAATGAGCGGGCTCTATGGATCAGCGCCAAACGCGCGGCGCACGGGAACGGGGAAGTCGGGCATGGCCAACATCAAGAGCTTTGACGCTGAAATTGAAAAGACACGCTCCGTCGTCGAGGACATGCGGTCGAAGATCGAAGCCTCCGGCGTGGTCCTCGAAAAGCTGTCGGAAGCCGACGCCGAACTTGGCGATCCGCAGTTTGACATCGAGAATGCCCGCATCCAGGACGTGCTGCGCCAGCAACGGATGATGGAAACCAATATTGCCGATCTCATCATCGGGCTCGAAGACGCCACCAACGTCTTCGGCGCGGAGTTTGAAAGCATGAAGGGTTTTTCCGGCATGGAAAACTTCATTGCGATGTTCTCGAAGGCGCGGGCGCAACGGATGCGATCGGATCGCGTCAGGAACATGTCGCTGTCGGGCAATCTGCAGGAACTGTTGAAAAAATCCGATACCATCACCGGCATCCTGAAAGACCAGAAGGATATTCTCGACGCCCGCTACAAGACCTCGGAGGCTAGCCTGATCAAGGTGATCGAGCGCCGCAAGGTGACCATGGCCAATCTCGAAACCACGCAACAGCGGATCGAAGAGATCAATCCCATCTTGATGGATATCGAGAACCAGATCGCGGCCTCCACTGACCAGGTGACGCGCACGAACCTGGAAAGCGACCGCTCCAAGCTTGCCACCGAATACAATGAACGCCAGGCCAAAGAGCAGGAATTGCTGGCCGAAAGCCAGACACTGGAACGCTACACCTCGATGTTCCAGACATTCGTGGATTCGCTCAACAACCAGATCGCGGCGCAGAACACGCTGATCAACAAGCTGACCATCGACACCGAGCAGCGCATTGTCCTTTACAAGGCGCTTGAGGATTCCTTGAAGACCGCGGCACAGCAGGATGTGGCGCACAAGATCAACACGCTCGGCAGCCGGGTCGACACCGCGGCGGAAGAAACCATGGCCGGCATCGGCGCGGCGGCGCAGACCCATATCGGCGACCTTTTGGAGATGCATGAGAAGAACATGCTGTCGACCCGGGATATCCAGCGCCGCAAGCAGCTTGCCGATGATGCGTTTGCGCGCCGCTTCGCCGAGGTTCTGGAGAAACACAACTCCGCCAACTACGTGCAGCCCTAGTGCATCGGACCAAAAAGTGGGAACCGGGTTTTGGATAATCCGATGCGCATTTATCCAGCAGCGATGAGATCGGGAACCGGCCATGCGTGCTGACACCGGCGCCGCCGGGGCTTACTTCAGGTCGATGCGGGCGGCGCTGAAGGGTTTGCGCGTCTATCTGGCCGACAACCAGTCGCCGCTTTACGCCCATGGCCTGGTCGGTCAGGTGATCATCCCCTATGTCGACCGTCTCGAGGCTACATTCTCGGCCTGGGAAAACCGCATCGGCTTTCTCGAGCGCTTTCGCATCAGCCGGGCCGAGAGCGGCTTTCCGATGTTCCAGAATGTGTTGACGCTGGAAAATGATCGCGCGACGGCGGACGAGCGTCTGGCGGCGATGCCGGACGTCGACACACTTAAAGACGAGATGGCGGATTTCATTCTCCGCCACAGGGCCTTTCCCGCCGCGCTGCAAGAACAGATCGCCGAACGGCTCTATCTCGAGGAAATCGGCAAGGATGCGCTGTTTGCGCCGTTCATCCTGCCCGAAACCATCCGCGTCTCGATCAATCCGAAGAACGGCCGGCCCTACTACGTGGTTCACTGGGGGGTGTTCGACGGCTCGAAGACGCTGCCGATGGTCTATATGGCGACGATCGAGGATTCGAGCGAAGGCATCGCCCGGATGCTGGTCAAGGATGGCAAGCTCAATCCCGATGTCGAGATTCCGCTTCCCGTCGGCGGGCTGCTCAATCCGGAGTTTGCCCGCGCCTTTGACGCGTCAGTGGAAAAGAACGGCGCCTATTCGCTGTCGCCGGTGACGATCGCGCAAAACCTTGATGCGGATTTTGAATTCCTCCACCCCAAGCAATTGCGCCGTTTCGTGCTGGGGCCATTCTATTCGGCCGGCGTCACCGACAACAGCGACCGGATTTCGACGATCCTGTCGAAAGTTCGCAAGGATGACAACGCCTGGCTGCTGACATGGACCCTGCAGGAGGTGCTTTCCAAGGCCGAAAGCCCGGCCAGGCACGGGCTGTGGAGCTCGCAACCGGCGCGGGATGTCTATCACATCGAGACCGACGACCTGGAAGCCGCCCGCCAGGGCGTGAGCGCCTACCAAAAACACGCGCTGGTGCCGCATGAGGCCTATCAGGCGCTCTATGCCTCGGGCGAGGCGGAGAGCATATTCTCCGGCTTCACCGTGCATGTCATCTCAGGCAACCAGATCATCAGCGAGGTATGAGGGCATGAGCCAGACAACCGGCCTGACAACGATTTCCGAGGAAGACATCGCCCGGCACCAATCGGTGGCGCAAGCCATGGTGACGCGGGTCATTGTGCTGACCAAGCAGGACAGCGCCTCGTCAACGCCGCTGGCGGGAACCAATCGGCGGTTCGTCTCCACGGTCTCCACCGGCGGCATGCGGCGGACCCGCGAAGTCGAGCTCGGCAAGACCATTCAGGCCATTCGCGCGCAGGATCCGATGTTGTCGATCCCGCAGCACACGCTGCTGTTCCGCACCCGTCGCGGCATCGCCGTGGCGCTGGCCGTGGGCGAGCTGTTTGGCCAGCAGACAGATCTCGAAAGCCTGCAATCGCGCAATTCGGGCGCGCCGCTGCAGGGCGAGGAGGCCGAGCGGTTCAAGCGGCTGCTGCAGGCCTCGGCCTATGTCGCGGCCTTCACGCTTGCGGCCTATATCCTGCAGACTGTCGATGGCGAAAGTGAACCGGCCAACGACATGGAAGAACCGGAGTTCCTGTTCGACACGCCGCAGGATGCGTTGAAATCGCTTGTCGCGGCGCTCGACGAGGCCATTTCCGGCGCGCCGGACGAGGTGGCGATGACATCCCGGGCGCGGGCATGGGCGCGCGTCACCATTGAAGGGCTGATCAGCCGGCGTGCAAGGTTTGAGGCGCTGAGCGCCTTCGCTCAGTCGCATCTCAGGCTGGAGAGCGACAATTTCACCCTCGACGGTTTTGACGTGGCGCCGGGGCAACGGCGCAAACCGCTGGTGATGAGTTTCAAGAAGCCCAATGAGATCATCGGCAATCATCTGGCCAAGCACCAGGCGATGCGGCTGGCGCGCATGGTCATGGCCTATGATTTCGACCGTCAGCTCAATCCCTTCGTCGAACTGGGCGGCTTCCTGTTCACCTTCATCGGCGACGGCGCGCCGGGTACCGGCAAGACCATCCTGATCCAGATGCTGGCCGGCCTGATCAATGATTATTGCGAGGTCGCGGGCTACCCGTTCCACTACGAGAATTTCGGCGTCGACCAGATCTCGTCCTACCAGGGCAAGTCCGGGCAGAACTGCAAGGCCTTTGTCGACAATGTGCTCAATCCGCGCGCCATCGGCTTCGGCACCATCGACGACATTGACCAGGTCGCCGCCAAGCGCTCCGACGACCGGGCTTCCGCCGGCCAGCAGGAAGTCACCGCCGTGCTGATGGAGGCTTTCGCCGGCGCCTCGACCGTGGTGCGCGGCAATTGCAGCTTCGGCATGTTCTCCAATTATCCCGAGAATGTCGACGATGCGCTCAGGCAACGCGCCGGCGCGCGCTGGCTGGTCGACGGGCCGCAATCGCTGGATGATTACATCGATATTTTCGCGCTGCTCGCGGGCAAGAACCATTCGATCCCGCTCGGCTCGCACGATCTGTTTGCAAGCCAGGAAATCAAGCAGGCCGTGGCGCGATCCTATGACGGTCATGACCGGCCGCAGGAGGAAGGGTTGCTCGCGGTTTGGGAGATCTTCGAGAAAGAGCGCGGCGCGGTCAAGACTATCTCCGACATCGGCGATTACCTGCACCGGATCAAGCTGGCCGAACCGCGCTTCACCGGCCGGGCGATCAAGAACATCACCGATGCGATCAAGATGCGGGCGATGGACATCGACCTGCCGGATGAATGGTTCGAGGCGCCGGACGCCTTCATGCACAAGCCTTACGATGACAAGGTCGCCATGATCTCGGAACTGCGCAAGCCCTTCACCATCGACATGGTGCTGCAGGAGATCAACCGCTACGCCGATTCCGAGTTCCGCTACACCGACCGCTCGGATGCGACGGCGGTCGACGAGATCATCCGGCGCGAACGTCAGCGCGAACGCGCGATCCGGGAGATCGAGGCGATGAAGGCGAAAGGGTTGTGGGACAATGGCCGCCGTTCTTGACCTCGAAGGCAACAAAACCAGTATCGCAATTGTATTCGGACCAGGTAACGCCTATATTCTAGCCACGCTAGCCATAATTGGAGGTTCTCATGGACGAGGTCGGTATTCTGGAGGCGCGCAACAATCTCAGCGCGCTGATCGAGCGCGTTGAGCGCGGAGAGGAAGTGACCATCACCCGCCATGGCAAACCCGTGGCGAAACTGGTATCCACCGGCAATGACGATGAGCGCAAGGCGCGCGTGCGCGCCGCGATTGATTGGGTACGCGCCAACCGGGCCGGCAATGCGCTGGGTGGCGAATCGATCAAGGACATGATCGAGGAAGGCCGGCGGTTTTGAGCTTTGTGGTCGACGCTTCGGTGATTTTTGCGTGGCAGTTTCCGGATGAGGAGTCCGAAATTGTGGACCATGTCGCCGACATGCTGATCGACCAGGCTGCATGGGTTCCAGCCCATTGGCATGCCGAGATCGCAAATGGATTTGCGATAGCAGTCCGCCGAAAACGGCTCACGCGGGATTACAGGCAGGGCGCGCTCAAACGGATCTCCGACTTGCCGATCAGGACCGATCCTGAAAGTACGGCGGCGCTTTGGAACGAAACCCAGCTTCTGTGTGACGAATACCAGCTCAGCGCCTATGACGCCGCCTATCTGGAACTTGCCCGGAGGCGGCGCATTCCCTTGGCGACGCTCGACAAAGCAATGAACCGCGCCGCGGGCGCTTTGGGCATTTCTCTCATCACCAAGCAATCCTCATGAAACGGCTGGTCGACAACGAGCTGATCTACGGCCAGTTGCTGCTCATCGACGAGCCGCATCTGGTCGGCCGTTACAACAAGGCGCTCAAGGCGTTCGGGCTGAAGCAAACCGCGCTCGAGCGGTTCCGCATCGACATGACCGGGTTTTCGCCGGAGATCGCCGAGGATCTCGGCGACATGGACTATCTCGATCCCAACGGCGTCAACCGGCGCTTTGTCATCCTGACGCCCGAGCAGGAAAACCTGCCGGTGGTGCACACCCAGTTTTCCAACACCGCCGGCCTGATGCACGAGTTTTTCGATGGCAATCGCCGCGCCGTGCATGCCGTCACCATCAAGGACGCGCTGTTTGGCGAGATCGAGGATCCGGTCGCCGTGGTGACCGGTGTCGAGGACCTGCTGAAAATCGAGGAAGTGCGCTTCCGGGTGATGTCGGCGGAAAATATGCTGGGAAAGGCCACCGAGTTGCGCGAGCTTGTCGACCGGCTCAAATCGTCGAAAAACGGATGGCGCGACGATGTCATGCTCAACCGGATGGTCGAGCTTGCCCATGAGACCGGCGACATCAGGCAGAACGCGCTGGTGCCGGACAAGCTGGTGTTTCCCCACGCGTCCTATTGGGCCAATCATTTTGGCGGCGTGTTCATCTTTCGCGACGACCGCACCACAACGGTCATCTGTGACAGCCATGCGCCGGGCTTCAAGCGCTCCCGCCCCTGGGAAGTCAGCTACATAGACACTGCCGACCATGCCCGGATCTTCGAGTATCTGTCCAAGACCGGCAGGCTGCAATTGCCGCGCGCTTCATGGGTCGAGACGTCGGGGTTCTTTGCCCATCGCGCCGAGATGGCGGTCGACGACCTCATTCGCCGCATCGACCCTGCCGCTGACCTTGCCGGAACCGACCGGGTCTGGCTGCAAACCTGGATGCACCGCAACGCGAGCCTGATTGCGGAGGAAGGGATCTATCCGTTCCTGCAGGAAGCCATGCGCGAGGTCGCATCCACGGGCCAGGTGAAAATGGCCGAAGTGCGGGCTGACCGGCGGCTTTTGCTCTGCCGCGCCGTGCCGGATCATCCGGACCAATGGTTGATAAACCGGCTGCTGGCGCAAATGGCGCCCTTCGACTTCATCACCCGCTTCGTCTTTGACAAGCAGGGATTTTATGAAGCCTATGACGGTTATTCGGAAAGCTATCGCGCTCATGTTGTGGATGTGCTCGGAAAGACTTATCTGAATGACAAGGCGGCGCTCAGATCGCGGCTCTACGGACTGGAAGGATACCAAGACGATGCTTGAACCCGTGATTGCCTTTTTTGAGCGCATTTTCCACGCCATCGGCCGCGGTGTCGGCGTGGTCATCTCGGTCATCCTGTGGCCGTTCGTCACCGTGGCGGGCTGGTACCGGCGCCGGGGCTTTATGCTCAAGGCCATTTTCGGCGGCATTATTCTGGTTTTTCTGGGGCTTTACGGCTATTTTTTCTGGCAAACCCAGGTCTGGACAGGATTCGATCCGGAATATCCAGCCAAGCGCGAAACCCTTGCCGTGACGCCGGGTGAAAAAATGCCGGACGGATCATGTGCGCCATCGGCGATGGTGTCTGTCACCTCGGACCTGATCGATTTCAACGTCAACGAAAACGCCTGGATCTCTTCCATGATCCTCTACAAGACCGGGCTGTTCGGGATCGAATGGGATCATACGCCGTTTTTTGACAACAAGGCCGCGTTCCAGCGTGGCGTCAATCAGGCGATACGGCGCACCACGGTTGAATTTGTCGATACGCTCGGCCGCGTGCGCGGCACCAGCCAGGTCGACGGCAATCTGCAGGATGCACGCGGCGCCATGCAGTTTGACGAATACACCTGGTATTTCGGCATAAATCCGTTCGGGCCGAAGACGCCGACGCCGTCGTTCTACCGCTCGGCGATTGGCGACCTGGCCGTGTTCAATGACCGGCTTGCCAAATGCGAGGCGATTTATGATGCCCGCACCGACAATCTTGTGCAGTTCATGGACAGGATCGCGTCAGACGTCGGATCGACCTCGGCCATCCTGCGCGACCGTTCGGAAAACTACAACGCCGGCTGGTTCGACACCCGCGCCGATGACCGGTTCTGGTTTTCCTACGGCCAGCTCTATGGGTACTACGGCATCCTGAAGGCGACCCGCGAGGACTTTCGCGATGTGGTCGCCCAACGCAATCTCGGCCAATTGTGGGATTCGATGGACGAGCAATTGTCCTCCGCCCTCAAGATCCAGCCATTCATCATTTCCAACGGCAATGAAAGCGGATGGATCATGCCGACGCATCTGGCGACGATGGGGTTCTATGTGCTGAGATTCCGCTCCAATCTGGTGGAAATCCGCGCCATTCTGGACCGCTGACCGATCCTAGAGCCGATCATCTTTAGATGGAATCGTTTGAACGCCGGGATTTCGTGATCTGGCTAGGAGCGGGAGGCGACGCGGCGCGAGCGCCGTTAGCCTCGCGCGACGCAGTCCAGAGCGCGAAAGACCAAGTTCGGACGATAATAATGGCTCGCTCCTCAGCCAGGCTCCCGGTTTCGCCAGGCTTGGACGTCTTTTCCGCGGCATCGTCGTCAAAATCCTCGCACGATGCGCTGCATCGCGCTTGCGGTTTTTCCTAGCTGACGCGAAAAATCCTGTCCATCAAATCGCTTCCAGCTAAAGATGATCGGCTCTAGTACCCCACACGGGTGCTTTCGAACCGGCTCAGTTGATCAGGTGCAGCCGAAGCGCCTTGGCGACAAGCTGGGTTCGGTTGACGCAATCGAGCTTTCGCATGGCGCTGTTCATGTAGGCATTGACGGTATGATCGGAGAGCGAAATGATCGAGCCGATCTCGGTCGATGTTTTTCCATGGGCTGCCCAATGCAGGACTTCGAGTTCCCGAGCCGTCAATACATTGGTGACGGGCTGGAATTTGTTTTTCAGATTGGCGAAGATGTCATAGGCATGCATGACAACGATCCCGAGATCACCCATCTCGGCATGGGTCAATTCCGCTCTGTTGCCGATGAATCCCACTGCCGCGCGCGCGCCGGTGGCGCCGTGGACGGGAAAAAACACCCCGCCTGTCAGCTGGTGCTGAACAAAAAGCTGCACCGCGTGATCTGCCTCGGGCAAAGGCCGCTTGCTGCGTCCGTCCCGGACGCTCCAGGAAATCGGCGCCGTCGAGCGGCGCAGCGACGCGATAGCCGGAGAGTTTTTCAATAGTCCGACAGCGTCATAGGCCTCGACAAATCCAGCCGGCAAATCGGACAACACGATTATCGGCATCAAGTGATTTTCAATGGCGGAGGGAATGTCGATGATCAGGAAACCCCTGAAGCCGAAACCGGTGGCAAGGGCGCGTAAAAACCCTTTCAGTTCGATCTCGGTCCTGATCGCACTCAAATTGTTGAAAAGAGCCTCGTGGCGTTTCATCGGGAGCAAGTCGTCCTTCACTACAAATCTCCACAGCCCCAGACGCGAGACTACGATCATTCGTCAGCCGGCGCCACCATAGAGCTTGTCGGCTAACAGTTTAATTTGGAGTATTGAAACCGGGTTGGGAAGAGGCGTGTATCAAACCGGAAGTTTTCCTGTGTTCTTGACTTCTTCCATGACTGGGTATGTGTGCGTTTCCCTGACGCCTGGCAGAGACAGGATGATATCCGACAGGAATGCCCGGTAGGCTTCCATGCCTTTCACCCGCGCCTTGACCAGATAATCGAAGCCGCCAGCCACCATGTGGCACTCCATCACGTCATCTGACTTCCGTACAGCTTGCGAAAAGGCATCGAATACATCCGGAGTTGTCCTGTCGAGCTTGACTTCAACGAAAACAAGCATGCCCCGGTCAAGTTTTTCGGGAGACAGCCGGGCGGCATATCCTGTAATATAGCCGTCACGGTTGAGCCGCTTGAGGCGTTCGGCGGTGGCTGTGGGCGAGAGGCTGATCTTGTCCGCCAGCTCAAGATTGGTCAACCTGCCGTCATCCTGCATGGCGCGGAGGATCTTTCGATCTATCCTGTCAATTTCCCTCATGCATTCTCCATGAAAATCTATACTGATAGAGAAATACACGTAATTTCATCCAAAATACAGTGATAAGATCCACCTCTCACGAGATATTTTGGGTCATTCACGGGAGAGTGCCATGACCGCCACGAAATCGCCAGCCCTGACCGTTTTTCATGCTCCGCATGCCCCGGATGATGACCGGCTGATCCGAAACTTCAGTGAGATGCTGGTCTTCAGCGGCGCACAGGACCGGGCAATCGATGCGCGCGCCACCAAGCTGATACAGGCCATCCGCTCGGACTCGGGCCAGATGGGCGGGGTCGAGGATTTCCTGCGTGAATACGGGCTGTCGACCCGGGAAGGGCTGGCGCTGATGGTGCTGGCCGAGGCATTGCTCCGCGTCCCCGATGCGCTGACCCAGGACCGGCTGATCGAAGACAAGCTCAAGGAGGGCGGCTGGAGCGACCACGAGACCCATGGCGACACCTGGTTCGTCTCGGCCTCGGCCTGGGCGCTGGCGATGTCGGCGCGGGTGATCAATCCCGGTGAAACGCCCGAAGGGGTGATGCGCGGGCTGGTCAAGCGCATGGGCATGCCGACGGTCAGGACCGCGACCAAGCAGGCCATGCGGTTTTTGGGCCATCATTTCGTGCTGGGCGAAACCATCGGCGAGGCGCTCAATCGCGCTGCCAAGAACGAGGGGCGGGGCTACCGCCATTCCTATGACATGCTGGGCGAAGGCGCCCGCACCCGCGCTGATGCGAAGCGCTATTTCAAGTCCTATGCCGATGCCATCGCGGCCATCGGCAAGTCGGCCGACAAGGTGTCCGCCGGGCGCAAGCTGCCGGACCGTCCGGGCATTTCGGTCAAGCTCTCGGCGCTGCACCCGCGCTATCTGGCGACCCATCGCACCCAGGTGCTCGAAGAGCTGGTGCCGGATCTGGTCAAGCTGGCGCAAATGGCCAAGGCGCATGATCTCAACTTCACCGTCGACGCCGAGGAGGTGGACCGGCTGGAATTGTCGCTTGACGTTATCGACCACGCGTTCGCCGATCCGTCGCTTGCCGGCTGGGACGGTTTCGGGCTGGCGATCCAGGCCTATCAGAAACGCGCGCCGCAGGTGATTGATCATATCGCCGGCCTCTGCCGCAAACATGGCCGGCGAATGATGGTGCGGCTGGTCAAGGGCGCCTATTGGGACACCGAGATCAAGCGCGCCCAGGAACGTGGCCTTGAAGGCTATGCGGTATACACCCGCAAGGCGGCCACGGATCTCTCCTATCTCGCCTGCGCGCGCCAGCTTCTCGATCTGCGCGATGTCATCTATCCGCAATTCGCCACCCACAATGCGCTGACCGTCGCCACCATCATCGAGATGGCCGAGGATCGCAGCGGCTTCGAATTCCAGCGCCTGCATGGCATGGGCGAAGTGGTCTATGACAGCCTGAGCAAGGGCAATGACCGCGTGCCGTGCCGCATCTATGCGCCGGTTGGCGGTTACCGCGATCTGCTCGCCTATCTGGTGCGCCGGCTGCTCGAGAATGGCGCCAACTCGTCGTTCGTGGCGGTGGCCGGCGACAAGAACATTCCGATCGATTCGCTGCTGGAACGCCCGGACGCCAAGCTCGGGCTGGCCCGGGGGCAATCGGCGCGCAACAGCCAGATCCCGCTTCCCGTAGCGATTTATCCCGACCGGCCCAATTCGCGTGGCATTGAATTCGGCGACCGCTTTCAGCTCGCCTCGCTCTTGGAAGGCATGGAGCGGTCCGCGGCGGCAGTGGAGGCGGAACCGTTGGCGCCCGGCATCAAGGGCGGGGCGGCGCAGGAGGTCAGATCGCCATCCGACCCGGCAAGGATTGTCGGCACGGTGCGCTTCACCGATCCCAAGGATGTGGACAAGGCGGTGACCACCGCTGCGCAGGGCTTCAAGAACTGGTCGCGCACCGATCCGGGCCTGCGCG
>LADQ01000169.1 GCA_000961635.1 Hoeflea sp. BRH_c9 | reverse complement strand
GCAATTTCACGCCCGGGGCCTTCGCCGAGGCGTTGCTTTTCCCGCCTTCCGAGCGGTCCGTCATCCTGCGCCTGCACGGGCTTTTCGAGCGGATTGGCCGGAGAATGTGGCCGGTCTTCGCAGGCGTCATCATCGTTGAGGCGCAGAAGCGGCTGTATCAGGGTCTGCCGGTGGCGGCGCGGGCGTCGCGCCGGGTGTTCGTGCCGGTGCTGTCGCCGCAAACCTCGCGCGCCGCCCATCGACGCTCCAAACCCTCCGACTGATCGCCACTCTCGACAAGATCGTTGCGAGAGGCTATTTCGGCCCCACTCCGCTTGGGTTTTTCGTTTGCAAGGAAGTTTCAGCATGAGCAGCTCAGATCAACCCAACCCGAAACCGGGTGTCATGGACATTGCGGCCTATGTGCCGGGACGCGAGAGCGCTGACGGCGTGGCCAAGGTCTACAAGCTGTCCTCGAACGAATCGCCGCTCGGACCCAGCCCGAAGGTTACGGCAGCGTTCGCCGCCAGAAACGTCGATCTGGCGACCTATCCCGATGGCTCCGCGCATGAGTTGCGCCAGGCGATCTCGAAGGCGCATGGCCTCAATCCCGGCAATATCCTGTGCGGCAACGGCTCGGATGAACTGCTCGGGCTGTTGTGCCAGACTTATCTGGCGCCGGGCGACGAGGGGCTGTTCACCCAGCATGGCTTTCTGGTCTACAAGATCCAGATCATGGCGGCGGGCGCCACGCCGGTTTCGGTACCGGATACCGATCTGACCGCCGATGTCGACGCGATCCTTGCCGCGGTCACCAGGAAGACCAAGATGGTCTTTCTCGCCAATCCCAACAATCCGACCGGCACCTATATTCCGGTCAATGAAGTGCGGCGATTGCATGCGGGGCTACCCGCTCATGTGCTGCTGGTTCTGGACGCGGCCTATGCCGAATATGTCCGCCGCAATGATTATGAAGCAGGCATCGAGCTGGTTTCCGCCAACACCAATGTGGTGATGACGCGGACGTTTTCGAAGATTCACGGGCTGGCCGGCCTCAGGATCGGCTGGATGTACGCAAATGAAGCGATTATCGATGCGTGCAACCGGGTGCGCGGGCCATTCAACGTCAACGCGCTCGCCATCATCGCGGGTGCTGCGGCGATCGGCGACCGGGCGCATGTCGAGCGTGCGGTTGAGCACAATGAAGTCTGGCTTGGCCGCGTCAGCACGGCGCTTGAAGCACTGGGCCTGAAAGTGACGCCGTCGGTCGGCAATTTCGTGCTGATCCATTTTCCCCAGACAGCCGGCAAGACGGCTGCGGAAGCCGATGAGTATCTCTCCTCGCGGGGCTATATTCTACGCCGGGTTGCGGGTTACGGCCTGCCGGACGCGCTTCGGATGACGATCGGCAGCGAGGAAGCCAATCTCGGCGTGATCGACGCGCTGACGGAGTTGATGGCCTGACATCATGAGCAATCCGCCGTTTGAAAACATCACCCTGATCGGCATTGGCCTCATCGGATCATCCATAGCGCGGGTGGTGCGCGCCAAGGGACTGGCGCGCCATGTCACTATCGCCACGCGAAGCGCGGAAACTCTTGAAGCGGCGCGCGCGCTTGGCCTGGGAGACGACTATTTCCTCTCGAGCGCGGAGGCCGTCGCTGACGCCGATCTGGTGATTGTCTCGGTGCCGGTTGGCGCGTCGGAGGCGGTGGCGCGGGAAATCGGCCCGCATCTCAAGGCCGGCGCCATCGTGACGGATGTCGGGTCGACCAAGGCTTCGGTGGTAAGGCAGATGCAGCCGCATATGCCGGACCATGTTCACTTTATCGCCGGTCACCCGATCGCCGGCACAGAGCAAAGCGGACCCGCGGCCGGGTTCGCCGAACTGTTTGACGGACGCTGGTGCATCCTGACACCGTCGGACGGCGCCGACCCGCAGGCGATCGCGCGGTTGACCGGCTTCTGGGAAGCATGTGGGTCCAAGGTCGATCTGATGGATCCAGAACACCATGATCTGGTTCTGGCGATCGTTTCGCATTTGCCGCACATCATCGCCTACAACATTGTTGGCACGGCCGATGATCTGGAAGCCGTGACGAAATCGGAAGTGATCAAGTATTCGGCGTCGGGCTTTCGCGATTTCACCCGTCTGGCGGCGTCGGATCCGGTGATGTGGCGCGATGTCTGCCTGCACAACAAGGACGCCATTCTGGAAATGCTGGCGCGGTTCTCCGAGGATTTGTCCTCGTTGCAACGCGCGATCCGGTGGGGCGACGGCGACAAGCTGTTCGAACTGTTCACGCGCACGCGCGGCATTCGCCGCTCCATCGTCGAGGCCGGACAGGACACCGATGCGCCGAATTTCGGACGCAACGCGCCCAAGCCGGGCGCCGCGGACTAGCTTTCAGAAAGCCGGCAATTCCCCGAGCGGAATCATGCCCAATGAGACCCTGTTGTCGGTCAGCGTCAGCGGCACGGTGATGCCGTCATCGCCGGGCTTGGTGTCGAGCGAAGACAGCAGCGGGGCGAACCGGTTGAGTATTTCGGCGATCTGCGGATCAATGGCCGCCGCAAGCTCAATGAAGCGCTGCTGGTTGCGGATGGTCACTTGCAGGTCGCCGGAAAGAAGGCCATCGACGCCAATACGGACGGGACCGGAGATTTCCAGCGATGATGCCTCATCCAGTTCGATCGCCAGGCGATGGAGCAGGGTTTCGACAGGCCGGACTGGGGCAGTGTAGGGTGTATCGAGCAGGCCAGCCTGGCCGGGCAGCGTCGCCTCAAGCTTGACTGCGTCCGCAGCCAGACCGGCGAGACTGGTTTGGAGACGCTCGCCATAGGCCGCGATATCGAGATCGGCGCCGTTACGGCGGGCATGGGCGGTGAACCGCTCAGCCTGTAACGAGAGCTTCTGCGCCAAAACGGTCCCGTCAATGTCGAAACTGATGGTGCGGCCATCGAGGGATCCGCGGTTGATCCCATGCAGCGCGGCATGGACGCTTGCCTGCAGCACTTGCCAATCCACGCGGGCGCTGATTCCCGGAGCCAGGAGCGACAGCGGGCCGTCGATTTCGCCGACGACATGTCCGGGCCTGTAGAACTGCGCGGCAGAGCGAAAGGCGCCCGTGGTGGCGGTCACGCCGCCGGTGGAGTTCGCATAAGACAAGGTGTCGCAGAAAACGCCAAAGCGGAACGGATAACCGCGAATGTCGGCGTTGGCGCAGTCAGCCGTGGCGCCTGAGCCGGTCATGTCCGCCAATGCCGCCGGCAGATGGTCCTCGACCCTGGCGGCGAAGAGGAACCAGCCAACCGTCCACAGCAGGATCCCGGCTACAATCGCGGCGGCAAGCCAGACGAATTTTCGCGAAGACGAGGCAGACGTGGTGGCTGGCATTGCGTTCTCCCTCAGCGCCCTGCATTAAGAGCCCGATTAACGACCAAGACGTCCGAATGAAGGCCGGATCGGATTTCGCTCGGGTGTCTGGTTTGAAACTGATTCGCTGCGTTGTGGTCACCGCGCTTTACAACATGGGCTCGGATATGGACGATTTTTGGGTATTTGGCTACGGATCGCTGATGTGGCGGCCAGGTTTTGACCATGAGGAGACCCGCCAGGCGCGGCTGTTCGGCTACCACCGGGCGTTGTGCGTACGGTCCTTTGTGCATCGGGGCACACCGGACCGGCCGGGACTGGTGCTGGGGCTCGATCGCGGCGGATCCTGCCACGGGGTCGCCTTCCGGATACGGCCGGAGAATCGAGATGCGGTGCTTGCCTATCTGCGCGAGCGTGAACTCGTGACGCATGTCTATGTTGAGACGACACGCAGGGTGCGGCTTGAGACCGGTCATGATGTTGGCGCCGTGACCTATGTGGTTGACCGGTCCCACGGCCAATATGCGGGCGCCCTGTCGATTGATGATGCGGTGATGCGGGTTTCGGGCGCAATGGGTCAGTCCGGACCGAACGAGGATTATGTGGTCAACACGGTCGATCATCTCAAGGCACTGGGGATCCGCGACCATCATCTCGAAGCGATCGCCGATCAGATCAAGAGCGCGGGCCTTAACCCCTCAAAGCGCGGTCTGGCCTGAGGGCAAGGCCCCGAGTTCGGCGAGCCTGCGGCGGGCGTCCTCGCGCAAAGGAACCTGCGGATTGGCCTTGACGGTCTCGACGAGCAGCTTGTCGCTGGCGGTTTCCATCATGTCGACCAGCTTTTCCATGAACGCGTCGGGGTCCAGGCCGGGGCCGATCGGCGGCAGGATCTGCACCTTGAAATGACCGGGATAGCGCAGGAACTTGCGACGCGGCCAAAACAGGCCGGGATGCATGACGACAGGCACCACCGGCACCTGGAGATCGCGGTAAAGCCGGGCGATGCCATATTTGTAATCCGGCGGCGCACCGGCGGCTCGGCGTGTGCCTTCGGGGTAGATGATCAGCTGACGACCGCTGTCGACCTCGCGTTTGGTGCGCTCAAGCACCTCTGCCATGACCTTGCCCTTGGCGCCGCGATTGACCGGGACCATCCTCATTTTCAGAATATACTGGCCAAAAAGCGGGATCCAGCCGAGTTCGCGCTTGAGGATGTAGACAGGATCGTCAAGCCACGGCAGCAGCGCGTAGGCGTCCCAGAATGACTGATGCTTGGGAGCGAATATGTAGCCGCCCTCGGGGATGTTCTCGAGACCTTCGATTTCAAAGGTAGTGCCGACGATCTTTTCCTGCAGCCAGTGATTGGCCAGGGCCCAGTTTTTCGGCACGCTCCAGGCTGCCTTCCGATCAGCCAGAAAGTAATAGGGCGAAAACACAATCATGCGAACGATCAGATTGATGTAGAACGCGATGTTGAAGAGTATGGACCTTAGAACGATCATGGCGGCATCCGGGATTATGATCGGTTCCGCCAGCGCTTGCCGTGGAACCATCAATCCCGGTTACACCATTGGCGGACAGTCGAAAACCTGCTGGTCGGGGAAATCACTGCAAGCTTGCCGCCACCGGTGGATTTCCGTCCACATCGGCGCGCAGGCCGCTCGCGGTTTTGGCGCCGCTCCAGTTTCTGAGCCGGGCGAGTGAATACTTGGCGTATTCGACAATAAGGGTGCGCAGCGCCAACGGATCGGTCAGCCAGGCGTCGGTCTTCAGGTCGGCATGGGTGACCGGATAGGCTATGAATGTCACGTCCGGGCTCGCCTGGGACAGTTCCATCAGGCTGCGCGGCATGTGATAATTGTTGGTCACCACCAGGATCCGGGTGTAATCGCGCTCACGGATCCATCCTGCGGTTTCATTGGCATTGCCGATGGTGTCGAGCGCCTCATAGCCGATGTCAACACAGCAGGTGAACGTCGCCAGCTTGGTGCCGGTGGCGCGGCTCAACGCGGTGCCGGTTGTGGACGGATTGACGCCCGAAATCAAAAGGCGTTCGCCAACGCCACTTTCAAGCAGCGCCAGGGCCTGGTCGATTCGCTGATAGCCGCCGGTCAAGACGACAATCGCATCAACATCGCCAGGCGTTTCGATGGCCTTGAGTTCCGCGATCTTGTCGGTGAAACGGAAAAACCCCATTGCTGTCAGCGCAATGGCGATGATTGTCGTGATGGTGACAATGCGCAAGCCATGATGACCCACCCGCCGGAGACGATGAATCGCATCTGCCTTGACAGGTGCCGGCGCTGCCGGTTCGGTTCCCACGCTCATGATAAATGAATACCCCGAGATTCCGGCGAGGACCAGTCGGATTTGCGGCAAAATCCGGGCACGTCAACCGATTTCCGCCAGCGACGGATCGGCGCGCTGACGGTCAATCTCGCGGATGGTGCGGATCACGGTAAGCCGTGTGGTGATCGCGGTCATGGCCGAGATCAGCACGACTATCCCGATGATGCCGAAATAGCCGGCGCTGCTCAATGTGAAGCGGCCGAAGAGGGCTGTGACCTGGTCATTGAGCGCGGTGGCCATGGTGTTGCTCTGCCACACGCCGAGCACCACATAGCCCGCCGCCGCGATGCCGCCGCCGAAGGCCGCACCCTTCAGACCGATCAGCAGGAAGCGCTTCTGGAATTCGGAAGCGATGAAACCGGTTTCGGCGCCGACAAAATGCAGCACTTCGACGATATGGCGATTGCCATCCATGGCGCCGCGGGTGGCGAAGATCACGGTCAGCATTGTGGTCGCAAACATCAGCGTGAGGATTCCGACGCCGATGAAGACGGTGATTCGCGCCATTGAAATCAACCGCCCGGCCCAGGCGCGGTGATCGTCGAGCGTCGCCGCGGGAACCGCTTCCGCGAGAGTTTGCCGGATTGACGCGAAATCCGGTGGCGCGGTCTCATCGATGGTGACGATGACGAGGCGCGGCACCGGCAATTCGTCCATGTCGAAGCCCTCGCCCAGCCATGGTTCGAGCAGTCTGGCGGTCGAGGCGCGATCCACAATCTCCGCCGACAGCGCTCCCGGGTAGGACAAGACGATGCTTTGGACCTCGGTCAGCGCCGCCTCCATGTCGAGATCGTCGACGGGCTTGATCTGAATGGTGATCTCGCGGGAAATGTCACCCTGCCAGGCCTCGGCCTTTTCCTGCACCATGGTAACGGCGCCAAGGGTAATGGCGCACAGGAATGACATGATGGCGATCACCACCATCAGCGCCCGTCCGGAGACGTTGACTGGCGGCACGATCGGGGCCATCGGCCGCAGCGCGACCAAACGCTCTTTTTTGCCGGTATCGCCTTCTGGGGAAGCGTGCTCAGTCATAAATGTCGAGCCGCCCCTCGGAGAGGATCATCCTGCGCGCGTTGACCCTGTCCATCAGGGTCAGATCATGGGTCGCGATGACAACGGCGGTGCCGAGCCGGTTGAGTTCGATGAACAAATTCAGCAGGCGTTGCGCCATCGGCGGATCGACATTGCCGGTGGGTTCGTCGGCGAGCAGGATTTCAGGCTGGTCGATCAGGGCGCGGGCGATGGCCACGCGCTGCTTCTCCCCGCCTGACAAAACAGGCGGCAACACGTTGATGCGCTCACCCAGCCCGACCCATTTGAGCAGTTCGATGACGTCGGACCGGTAGCTCGACTCATCCTTGCCCCGCACCCTCAAGGGCAGGGCGACATTCTCATAAGTGGTCATGTGATCAAGCAGCCGGAAATCCTGGAAGACAATGCCGATTCGCCGCCGCAACAGTGGCAGATCCTCCCCGGGGATGATGGAAATGTCCCGGTCGAACATGCGAATCAGTCCGCGCGTTGGTTTCAGCGACATGAACAAGAGCCGCATCAGCGTCGTCTTGCCGGCGCCCGACGGTCCGGTCAGGAATTGGAAGGATCTTTTCGGGATGTCAAAAGTCAGATCGCGCAGGACCTCGGGCCCCATACCATAGCGCAACCCGACATTTTCAAAATGGATCAATGGTCAATTCCTGTCGCGGTGGCCAATGCGCACAGTCGCCGGGCATGGTTAATGCCGAGTTAAGACGCCGGTCAAACCGGCTGTCCATGAGGCACGTTCGCCAAGCGTTAACCATTTCCGTTTACGCATCGGTAAGAGATGTTTCAATGCCTACTGCATGACAGTGGCGGAAAAGGGGTGCCTGATGGGTGTTTCAGGCCGCATGAACCATGCGATCGAACCAAGGGCCGGCGATCTTTTGATGCCGGACCGGAAAAATATCTTGCACGCGTCCCGTAGCAGGGACGTCGAGGATGCCTGCTATGAGGCCGTCGATGGCGGCCGCAATGGACCTTCCAAACGAAAGGCCAGCGCCGATACCGCCGGCGTGTTCAAATCCAGGCTGACGCAGTCTCCCGCGCAAGGTCCCTTCCCGCGCGATTTCGCAGCTGTTGACAGCGATGCCGGTCGTTCCTCGGGGCGGCTCGGCGTGTTCAGCAGGGGGCAGTCCTCTTTCGCGGCAGGCCGGCTCAGACGGTCCACGGCGATGCCCGCCGTTGTGCTGGCGCTGTGCACAGTCACCGCAGCCATATTCTGGATGGCGGGCGGTCATGCGCTGGTACAGCAACCTGTGACCACGATACAGAGCGCAACGGCGCCCGCGCCGGCCGTGGCGGAGTGGTCAATCAACGACAGGGCGGAGCTGTTGCCAGACCCGGTGACGACAGCCGCAATTCCGGCGGAAAAATCAGGATCCGCCAAAGCCGGTTACACGGCTCCGATACCGCGACCGGCCCGGATTGAGCGTGCCGGGTCGATTCTGATGATACGCCCAAGCGGCGGCTGAACCCTTCGGATCCCCCCGGCAGGGATCAAATTGCTTTCAATTGAAGGCGAAGGGCTCTAGGACAGTGCGGAATTGTTGAGCAAATCTCCTGGAGAGCGTGAATGCCGGTTGTGCGCGGAAAAATCATCGAGCCCCTGTTCACGCCCGAGATGATTGCCCAGCGCAATCGCACGATGGCCGCCGAGATCGCAGCCAGTCCGAAGAAGGACCTGCTGGTTATCTCCATCCTCAAGGGCTCGTTCATTTTTGCCGCCGACCTGATCCGTGCCCTGCATGACGCCGGGCTTGAACCGGAAGTCGAGTTCATCACCTTGTCAAGCTATGGCAAGGGAACCACGAGCCAGGGCGTCAAGATCATCAAGGACATAGACAGCGATGTGAGCGGCCGCGATATACTGCTGATCGACGATATTCTGGAATCGGGCCGGACATTGAGATTCGCCCGCGACCTGATGTATGAGCGTGGCGCCAGTCATGTCGATATCGCGGTGCTTCTGGACAAGCGCTCACGCCGCGAGGGCACGCTTGACGCCGATTATGTCGGGTTCGAATGCCCGGATTATTTCGTCGTCGGCTACGGCATGGATGTGGCTTACGCATTTCGCGAGTTGCCGTTTGTCGGGGTGGTCAAGGGCGACGCCTGAACCCGCCGTGGCTTTTGCCACGATTTATGCGTATCCAGTCCATGTTGCGGCAAGTTTCACCTCATAGGTTGCCAAAACAGCCGCTGCGCAACGTGTTGCTGTTGGTGGTTGAGGCGTTAGCCGCAAAAACGCGCGCGAACCTCTGGTCAGATACTGACCGGTTTGAAGGGTCAGGCGCCGGGAGTACACAATGGCGAGAATACTGATTGCCGAAGACGAAGAGTCCCTGCGGCGGTTCATCGCCCGGGCACTGGTGATTGACGGGCATCAAGTTGTTGAAGCCGGCGACGGCGCCGAGGCGCTCGACTATCTGGAGGCCGGGCGATTCGATCTCTTGTTGTCCGATATCCGCATGCCGGTGATGGACGGCATCGCCCTGGCGACCGCCACCGCCGACCTCATTCCCGCAATGCCGATCCTGTTGATGACAGGCTTTGCGGAACAGCGCGAACGGGCCGAGCCGCTGTTGCGGATTGTCGTGGATGTGGTGGAAAAGCCGTTCAGCCTGCCGCAAATCCGCCAGGCGGTGGCCAATGCGTTGACCCTGAAGGCAGCTTGATGCGTTCCTATTTCAGATCGAGCAGCCGCTCCAGGTAGCGCTTTTCGAGCTCGGGCGACAATTGGTCTCCCAGACGCTTGCGAATGGCGTCGAGGATTTCCCGGGCGCGCTGTATGTCGATCTCGTCGGGAACCTTGACCCGGCTGCCGAAATCCGGACCAGTGGTGGAGCGCGGCCGGCCAAGCGGATCGCGGTCATCGGCCGAGCGGTTGCCGTTGCGGTCGGGGCCTTCACCCTCGGCTTCGCCCTGCTGCTCGCCCATGGCCTGCATCATCTGGTTCATCATGTCTTCGCCGCCCTGGCGCAGCGCCTGCAGGGCGCGGCCCTGATCTGTCAGCGCCTGGCCGGTTTCCCCCTTCTGCAGGTTGCCTGTGGCATCCCCCATGGCTTCGCCTGCTTCTCCGAAACCCTCGGAGGGCTGGATGCCCATGCCTTCAAGATCGCTCTGTAGCTGCCCCAGCGCGTCACGTAGCTCCTGCTGGCTGCGGCCAAGCGCGCCGAGCATGTCTTCAAGCGACTGCTCGCCCTGTCCCTCCTGGCCCTGATCCTGACCATCTCCGGGCTGTTGCTGGCCCTGTTGCTGCTGCCGGTCGCGCCCCTCTCCGGATTGGCTCTGGCGCTCACGGTCGGCGCGCATGGTCTCGTCCATCAATTGTTGCTGGCGGCGCATCAATTCGCCCAGCTTGTCCATCTGCTGGCGCATGGGACCGCCCTGCTGCTGCGGACGCTGCTGCCGGCCAGCCTGCAGATTGTTCATCATCCGCTGCAATTCCTGCAGCATCTGCTGGGCCTGGTCGCGAGCGCCGGATCGCGCCAGATTCTCGATCTGGTCCAGCATGTTGTCGAGGTCGCGCTGGCGCAGCATGTTTTCGGGCATGGCCTGCTCGGTCAGGCCATCCTGGTTGCCGGGGTTCTGTCGGGCGAGTTCGCGCAGGTAATCCTGCATCGCCTCGCGCAACTCATCCATCAACTGGGCGATCTCTTCGTCGCTGGCGCCGTTTTCCAGCGCTTCGGCGAGGGCATTCTGGGCGTCGCGCAAGCGGCGTTCCGCCAGCGACAGGTCGCCGTCCTCAAGCAGCAGCGCGACGCCCCACATGTAATCGATGGCGGCGCGGAGGTCGTCATCCGAGCGGGCATTGTCAAGGCGGCCCCTGACCGATTGCAGCAGCAGGTAATGGGTCAGGTTGGGGATGGTTTCCTCCGGCGCGATGGTCAGCGCATCGTGCAATTCCATGACCCGGGGCAGATTGTTGGCGTCGAGCGCCAGCACGCCGCGCTGCTCGACAACCGCCGCGGCCAGAGGGTCTGAAAACCGCCGTCCGGGAAACACCGTTTCAAGGGTTTCGCTGCGACCTTGCTGCCCGGCGCCGTCGGTGGCGACGAGCGTGATTTTCACCTTCTGGCCGGCCAGCGGGTGCTCGGTCAGGTCATGGCTTGAAACCGCACGGTTGTCCTCGGATGACCGCCGCGGCAGCGACAGCCGGTATTTGGGCGGATCAAACAGCGGCCCGGCGCCGGGTGCCGGATCGCCGGCGGGGACGATTTCGGCCTCGGCCCTTGCGATTCCGTGATCATCGGACAGCGTATAGTCAAGCTCCAACGCGCCGTTGGTGGCGCGGCGTGGCGTTTCGACGAAAGCCGCCACCGGAGCTTCGTCGGGGATCAGGTGAATGGCAAAAACGGCGCCGGACCTGCCGGCGCTGATTGTGAGAAGGCCATCGGCATCCGGCTTGAACACCCAGGTCGTGGCGCCGGCGGGAACGACCTTGCCGGGGTTGGCTGCATCCGATCGCTCGACCAGGCTTTGTGACGCCTGGTCCGGACCCCAGCTTACCTCGCCGTCGGCGCCGCCGCCAATCTGGACGGTGATGACGCTGCCGTCGATGGCGCCGACCGGCTCACCCTCGGGCCGGCCCACGCCGGTGAGGAAAACCGGGGCCTGATTGACATAGGATGGCGGGGTGATCCAGGCGTCGATACGGACATCCGGCAAAGTGCTGATGGCATGGCTGACAAAGGCGTCGCCCGGCTTGCCGGCGTTGCCGGAGAAGGAGTAGCCAAAAGCCACGAACAGCAGCAGCGCGACCGCCACGCGGACGCCCCAGGGGTCGCGCGCGGGCAGGCTTGAGCGGGGAAGTCCGGTTTCAAGCGTGCCGATCTTTTGCGCCATGCGGCTGCGGTGCTCTTCCCACAGCGCGCGAGCGAGCGGATCGGTCGCTTCGATCTTGTCATCCTGGGTGGCGATCGCCTGGTTAGCGATATGGTTTTCGGCTTCCAGCCTGGCGTCGACTTCGGCGCGCCCGGGAGAGCGGAACCGCGCGAACGGCCACAGCGACGCCAGCAATCCGAGACAGAACAGGCCGAGCAGCGTCAGCCGGAGCCAATCCGGAACGATCCTGAAGATGCCGAGCCAGGAGAAGGACAGGAACAGGGCGGCAAGCCCCAGCAAAGGAGCCGAAAGGGTGATGATGCGGCCAAGCGACAGGTTGAACCGCATCCGCATGCGGCCAAGGGCGACCGCGCGACGGGCGTCGCCACCATGGTCCATCGGGGGATTTTCCTTGCTGCCGGGTCGATCTGCCATCTCATGTTCCTTCAGCGTCGGGAATGAAGATAACAGTCTTTGCGGCCAAGGCGAGGCCTGTGACAGAAATGTGATGCCTGAAACCCGCCGTCAGGGAAATTTATCAGCGCATGGATTGCCGGGAGACAGGATTGACGGTTTCAATCGAGCCATGAGGGCAGCGAATCCAGCCCGATCAGATCTTCATAGGATGGGCGCTCGCGCACGATGTGGAAGCGGTCGCCGTGAACCAGAACCTCAGGAATGAGAAGCCTGGTGTTGTAGGTTCCGGCCTGGACAGCGCCATAGGCGCCGGCCGAACCGAGCGCGATCAGATCTCCGGATTTGACCGCCGACATCTCCCGGTCCCGGGCAAGGTAATCGCCACTTTCGCAGACCGGGCCGACGACATCGGCGCGAATGCGCGGGGCGCTGGCGGCAGAAAGCCGCACCGGACGGATCTCATGCCAGGCTTCGTAAAGCGTGGGCCTGATCAGATCATTCATCGCCGCGTCGACGATGACAAAGGTCTTGTCGCCGCCATCCTTGACATAGATGACTTCGGTCACCAGCACGCCGGCATTGGCGACGATCAACCGGCCCGGCTCGAGGATGATCTTGCAGCCGAGGTCGCGCAGCCGTGCCTTGACCATTTCGCCATAGGCATCGGGGTCCGGCGGCGGCAGATTGTCATCGCGGTAGGGTACGCCGAGGCCACCGCCAATGTCGAAATGATCGATCACATGGCCCTCCGCACGCAGCGTCGCGACAAGTTCGACCATCAGTTTGAGAGCATCGTCGAAAGGCTGCAGTTCGGTAATCTGGCTGCCGATATGCATGTCTATGCCGATGACGCGCACGCCGGCAAGACTGGCTGCATGTTGGTAAACCGACGGAGCCCGTTTCCAGGAGATGCCGAATTTGTCTTCCTTCTTGCCGGTCGAGATCTTTGCGTGGGTCTTGGCGTCGACATCGGGATTGATACGGAAGGAAATCGGCGCGACTTTGCCCATTGCCAGGGCGCGGGCGTTGAGCACCTCAAGTTCGGGTTCGGATTCGACGTTGAAGCAATAGATATCGGCGGCAAGAGCCGCGTCCATTTCACGGGCGGTCTTGCCGACGCCCGAAAACATGATCTTCGAGGCGGGGATGCCGACAGCCAGCGCGCGGCGCAACTCGCCTTCGGAGACCACGTCGACGCCTGATCCAAGCCGCGCCAGGGTCTTGATGACGGCCTGGTTGGAGTTGGCCTTCATGGCATAGCAGACCATCGAATCGATGTCGTAAAACGCGCCCGAAAACACCTTGTAATGCCTGGTCAGGGTGGCGGTTGAATAGCAATAGAACGGAGTGCCGACCCGGGCGGCGATGTCGGGCAGACTGACGCCTTCAGCGTGCAGAATGCCGTCGCGGTATTCAAAATGGTTCACAGGGCGCGCCTATTCGAGAAGACCATCAAGGATGAAGCGCCGTTCCCGGACCGGAGCGGGAGACGCTTCCTCGGTGGATCCTGCCGGAACAACTGTCACGCCGGGGCGCTCCAGCGGACCTTTTTTGCCGCATCCTGTGAGGACCACGCCAAGCACGGCCATTGCGCATATCGTCTTGATCCGGAGACCGGTGGTCATTCGCTGTTCCTCACCATGGCTTGAAAAATTCCAAAGCGGTGGCCTACATACAAGTTTTCAGGGCAAAGTGCACCCGATTTGTCCGTAGATTTCAGTTGCGCTCCCGCCACCAGGCGATCTGTTTGCGCACCTGTGCGGGCGCGGTGCCGCCAAAGCTCTGCCTGCTGGCAACGGAGGCGTCGACGGTCAACACGTCGAAAACCCCTTCGGTGATCGCCGGGTTGATGGTTTGCAGATCACCGAGCGACAATTCGGCCAGTTCACAGCCTTTATCCTCGGCCATGGCGACGGCGCGTCCGGTGGCGTGATGGGCCTCGCGGAACGGCAGACCCGCCTCGCGCACCAGCCAATCGGCGAGATCGGTCGCGGTTGAATAGCCCGATCCGGCCGCCTTGCGCATCTGGTCAGCGCGGATCTCGATGTCGCGCATCATGCCGGTCATCGCCGCCAGCGACAGCTCCAGGCTGTCCGCGGCGTCAAAAACCTGCTCCTTGTCCTCCTGCATGTCTTTTGAATAGGCCAGCGGAAGCCCCTTCATGATGGTCAGGAGCGCAATCAGCGAGCCGTTGATGCGGCCGGTCTTGGCGCGAACCAGTTCGGCGGCGTCGGGGTTCTTCTTCTGCGGCATGATCGATGAGCCGGTGGAAAAAGCGTCCGAGAGCCGCACGAAGCCAAATTGCGGCGTCGACCAGATGACGATTTCCTCGGCCAGCCGCGACAGGTGAACCGCGCAGATCGCCGCAAGAGAGAGAAACTCGAGCGCGAAGTCGCGGTCTGACACCGTATCTATCGAGTTGCGGGTGGGTTCGCGGAAACCGAGCGCCTCGGCGGTCATGTGGCGGTCGATCGGATAGCCGGTCCCGGCCAGGGCAGCGGCGCCGATCGGGCATTCGTTCATATGTTCAATGGCATGGCGCACCCGGGCCCGGTCGCGGCCGAACATTTCCACATAGGCCATGCAATGATGGCCGAAAGTGACAGGCTGGGCTGATTGAAGGTGGGTGAAGCCGGGCATGACGGTGTCGGCATGCTGCTCCGCCTTGTCCAGAAACGCCGATATCAGCCTTGTCAGCGCCGCTTCGGTGCGGACCAGCTCTTCCTTGACCCAGAGGCGGAAGTCGAGCGCGACCTGGTCATTGCGCGAGCGGGCGGTGTGCAGCCGCCCGGCCGCCGTGCCGATCAGCTCGGCAAGCCGGGACTCGATGTTCATGTGGATATCTTCGAGCTGGCGCGAGAAGACGAACCGGCCTTCGTCGATCTCTGACAGGATCGTGTTCAATCCGTGAGTAATCTTGTCGCAGTCTTCCGCTGAAATTATGCCAGTCTTGGCAAGCATGGCCGCATGTGCGAGGGATCCGCGAATATCCTGAGCGTAGAGTTTGCGGTCGAAATCGATGCTGGCGTTGATTTCCTCCATGATGGCGTCGGGCCCGGAAGCAAATCGTCCGCCCCACATCTGGTTTGACGCCTGTTTGTCCTTATCTGTCGACATGAGCCTGTCCTGGAGTTTGTCATGAGCCAATCGCGCAACCGCCTTTCCACCGGCGCCCTGGTCGCAATCGCAATTGCGCTGGGCGCCGCCGTCGGGGCTGCCGGGATATACGGGAAAGCATCACCCTCTGGCAATGCGCCGCTGACCGAAAGTCCGGCGTCCACGGCGGACAGTGCCTGCACCGCGGATCCGGAGATGCTTGCCAGGCTCAAGTCTTTGGCCAAGGGCGAGGTGGCTGCCATGGCGATCCGGGAGGCTGCGGTCGCGCTTCCGGATCTCAGCTTTGTCTCGGAAGAAGATGAAAGCACAAGGCTCGCCGATTTCACTGGTCAGGCGATGCTGGTCAATCTCTGGGCCACATGGTGCGCGCCATGCCGCGCGGAAATGCCGGCCTTGTCCGAGTTGCAGGCGGAACTGGGCGATGATGGTTTCAAGGTGCTGGCGATCAACATCGATACCGGCGATGTGGCGAAGCCCAGGGCCTTTCTCGAGGAAATAGGTGTCGCCAATCTGGGGCTTTACCGCGACGCCTCAATGGGCGTTTTCAATATCCTGAAAAAGGAGGGTCTGGCCTTCGGGCTGCCGGTGACCTTGATGATCGGCAAAAATGGCTGCTTGCTGGGCGCGATGAACGGCCCGGCGGAATGGGCGAGCCAGGACGCAAAGGCCCTGGTTGCGGCGCTGAAGGCGGGCTGAAACAAGCGCGGCGCGGCCGGAAAGTTCCGCCCGCGCCGCTGCTGTTGGATTCAGTCCTGGATATTTCCGGCCGTCAGTTGAAGGCGCAACCCGGTTTCACGCCGAATTTCTTGAAGATAATGGCGGCGGGGCAAAAGCCCGTGAACGCGGACTGGAGCAGGTTCAGGCCAACGAAGACGGTCAGCAGATGCCAGTAGGGCGATACATAGACGCCAAGCGCCACTGACACGAGAATCATAATTCCCGCGAACGACAATATTACACGATCAAGCGCCATTTCTGTTTCCTTGGTTGCCAATCGGGCCTTGCCCGCGCCGCTGGCCATCCAGCAGCTTCAAACTGGACCCCATATAGCAATTAAAGATGCTATATTCAAGATGTTTTATATAAATGGCCGGGACGAATCGATCACGGCGATGATCATTTGCCTTCGGGGAGGAACTTACCGCGTGGGGACCGGAACATCGCCGCGATAATCATAAAATCCACGGCCGGACTTGCGGCCGAGCCAGCCGGCTTCAACATATTTGACCAAGAGCGGGCAGGGCCGGTATTTCGAATCCGACAGACCGTCGTGGAGGACCTGCATGATCGACAGGCAGGTGTCCAGACCGATGAAATCGGCCAATTGCAGCGGCCCCATCGGATGATTGGCCCCAAGCTTCATGGCGGTGTCGATGGCTTCCACCGATCCGACGCCCTCATACAGCGTGTAGATTGCCTCATTGATCATCGGCAGCAGGATGCGATTGACGATGAAGGCGGGGAAATCCTCGGCGACGGTGATTGTCTTGTCGAGCGTGTCGATGAAGGCGCGCGCGGCCTTGAAGGTGCTGTCCTCGGTGGCGATGCCGCGCACCAGCTCCACCAGCTTCATCACCGGCACCGGATTCATGAAATGGATGCCGATGAAGCGCTCCGGCCGGTCAGTCGCCGAGGCGAGCCGGGTGATCGACAGCGACGAGGTATTGGTGGCCAGCAGCGCCTCCGGATTGAGAACCGGGCAGAGTTGCTGGTAGATCTTGCGCTTGACGGTCTCGTCCTCGGTCGCGGCTTCAATGACGAGGTCCATCGCCGCAAGACCGGTCATTTCAGGGGCCATGTGGATCCGGGCAAGCGCCGCTTCGCGCTCTGCCTCGGTGGTCTTGCCCGAGGCGACCTGTCTTGCAAGATTGCCGCTGATGGTGGCGAGCATGGTCTGCAGCTTGTCCGCCGACACGTCATGAACGTGGACATCATATTCGGCCATGGCGCAGACATGCGCGATGCCGCCACCCATCTGCCCCGCGCCAATAATGCCGACACTCTTGATCTGGATGCCCATTTGTCCCGCCTGACTGATTGTAGGAAGCTGCTCTTAGGAAGCTATCGGGCGCGTCTGTCTGCAAGCGCCCGCACGCGGAACCTAAATGGCCGGGATGGAGACGTCCAGCCCGGCCACAGGTCTCAGGGTCAAATATTGCCTGTTCAGAGCGCCTTTTCAAGCTCGGGCAGCGCCTCGAACAGGTCGGCGACCAGTCCGTAGTCGGCAACCTGGAAGATCGGCGCCTCCTCGTCCTTGTTGATGGCGACGATGACCTTGGAATCCTTCATGCCGGCCAGATGCTGGATGGCGCCGGAAATGCCGCAAGCGATGTAGAGATCGGGAGCAACCACCTTGCCGGTCTGGCCCACCTGCCAGTCGTTGGGCGCATAGCCGGCGTCGACCGCGGCGCGGGAGGCGCCG
>LADQ01000186.1 GCA_000961635.1 Hoeflea sp. BRH_c9 | reverse complement strand
GCGTCGCTGTTGCAGCCGGCGATCGGCGCTTACACCGACAAGCGTCCGATCGGCTTTGCCCTGCCGGTTGGCATGGGATTCTCGCTGCTCGGCCTCTTGCTGCTTGCCTCGGCCGGCAATTACCCATTGCTGCTCATGGCTGCGGCGCTGGTGGGCTTGGGGTCGGCGGTGTTTCACCCCGAATCCTCGCGCATCGCCCGGCTTGCCTCCGGCGGGCGGCACGGCACCGCGCAATCGGTGTTTCAGGTCGGCGGCAATGTCGGAACCGCCTCCGGCCCGCTGCTCGCCGCCTTCATCATCGTTCCCAATGGTCAGGCCTCGGTGGCCTGGTTCGGCCTTGCCGCGCTCTGCGCCATGGTGATCCTGACCTGGGTCAGCCGCTGGTATGGCGATTTCCGCCGCGCCACCGCCGGACGTCCGGCAGCCTCGAAAATCCTCAAGCACACACGCCGCCGTGTGATCGCCGCCTTGGTGGTGCTGGCGCTGCTGGTGTTCACCAAGAATGTCTACACCGCGAGCTTCACCAGCTTCTACACATTCTACGTCATCGAGCGCTTCAACGTCACGGTGCAGGATGCGCAATTGCTGTTGTTTGTCTTCCTCGGCGCCATGGCGGCGGGCACGCTGATCGGCGGACCGATCGGAGACCGGATCGGGGCGAGGGCGGTGATCTGGGTGTCGATCCTGGGCGTGCTGCCGTTCACGCTGATGCTGCCCTATGCCGATCTGTTCTGGACCGGTGTGCTGACGGTGATCATCGGCGTGGTGCTGGCGTCGGCCTTTCCGGCCATCGTGGTGTTCGCGCAGGAGCTGGTGCCGGGGCGGGTGGGGCTGATCGCCGGGGTGTTTTTCGGCTTTGCCTTTGGCATGGGCGGCATTTCAGCCGCCGTGCTGGGCCAGGTCGCCGACATCAGGGGCATCGTCTATGTCTATCAGATCTGCTCGTTCCTGCCGTTCCTCGGCCTGCTGACAATTTTTCTGCCGAAGGACACGCGGGCGGCGTAGCGGTTCTGGCGACTGGACACCGACGCGCCGGGTTTTGGGTGAGGAATCAGCCGGCCGGAACAACAGGGCAGCAGCGCTCCGACCGGCCATGCCCGCCAGCCGTCGCACGCGGCCGGCGGATTTCATGATCAGCCGCCGATCTTGATCTTGCGTTCGCCGGCCTGCTGCCCGGGCTTCTTGGGCATGGTCACCTTGAGAACGCCCTTTTCAAATTTGGCGTCGATGGCGTTCTGATCCACCCGGTCGGGAATTGGAAAGGAGCGCTGGAACGAGCCGTAATTGCGCTCGATGACGACGCTCTGATCCTGTTTGGTTTCATGCGAGACGGTTTTTTCGCCTTTCAATGTCAGCATGCCATCGGAAATCGTCAGGTCGACCTCGTCCTCGGTCATGCCGGGAAGCTCGGCGGTCAGCGTGATCGCCGCGTCATTTTCGGTGATGTCGATCGCCGGGCGCACCGCACCCTCGGTCATCAGCGACGGAAAGCCGGTCTTGGAAGCCGTGGTCAGCGAGTTTCCGAAGAATCGCTCGACGATGGTGTCCATTTCCTTGCGGAAGTCATCGAACAATCCGGATGACCGCGGGGCGGGGAGGTTTTCTTTTGAATCGGCCATGATGTTCTCCTTTGAGAGCCTCAGTTCGGGGACGAAAGGTAGGATGCCAGCAACCCGGCTCGCGACCATTGACGAAGGTCAACAATTGATCCGCAGCCGCCTGAAATCTGTCAGGGCCGGCCGGTGTGGCCCGCGCGGGCGTTTTGCGACCCGCGCGCGCCGATCCTATTGGGCGACATAACCGCCATCGACCGGAATGATGGCGCCGAGCATGAACGATGCCGCCGGCGATGACAGCCAGACAATCAGGTTCGCCACTTCATCGGGCGTTCCGATGCGGCCGAGCGGGTGCAGCGGAGCCATCATCTGGTTGCTCGATTGGGCGCCGGCCGTCGCCTGGTCGGCAAGCGAATCAAGCATCCTTGTGTCGATGCCGCCGGGACAAACGGCGTTGACCCTGATTCCGGCCTTGCCATATTCGAGCGCCGCATTCTTGGTCATGCCGATAACGGCGTGCTTGGAGGCGACATAGGGCGACAGGCCGGGAAATCCGATCAGGCCTGCGATCGAGGACAGATTGACGATGGTGCCGCCGCCGGCCTCCAGCATGTGCCGTATTTCGGCCTGCAGGCACAGGAACGTGCCCTTGGCGTTGACCCTCATGATGGCGTCGTAATTGGCTTCCGCCTGATCGGCGAAGGGGGCGATCGTGCCCTCGATGCCGGCATTGTTGACGGCGCAGTCGAGCCGTCCATATTCATCCACGGCGCCCGCCACCAGGGCCGCGACGTCGCTGGATTTGGACACATCGGCACGCTGGAACATGGCGGTTCCACCCGCCTTGTGAATCATCGCGACGGTTTCCTCGCCGGCTTCAACATGAATGTCGGAGACCACGACCTTGGCGCCTTCGGCGGCAAATTTGAGCGCCGTGGCGCGGCCGATGCCGGCGCCGGATCCCGTGACCAGGGCGGTCTTGCCTGAAAATATTCCCATGTCGCTCTCCTGTGTTTTACGTGATTGCCACGGGATCGAACATGGGGGATCTGGCGCCGCCGCGCCTTGATGTCTGTCAAGTCGATGCGGATTGTTTCGGCGGCGTGCTCAGACCCGGCTCTGCAACGCCATCGCGCCCGCCGGCGCATTGACCTTGCCGCCGGTGATGAAGAAGGCAAAGACGTCGCGCGGCTGCTTTTCGACCTTGCGGTCCGGAGCGATCAACGTCAGGTCCGAAGGCGCGGAGCCCTGCGCATAGGTCTTGAGCCGCTCCGCCCAAAGGTCAATGTCGCCGGACGGGTAGCAGGTCGCAATGTCGTCGCTGCCGCGCTGCAGCCTGGCATAGACAAAATCCGAGGTGACATCGGCCACCATCGGGTAGCTCTCATGATCGGCGCAAACCGCCGCCACATTGTGTTTCGCCAGCAGTTCGATGAACCGGGGCGTGCAAAAACTCTCGTGCCGGGCCTCGACGACATGGCGCAGCGCCAGCCCGTCCTGCTTGTCAGGCAACAGGGCGAGAAAAGCCGTGAAATCATCCGGCTCGAATTTCTTGGTCGGCATGAACTGCCACAGGATCGGCCCCAGCCGGTCGCCCAGTTCGGTGATGCCCTGGGTCAGGAATTTTGTGATCGAGGGCTCGGAGTCCGCCAGCACCTTGCGGTTGGTGCAATAGCGGCTGGCCTTCAGCGAAAACACGAACCCGTCCGGCACATCGGCCGCCCATTTGGCGAATGTCGCCGGCTTCTGGCTGCCATAATACGTGCCGTTGACCTCGATGGCGCGCAACTTTGACCCGGCATGCTGCAATTGCCTGGTCTTGGGAAGCTTCGGCGGATAGAAACTCTCATCCCAAGGCTCAAACACCCAGCCGCCGATGCCGGTGCGGATTGTTCCGGTTGTGGTCATGTGAACAGCTTCCTCTGATTTGCCGTCAAAGCATTGGCCCGGGCGCCTGGTGTTGTCCACCCGATAGCCGAACCATGCTGACACATATTGACAAGACGCGGACTCCTCCTAAGCGACCTCGGGCAAGGCCCAACTCTCAGATCGAAGGCTGTTCACTCGCCCGCAAGCTTTCGATGGCCTCCGGCCTGACCAGAGCCTCCAGCAGCGTCGCCGACAGCCAGTGCTGGTATCGTTCGGGCGTCCATCCGCCGTCCTGAGTCAGCATCTTGTGGACATCCCGGCTCGTGTACATCCACATGATGCGCCGCGCTTCAGCCATGTCCAGTCCCGGCTTCGCCTTCGCCTCAGCGAAAAGCAGCTTGATGCGGTCGGCCTGCATGTCGAACCGCAGTTTTTCGAATTCGGCCTCGATTTCGCGCAGCGCCGGCGAGAAGGCGGAGGCGCCGCGCATCAAGCCCAGTTCGGCGTTTTCGCTTTCGTAGATGGCTCTTGCGACATGCGCTGTCAGCGCCACCATCAGCGCCGGGTCGGTCACGCCTTCCATCACCGCCTGGGCGGAGCGGAAACGCTCGCCAAACAAGGCGGCGCGCATGATGGCTTGCAGGATGCCGTCCTTGGACTTGAACAGCGCATAGACCGTCGACCCGGCCACCCCGGCCTTCGCCGCGATCTGGGCAATGGTGACCCGGTCGATTCCGTCACGGGAGAAAAGGCTCTTTGCGGCGCCGATCACTCGGTCCCGGGTTGCTTCGGCGGTCTGCTCGCGCCGCTTCGAATTGTAGTGTCTTGGGCTGGTCATTGACATATTCAATATAGCTTACTACTTTCAAATTTCAACATGCCCCAGGATACATTTCCGGAAACAACGTCAAGGCGCAAACCTGGCAAAATTCACCGGCGGCCGAATTCCGGCCGGACAATTCATGGCTGCAGCGGAGAGCCCCATGACATTCAAGGCCTATATTGACAACATTCAGGCCAAAACAGGCAAGACGCCCGATGACTTCCGGCGGATGGCTGAACAGAAGGGCTACATCGAAGCCGGCGCGATCGGCAAGGGCGTCAAGGCCGGACAGATCGTCGACTGGCTGAAGGCTGATTTCGACCTTGGCCGCGGCCACGCGATGGCCATCTATGCGCTGCTCAAGGGGCACAAGGCCAGCGCCTCGGTTGCGGCAACACCTGCAAAAACCGAAAAATGAGGAACAACGACGCCATGTCCGCACCTTCACCCAGATCGATGACGCTTGCAGGTTATGGATTGACCGGGCTGTGCGCCCTGTTTTTGCTGATGGATGCGGCAATGAAACTGATGGAGTTGCCGATTGTGCTGGAAACGACGATCCAGCTTGGCTGGCCGGCAAGCTCGGCCGTTCCGCTCGGCCTCGTGCTGGGGATCTCGGTGTTGCTCTATCTGTTGCCGCGAACCAGCATCCTTGGCGCCGTGCTGCTGACCGGCTATCTCGGCGGCGCCGTTGCCACCCACGCCCGCATCGGCAGCCCCTTATTCACCCACACGCTGTTCGGCGTCTATGTCGGCATCATCATGTGGGCAGGGGTCTATCTGCGTGATCCGGTGCTGCGCTCGATCTTCCCGGCGCGGTGACGGATCGGCCTTTTTGCCCGGTCGCCGTGACCAGGGCCGGTCAGGGCAAATCCGCAATCATTGCGCCGTCGTCGGAACGTCCCCGGCGGCCGGGCGCGCACGGGTCAGCAAAGCGAGTTCGGCCTCGTCCAGCGTTTCCTTTTCCAGCAACCGCCGCGCCGTGGTCTCCAGCAGCACGCGGCGCTCGGTCAACAGCTTGACCGTCCGCTCAAAGGCCTTCTCGGCGATGGCGCGCACCTCGGCGTCGATCGCGTCGGCGGTCGCCTCGCCATAATCGTGTTCCGGATTGTAGCCCTCCATCTGGCTGGTGCCGAGGAAGGAGCGCTGCTCCTTCTCCAGAGCCACATGGCCGAGTTTTTCCGACATGCCGTAGCGCGTGACCATGGCGCGCGCGATGTCGGTCACCTTGGCGAGATCGTCGGCGGCCCCGGTCGATAAATGCTTGAATACGACCCATTCGGCGGCCCTGCCGCCAAGCAGCACCGCCATCTTGTTCTCCAGTTCCTCGCGCGTCATCAGGAAGCGGTCCTCCGTCGGCCGCTGGATTGTGTAGCCGAGCGCGCCGACGCCGCGCGGGATGATCGACACCTTGTGCACGACGTCGCAGCCCGGCAGAGCCATGGCCACCAGCGCGTGGCCCATTTCGTGATAGGCCACCACCTCGCGTTCCTTCGGGTTGAGCAGCCGGTTGCGCTTCTCGAGCCCGGCGACGATGCGTTCGATGGCGTTGTTGATGTCCTCCATCGCCACTGCATCGGCATTCCGGCGCGTCGCCAGCAGCGTCGCCTCGTTGACCAGATTGGCGAGATCGGCTCCGGTGAATCCCGGTGTCAGCGCCGCCACCTTCTCCGCGTCAATGTCCGGCCCGAGCTTCGCCTTCTTCATGTGGATGTGCAGGATCTGGATGCGTCCCTGCTTGTCGGGCCTGTCGACCAGCACCTGGCGGTCGAAGCGGCCGGCGCGCAACAAAGCGGGATCAAGCACCTCGGGCCGGTTGGTGGCGGCCAGAAGCACCACGCCGGTCGACGGATCAAAACCATCGAGCTCGGAGAGAAGCTGGTTCAGCGTCTGCTCCTTCTCGTCATGGCCACCCATCATCGGTCCCACGCCGCGGGCGCGGCCGAGCGCGTCCAGCTCGTCGATGAAAATGATGGCCGGCGCCTTGGCGCGCGCCTGCTCGAACAGGTC
>LADQ01000067.1 GCA_000961635.1 Hoeflea sp. BRH_c9 | reverse complement strand
GCCCGCGGCGCCTCGCGCGCCACCCGTCAGCCCGGCGGCCAGTCCTATGTCCGCTCGGCGGCACTCGAAATGGAGCTTGATCTCGACACCGGCGAGATGAACGGCCTGGTTCTGGCGGGATCATTCGAGGGACGCGAGCTCAACGGGCTCGATGAGGCGGACCTCATGCAGCTCCATTCCGAGCTGAGCGGCGACCCGGAAAGCCTGGCGCTACTCGAGGCGTATCTTGACCGCCGCGCGCCCGACTGGCGTGCCGACCCTGAGATGAACGAGGGTGCGGGGCTGGGAGCTTCGCCAGGCTCGGGCGCCATGACACATAAGGAGGCCTACGAGGTCCTTGGTCTTGCTGCGGGGGCGACTGAAGCCGAGATCCGCGAGGCGCATCGCCGCCTCATGAAGCGGATGCATCCCGATGCGGGCGGTTCGGCGTTTCTTGCCGGCCGGATTAGTGAAGCCAAGGCTGTCCTCTTGAGTCGACATGACTGAATTCCCCGAATACGCAATACAAAAACGTGGATGGTCCCGGACATGAACGGTCCGGCCGCGGCATTGAACAAATGCCGCGGGTCAGTTGGCTGTTGCCCAGCAGGCAAAACCTTTCTTTTCAAGCGCCTTGCAGGCCTTTGTGGCTGATGCCTGGCCGTCAAAACCGGCGAAGCGGGCGCGGTAGAGCTGTTGATTGTCCTTGGCGTAGGCCATGGTGAATGGTTCCGCCGCCGAGAGCGCATTGCCGCCGGCGCCCTTGGCGCGGTTCAATAGGTCAACCGCGGCCGACTTGTCCGGCATCGCGCCGATCTGGATCATCCAGCCGTCCCTTGGCGCGGTCGAGGCGGTTGTCACCGGATCGATCATCTGTGCCGAGGCAGACTCCACCGGCATCGGCGGAACATAGGCCGGCGCGGGCACCGGAATGGCTATCTTCTGCGCTCGCAGGGACTTTGCCAGCGCATCGCGCCCGACCACCTGTTCCGGGGTGGCGTAAGCCAGTTCAAGCCGTTGGCTGACGTCACTTCTCTGCGGTGGAATTGGCCCGATCTTGGGAAGCTCAAGCGCTGCCACGGTGGCGGCGCCCTCGCCAAAGGCCGACGGAGCGCCCCTGACGATCAAACCGCCATTGCCGGACGGCGAGGCCTTGAGCAAATACCGGGAAATCAGGTCCTTCATCTGCGCATTGCGGCTAGCGCCGGTGCGTCCGCCCATGACGACGGCGACAATCGAGCGGTCGCGGTCAACGACCGAGGAGACCAGGTTGAAGCCCGAGGCGCGGGTGTAGCCGGTCTTGATCCCGTCGACGCCGCGGACCTCGCCCAGCAGCCGGTTGTGGTTGGAAAACCGGTTCTTGCCGAATTTGAACGAGCGCGTGGAAAAATACTTGTACTGGCGCGGGAAATGCTCACGCAGCGCAAGGCCGAGCTTGGCCATGTCGCGGGCCGTGGTCACCTGCTTGGAGTTCGGAAGGCCGTGGGCATTGCGGAATGTGGTGCGCGACATGCCGAGCGACCGCGCCTTGGCGGTCATCATCGAGGCGAATTTGGCTTCCGATCCGCCCAGATGCTCGCCGATCGCCGTGGCCGCGTCATTTGCCGATTTGGTCACCAGCGAATAGATCACCTGTTCAACCGTGATGGAATTGCCCGCGCCGACGCCCAGTTTGGTCGGCTGTTCGGCCGCCGCGTTGGCCGAGAACTTAACCCTTGTGTTGAGCTTGAGCTTGCCGCGCTCGAGCGCTTCAAACGTCATGTAGAGCGTCATCATCTTGGTCAGTGACGCCGGATAGCGCAACTCGTCGGCCTCATGGGCGTAGAGGGTTTTGCCGGTCTTGGCGTCGATGACGATGCCCGCATATTTGGAATTCGCCGATGCGGGCGCCGATCCCATTGCCACGGCAATGCCGATCAGGACGAAAAGACGAAGCACCATGGAGGCAAGCGCTGCGGGCTGGTTGGGTGTATTTGAGTTACTCTGGGACACGACAACTCGCTTTTGAACAGACGGGTGTAAAGGTTTCTGACTGTCGCCCTCCTGATCAGCCATTGTGTCCAATCTTAGCCCGGCGTCCTTACCAATAGGTTTATGATGAATCATTCCTTTCCGGAAAATGACCGTAAACCTGTGCAGATTTGGCCCGGACCGTCCCGTTCCGGCGCAGTTCGCGCCGCAGGCCGGAGAGGAGTGCGCCGGAATTCCTCGCGCCCGCCTGTTTTGGAATTATCGAGGATAGCTCGATGCGCCTTGCGACTTGATCAGTTCATCTCCGGGGTCCGGCTCGACATCGGGAGCCCGATCGAGGATCGCAAGCGCCGCATCAACGTTTCCGCGCGCGGCACGGTTTTTGAGGCTCATGATGGCGCGCCGATGACCAATGCCATCAGCGATAAACGCCGAAAGTAACTGGTTCAGAGAAACATTGTCCTCCGCCGCTGCTCGCTTCGCTTCCTCCATCACATGATCTGCTATTCGAAGCGGATAGGTACTCATGTTGGCTGTCTCCTTCTCATTGGTTCGGCCATAAAATCTCCAGCTCGCATGCTCGCATGACGGAAATGCCAAACGCCTTTACAACTGGATGATGAAAGTGCCTGTCATTACTGACGATACAGGTCGCGCCAGCCGTTAAAGCGCATTCCATGTAAATGTCATCCTTGGGGTCGGCCAAGAAGGGACGAAGGCGAAACCATGGCGAAACCAAATGTGCCTGGCTGAAGATTGCATCCAGCACAACATCGATTTCGTTCCGACTTATCCATGCTTTTTCACCCAGAATGTCTGGTCGTTTGAGAACGTCCTCATACTCCAGAGCCACTGCCGGAGAAACCGCAAAGGGAACATCTCCAGCAAGCATTAGCCGCAAAAGCTGATGCGACGCTCCTCTTGATGACCGAAAGGCCGAAACCACGACATTTACATCAACAATAATCATGGCAGGAATGTGATATCATATATGATGTCATGTCAAATCGCCCATTGTGCGTGTCTGCTACCCCGGCGCGTATGGGTTGGGGCCATGCAGGCGCGGAATTATTTGGTGCAGCGCACAATCAACTTGACAAAATGGTGCAGTGCACCTAAATACAGATCATCAGCCTCCCAACGACAGGAACCGTGACATGATGAACTTTGACACCACTTCCAAGATGAGCAAGGAAGCCATGGACAGCATGCTGACCGCGGCCTCTTCGATGACCAAGGGTTTCCAGCAGATCGCCGCTGAAGCCACCGACTATTCCAAGAAGTCCTATGAAGACAGCGCAGCCGTCGTCGAGAAGCTGGTTTCGGCCAAGAGCCTCGACAAGGCCATCGAAATCCAGACCGATTTCGCCAAGTCTTCCTACGAGTCGTTTGTTGCCCAGGCCACCAAGATGAGCGAACTCTATGCAGACCTCGCCAAGCAGGCCTACAAGCCCTTCGAAGAAGCAGCCGCCAAGGTTTCCGCCTGACGCCAATGCATGGCGCGCTCAAATGGTTTCATTTGAGCGAAAACGCACATGCATTGTTTCAAAGTTCTACAGCGTCCTTTGCGCATCCGATTGGATGGGCGGCGCTGTAGACCGGCCTCTGCCCGACCCGGCGGATGCGCGAAATGATCGAAACCCGGTTGCTTCTGAAGCGGCCGGGTTTTTTGCTGTTTGCGGCTGTGGCCGGAAATCTGTTTCATCCGGCGACAAGGGGGCTTAAAATCCGCGCAGGAAAGATTAAGTTAAGGACAATGTCTGGCGCTTCGTTGTGAGACCGCGCCGGTTGGAACTGACAGGAAGTTGACAGAGTGAAAGACAGCACGGACCGGACACGCATGCAGGCGGACAAGAAAACCGGGGGCGGTGGGCCTGAACGGGGCACATCCGTCATCACCCGGACCAAGCCGCAGGTGAAGAAACCAAGTCTCTACCGGGTCCTGCTTCTCAATGACGATTACACTCCGATGGAGTTTGTCATTCATGTACTCGAGCGTTTTTTTCAGAAGGACCGCGAACAGGCCACGCGTATCATGTTGCATGTTCACAATCACGGTGTCGGCGAATGCGGCGTGTTCACTTACGAGGTGGCCGAAACCAAAGTGACCCAGGTCATGGACAGCGCCCGCGAAAATCATCATCCGCTGCAATGCGTGATGGAAAAGAAATGAGGACCTGAACTTGCCTAGCTTTTCAAACAGTCTCGAAAAGGCGATCCATCAGGCGCTGACCTATGCCAATGAGCGGCATCACGAATATGCCACGCTTGAGCATTTGCTGCTGGCCTTGATCGAGGATCCCGACGCCGCCGCCGTCATGGGCGCCTGCAATGTTGACCTCGACCAGTTGCGCCGCACGGTCAGCGATTATGTCGACAAGGAACTTGGCAACCTGATCACCGGCTATGACGAGGATTCCAAGCCGACATCCGGCTTTCAGCGCGTCATTCAGCGCGCGGTGATCCATGTCCAGTCCTCGGGTCGCGAGGAAGTCACCGGCGCCAATGTGCTGGTGGCGATTTTCGCCGAACGCGAGAGCCACGCCGCCTATTTCCTGCAGGAGCAGGAAATGACCCGTTATGACGCGGTCAATTTCATCTCCCACGGCATCGCCAAGCGTCCCGGCGCGGAAGAGGCGCGCCCGGTGCGCGGCGCCGAGGAGCCGGAACCCGATTCGGTCAAGCCGGAAACCGCCGGCGACGAGGGCGCCAAGAAGAAAGGCCAGGACGCGCTCACCGCCTATTGCGTCAATCTCAACGAGAAGGCCAAGACCGGCCGCATCGATCCGTTGATCGGCCGCATCGAGGAGGTCAACCGCACTATCCAGATCCTCTGCCGCCGCTCCAAGAACAATCCGCTCTATGTCGGCGATCCAGGCGTCGGCAAGACGGCCATCGCCGAGGGCCTGGCCAAGCGCATCGTCGAGGGCGATGTTCCCGACGTGCTGGCCGACGCGGTGATCTATTCGCTCGACATGGGCTCGCTCCTGGCCGGCACCCGCTACCGCGGCGATTTCGAGGAGCGCCTCAAGCAGGTGGTCAAGGAACTCGAGGACCTGCCAGGTGCTGTTCTGTTCATCGACGAGATCCACACCGTCATCGGCGCCGGCGCCACCTCCGGCGGGGCGATGGACGCCTCCAACCTCTTGAAGCCGGCGCTGTCGTCGGGCGCCATCCGCTGCATCGGCTCGACCACCTACAAGGAATACCGGCAGTTCTTCGAGAAGGACCGGGCGCTGGTACGCCGGTTCCAGAAGATCGACGTCAACGAGCCGACGATTCCCGACACGATCGAGATCCTCAAGGGCCTCAAACCCTATTTCGAGGACTACCACCGCGTCACCTACACCGACGCGGCGATCAAGGCCGCCGTCGAGTTGTCGGCGCGCTACATCACCGACCGCAAGCTGCCCGACAAGGCGATCGACGTGATCGACGAATCGGGAGCGGCGCAGATGCTGCTGCCCGAAAAGAGCCGCAAGAAGACGCTGACCGAAGCCGAGATCGAGACCACGATCGCCACCATGGCCCGGATTCCGGCCAAGACCGTGTCGAAGGACGACGAGACCGTTCTCGCCAATCTCGACAAGGAACTGCGCTCGGTCGTCTACGGCCAGGACGCGGCGATTGACGCGCTGACGGCGGCGATCCGGCTGGCCCGCGCGGGCTTGCGCGAACCCGACAAGCCGATCGGCTCCTATCTGTTCTCCGGCCCCACCGGGGTGGGCAAGACCGAAGTCGCCAAACAGCTCGCCGCCTCGTTGGGCGTCGAATTGCTGCGCTTCGACATGTCCGAATACATGGAGCGGCACACAGTCAGCCGTCTGATTGGCGCGCCTCCGGGCTATGTCGGCTTCGACCAGGGCGGTCTGCTGACCGATGGCGTCGACCAGCATCCCTACTGCGTGCTGCTGCTCGACGAGATCGAGAAGGCCCATCCGGATCTGTTCAACATCCTGTTGCAGGTGATGGATCACGGCTCGCTCACCGATCACAACGGCAAGAAGATCGACTTCCGCAACGTGATCCTGATCATGACCACCAATGCGGGCGCGGCAGATGCCGCCAAGGCCGCCATCGGCTTTGGCTCATCCAAGCGCGAAGGCGACGACATGGAAGCGATCAACCGGCTGTTCACGCCGGAGTTCCGCAACCGTCTCGACGCCATCATCGCCTTTGGCGCGCTGCCGGTGAAGGTCATTCACATGGTCGTGCAGAAATTCGTCATGCAGCTTGAAGCCCAGCTGGCCGAACGCAATGTCACCTTCGACCTCGGAGAAGACGCGATCGCCTGGCTCGCCGACAAGGGTTATGATGAACGAATGGGCGCGCGGCCACTGGGCCGGGTGATCCAGGAGAACATCAAGAAGGAGCTCGCCAATGAGCTTCTGTTCGGCAAGCTCAAGCATGGCGGCACGGTCAAGGTCACGGTTGGCGACAAGGATGGCGGCAAGGGCCTGATCCTCGAGGCGGTTCCGGCCGAAGTTCCGGTCAAGCCGAAAAAGGAGAAGACGCCGGCCAAGAAACGCGCACCGGCCAAGGCCAAGACGGCAGCGGCCAGGACCATAGCCAAACCGCCGGAGAGCAAGGGACCAAAATCCCCGCAGCCGCGGCCGGACGCGTCCAAAACGCCAGAAGCCTCTGTGGATGTGGCAGAACGCCCGGCGCCGAAAAAGCCGTCCAGCGCCGTTCCCAAGGTGCCGCGCAAGAAGTAACGCGTCATCGCACCGCCAAACGATCAGACACCCCGGTTCATGCCGGGGTGTCTTGCGTTTGTGCCACCGGCATCATTCCGGTGAGGGCGACAAACAGGTTGCAGCGCCGCACAAAATCTCTAACACAAGACCATGATCACTTCGTCCGGCCCGCGCGGCGTCCATTGGTTCCTGAAAGGCGTGCGCGGCATCGTCTCGCTGCCGGCCATCATCCTGATGAGCGCCTTTGTCGGGTTCTGCGGCTTCGCCGTCGAAGCCGGCATCCCGCTTGGCCAGACCGTGTTCATGACCGGCATGATCTGGGCGCTGCCGGCCAAGGTGCTGCTGGTCGGATCCATACTCGCCGGCGCATCGCTGCCCGCCGCCTTCATCACTGTCTCACTCTCCTCGATCCGGCTGATGCCGATGGTGGCGGCGCTGATCCCCGAAATCCGCACCGAGAAAACGCCGACCTGGCTGTTGCTGCTGTTGTCGCATTTCATCGCGATCACGGCTTACGTCTTCACCATGGAGCGCATCCGCGATGTGCCGCGCGAGCATCGCGTGGCGTTTTTCGCGGGCTTCGGCATCACGGTGACCACCGCCAACATCATTCTGGTCGCGGTGATTTATTCCACCGTCGCCAATCTGCCCTCCATGCTCGCCGGCGCGCTGTTCTTTCTCACGCCGGTCTATTTTCTCACCTCGATCTGGGCCTCGACGCGGGAGCGGGCAGGGCACATCGCCATGATCTTCGGGCTGGCGCTGGGACCGGTGTTTCATCAGGTAGCACCCGAGTTTGACATTCTCTATGCCGGTGTCGTCGGCGGCACGCTGGCCTTCCTGGCCGATCGCCTGTGGAAAAGCGGGGCGGGATCATGATCGGTTATGCGACATTTGACGCCTGGTGGTGGCCCTATGTCTTCATCGCCATTGCCGGCTGGCTTGCCACCGACATCTGGCGCTGGCTCGGCGTTCTGGTCGGCAACCGGCTCAAACAGGATTCCGCGGCGCTCACCTGGGTTCGCGCCGTGGCCACGGCTTTGCTCGCAGCCGTCATCGCCAAGCTGATCCTCTATCCGACCGGCGAGTTGAAAAATGTCCCGATGGCGCTGCGCCTGATCGCGGTGTCAATTGGTTTTGCGGCGTTTCTGCTTGGTGGCAAACGCATCTGGATCGGCATCGCCACGGCGCTCAGCGTGTTGATCGGCGGCCAGTTGCTCTTCGGCTGAGCATTGCCGGGCCCGTTGGACCGGAGCTGGAGCTATTTCTCGAACCGCCGCGCGACCCAGGAATAGCTGTCGGTGACCACATGCACCGGTTCGGAAACCAGCGCCTTGACGCTGCCGGCCTCGGGCAGGACATCCTTGAACCGCTGCAGCAGCCGGCCCGCCAGGCCCGGATCCGACGGCGCCGCTGCATCCGCCGTCTGGTCCTGAGGGACTGTCGCCACCGGCGCCGGGATATCGGCCTTGGGCGTCATTGCCCCGGGCGCAAATCTGGCCTGGGGCGCCACCGGCGCCGCGATGTCGGCGCTGGGCGTCAGGGGCCCCGCCGCCGGGCCGGTTTCGGCCACAACTGTTGTGCTGGCCGTGGCCGGTTCGTTTTTCACTTCAGCCAGTCCCGCGTCTCCGGGGGTCTGGCACACCGCGACCACCACCGGATAGTTGAGGTTTGAAAACGTCGCGAGCTTGTCCTCGGAGACTGCGTCGCAGGCCTGGATCGTCGCCCAGCGTTCGTCGAGCATCTCGATGTGATGGCATTGCGTCGCGGTGTCGTCGCAGCCAAGGATGGTCATGATGATGAGAGCGGCTTGCATGGGGGCCTCGCAAATATCTGGTTGTGCCCGCACATGCTCGCACAATGCCGCAAAACCAAGGCAGCAGGATTTCGGTCAAGCCGCTGTCGGCGCTGGCATCGTCCGGTGTATCGGTCTATCGGGTTACCGGGCGGCGGCGCGTGTCATGGTGGTGAAACAACGAACGCCTAAGCCAATCCCGTCGGAGGGACAGCGAACAATGGCCTCACAGCATGTCATCATCATCGGCGCGGGCATCGTCGGATCAAGCATCGCCAATCGCATCAGCCGGACCGGGGCAAGGGTCACCGTCATCGATGCCCTTGAAGGCCCCGGCCGTGGAGTGAGTTCAGCTTCCTTCGGATGGATTACCTCTGCGGCCGGCAGTCCCGACCTGCCGGAGCCTGAGTACCGCCAGCGGCTGGACGGCATCGCCAGCTATGCCGGGCTTGACCGGGAGTTTGGCGGACGCTTCTGCGCGCCGTCAAACGGGGCATTGGTCTGGGGCGCGGATGAAGCGGAAACCCTGGACTGGGCGCGCCGGCACGCGGCCATGGGCAGTTCGGTGCGGCTGCTCGACAGGTCCGAAATCGCCGAACTGGAGCCGATGCTCGCCGAACCGCCGGCGCTGGCCGCGCATTTCCACCAGGAAAAAGCCGTTGATGTCCGTGACGCCTGCGAAGTCTTGCTGCAATCGGCGCGTGACAATGGCGCGGCAACCCTGTTCGGCCAGACAATCCTTGGCCTTGATGTGACTGGCGGCCGGATTGCCGGCGTCAGGCTGTCCGGCCAAACCATCGCCGCCGACCGTGTCATCGTCGCCGCTGGAGCGAAAAGCGCCGGGATAGTCGGTGATGTGATGCCCGGGCACGGCATCCACACCTCTCCGGCGGCGCTGATCACGCTGAGCGTCGAAGACGGCAGGCTGGGTCACATCCTTGACGGCGGCGGACTGGAAATCCGCTCGCGCAGGGATGGCGAAGTGATTGCCGCCAGCGGCGTGGACGCGGGCCGCGACGATCAGGCCAAAGCCGAACTCGGCCGCGAGGTTCTAGAAAGGGTCCGGCGGATCTATCCCGGCCTGTCCAATCCGCGCGTCGACCGGGTGGAGATCGCGGATCGTCCGTTCATTGGTGAAGGGCGTTCGCTGGTCTCAACCACACCGGATGCCGGCGGTCTCTATCTTGCCGTGGCCCATCCCGGCGTCATCCTGGCGCCGCGGATCAGCGCCCTGGTCGCGGCCATGCTGGAGCAATAGCCGGTGTTGGTGCTGTCCACGCGCCTCCAGCCCGTGGCGGGCATGAACAATATATAAGATTTTACGCATTGTTGGTTTGCAGCCCTTTGCCTCCGCTGCCTGAGCGCTAGATAGCGCCTGAACACCGCTTTTGCCGCAGTGCGTTTTGCATTTCGAGGCTGGAGGCATTGACCCCGGACAGGAGACATATCCCGTGACAGACTTGACCGCAGAGACACGGCAGGCGCTTGCCGGGATCGCCAGCCGCCACGGCGTCAGCCTTGACGCCGCCGAGCATGTGCTGATGGCGCTGGCGGCCCGGCAGGGCACCCAGGCCCAGTTCAACCATCCCGATCTCGGCGGCATGGGGCAATGGGCGCAGGGCGGCATGACCATGGTCGGCGACATGTTCAACACTGCGCTCAAGTCCAAGGTCGACGCGCTCTGCTCCGAACTGGCGCAGATGCTCAGCGAGTCCGATCCGTGGCAGGAGCCTTCTGACGTGTCGTCGCAGTCGCAGCTCCAGGGTGAACGCGTCAGCCTGTTCCTTTCAAGCCGCATTTCGCGCAATTGGTGGCCGGAGGAACTCGGCCAGGCCGCCTCGACCGGAGCGCAGAACCAGATGCGCTATGCATGGTTCCCCGAAAAGGCGCGGCTCGCCATTGACGACGGCGATGGCGCTGTCCGGATCTATGACACCGGCAGCCATCAGATCGGCGGTTTCGGCCAGCAGCAATCGGGCGGCCAGTCGCTGTCATTCACCTCGCAGCACGGCCTGGTCAAGCTGTCCGAATTGCGCCAAGTCAACGCCAGCCGGCGCGACGACGGCACCGGCAGCCCGGCGCCGTCGCTGTCGGAAGCGCTGCTCAAGTCATCCGGC
>LADQ01000196.1 GCA_000961635.1 Hoeflea sp. BRH_c9 | reverse complement strand
GGCTGCACCGCGGCGGCGTCGGCCAGGCTGGCGGCGGTTCCGAGCGCGATCTCGTCGGGATGGGCGAGGGCGTAATGGGCTGCCTGGGCGAGCCGTTTGGGAAGGCTCGCCTGGCTGGCGGCGACATGGTTGCGCAATGCCTCGAAACTGCGCGGCGCCTTCCGGCCGCCTGATGCACTGTCCGCCTGTTTTGACGTTTGACTCATTCGTGACCCGTTTTCCAGTTGGTGAAACAAATATTCTATAATTTGGCGGCGGCTGCAACAATTGCACTTTTGGCGGCGCGGCGACGCAAGGGAATCAGGAATCCGTCGCCGCGCATGAGGAGTACGCCGGGTCGGCTTCGGCCACAATTGAGATACGCCGCGGTTTGCGGCGGCGCATTGGTCAATTCAGGATTTCATCGACGCGCACTGTTCGGCCTTGCTCCACCGATCTGACCGCGGCATCTGCGAGCGCAAGCGCACGCAGTCCGTCACGGCCATCGGGCGAGGGCGCCTTGCCATCCCGGATGACGGCGATGAAGGCTGCGATCTCGGCGGCATAGGCCTCGGTGTAGCGGGTCATGAAAAAATCGTGCAGTGGCGGCCGTGTGTAGCCGTCGCCGGTGGCAATTTCGATGGAAACCGGCCGCTGGTTCTCGATCGCCACCGAGCCTTTCGAGCCATGCACCTCAAGACGCTGGTCGTAGCCATAGGTGGCGCGCCGCGAGTTGGAGATGGTGGCGTGCTTGCCGGACGCCGTCGTCAGGATGACGGAGACGCTGTCGAAGTCGCCCAGACCGGCAATCTCCGGATCCGTCAGCACCGAGGCGGCCGCGGCGACGGACACCGGCTCCTCGCCGAGCACGAAACGGGCCATGTCGAAATCGTGTATGGTCATGTCGCGGAAGATGCCGCCGGAGGATCTGATGTAATCGGCGGGCGGAGCGCCGGGATCGCGGGAGACGATCTGCACCATTTCCACCTCGCCGATGCGCCCCTCTTCGATTGCCTGCTTCACCGCGGCGAAATGCGGATCGAAACGGCGATTGAAGCCGACCATCAGCTTGGCGCCGGTTTTCTCGACCACCTTCAGGCAGTCCCTGACGCGGGCAAGCGAAAGGTCGATCGGCTTCTCGCAGAAGATGGCCTTGCCGGCACGCGCGAAACGCTCGATCAGGTCGGCATGGGTGTTTGTCGGCGTGCAGATGACGACTGCGTCGATGTCCTTTGCCGCCTCGATCTCTTCGATGGTTCTGATATCGCAGCCATACTGGTCCGCGATCATATTTGCCGCGGCCTCAAACGCGTCGGCGACGGCGACGAGCCGGGCGTCGGCATTGGAGGTGATGGCGCGGGCATGGACCTTGCCGATACGGCCGGCGCCGAGAAGTGCGAAATTGATTGTCATGTTCGGGTTTCCGATTGAGTTGGACTATAGTTTGGGGCGCCGCCTGTTCGGGATAGGCGCATATCCCAAGCCTTGGGTTCCCCCGACGACGAGAGCCCGTGTCTGCTGATTTATCATGTCAGGCTTTTCCCTGTCAGGCCGCGTCCTGGTACTCTTCACCGGTCTTGGCGCCGGTGATGTAGGCAACGACATCCTGGCCGTCGGTTTCGTGCTTGTTCAGATTGGCGACGATGCGGCCGCGCCGGAACACCACGATCCGGTCCACCAGGTCAAACACCTGGCGCATGTTGTGGCTGATCAGGATCAAAGGTTCGCCCTGTTCCTTCAGCGTGCGGACGATGTTTTCCACCTGCGCCGTTTCCTGGACGCCGAGCGCCGCCGTCGGCTCGTCCATGATGGTGAGTTTCGAATGGAAGGTCGCCGTGCGCGCGATCGCCACGCACTGCCGCTGGCCGCCGGACATGTGGCGGATGGTGTTGCGCAGGTTCGGGATCTTGACGCCGGTCTTCTCCAGCGCCTGCAGGGTGCGTTCGCGCATCGCCTTGTAGTCGAGGATGGAGAACGGACCGAGCCTGAACTTCACCAGTTCGCGGCCAAGGAAGAGATTGTCTGGAACGTCCAGCTCGTCGGCCAGCGCCAATGTCTGGAACACGGTCTCGATTCCGGCTTCGCGCGCATCCATCGGATTTTCGAACCGAACCGACTTGCCGTTGAAGATGATATCGCCGCGGGTATGCTGCTCGACTCCGGTGATCTGGCGCACGAAGGTCGATTTGCCGGCGCCGTTGTCGCCCATGATGGCGACATGCTCGCCCTTGCGCAGGATGAAGTTGGCGCCTTCAAGCGCGTGGATGCCGCCATAGCGTTTGGTGAGATCGCGCGTCTCGAGAATGATGTCGCCCGTATCTTGAAGCTTGAGTTTGCTCATCGTTCTTCTCCTAGGATCGTGACGCTGACGGACGTTGCCGCCACTGGTCGAGCACCACCGCGCCGACGATGATGCCGCCCTTGACCATCTCCTGATAATAGGCGTCCAGGCGCAGGAAGGTGAAACCGGAGATGATCACGCCGAAGATCAGCGCGCCGAGCACGGTTCCGACGATGGAGCCGCGTCCGCCGGACAGCGACACGCCGCCGATGACGGCCATGGCGATGGCGTCGAGTTCGTACATGATGCCCATGCCGGCCTGGGCGGTCAGGTTCTTCGAACTCAGCACAAGGGCGGCGATCGCGGCCAGCGAACCGGCGATGGCGTAGACCAGCACCTTGTGGCGGCCGACCTTGATGCCGGACATCCGCGCCGCTTCCTCGTTGGAACCGATGGCATAGGTGTGCTTGCCGTAGACCGTGTATTTCAGAATGAACTGAAACAGGATCGCCAGCACGATGAAGATGACCACCGGCATCCAGCCGCCCAGCCCGTTGCCGATAACGGCATAGTCCTGCGTGGGAAATGAGATCGGCTGGCCCTTGGACCACCATTTGGCGATCCCACGTGCGGTGACCATCATGCCAAGCGTCGCGATGAAGGGTGGAATGCGCGTATAGGCAATCAACAATCCGTTGACGAGACCCGCAAACAATCCGCAGGCAAGCCCGACCAGTATCGGAATAATGACCGGCAGGTCCATCAGCGCCGGTCCGAAAATGGCTTTCGGATTGGGGTTGCCGTTGACCAGCTCGGTCTGGGCGAAACTCATGGCGATCATGGCGGTGGCGCCGACAATTGAGCCGGACGACAGGTCAATGCCACCCGAAATGATCACCTGCGTCACGCCGATCGCGATGATGCCGACGATCGAAACCTGCAGGATGATGATGTAGAGCCGCGCCTCATTGAAGATGCTGTCGAAGCGGCCGGCTGAGTCAAACAGTAAGCTCTGCCCCATCAACATTGCGCCGAGCGCCTCGAAGATGACGACGATCAGCACAAGCGCCATGAATATGTTCAGTTCATTGGGCCAGGTTTTCTTGGATGCGTCGAATTTCAGCCCGCCGATGCCGTGCGACACCTCAGCCATGTCATCTCCTCCCGATTACAGCGCCGAAAGTGGCGCCATTTTCAGCATTTCCATGTGGACGGCGCCGGACGCCGCCCACGATAGCACATGGTCGAAGGTCAGTTCTTCGACAGGAAGTCACCCATGTTGTCCGGTGTCACCAGTTGGAACGGGATATAGACCTTCTGGTCGACGGCTTCTCCCTTGGCGAGCTTGAGCGCCGCATCGAGCGCGCCGGAGCCCTGGCCGTGCGCATCCTGGAAGACGGTGACATCGAGGTCGCCGGCCTGCATGGCGACGAGCGCGTCCTGGGTGGCGTCAATGCCGCCGACAATGACATCGGCCATATTGATGCCATTGGCCTTCAAGGCCTGAATGGCGCCGATCGCCATCTCGTCATTGTTGGAGATCACCGCATCGAACTGCGTGCCGGTCGACAACCAGTTGGTCATCAGGTCCTGCGCCTCGTCGCGAGACCAGTTGGCGGTCTGCTCGTCGATGATATTCAGCGTGACGCCGCAATTGCCCGAGGCCATCACGTCGTGAATATCCTTGGTGCGCTGAACGGCGGCCTGGTTGGAGAGCTCACCCATCATCACATAGATGTTGGCTTCAGTCTTGCCGGCTTCCTTCAACAGGCGGCAGACTTCAAGGGTCTCAAGTGTGCCGGATTCTTCTTCGTTGGAGGCGACGAATGCCTGGTTGTCCGGCAGCGAGTCGACGTTGACCGGCTCCCGGTTCACATAGACCAGCGGCACGCCGGCGGCTTCGGCCGCGGCCGACATTGCCTGCGTGGCCGAGGTGTCCACCGGGTTGACCACGATGGCATCGACGCCCGAGGCGATGAAATTGTTTATCTGATCGAGCTGTTTGGCGACGTCGTTCTGGGCGTCTTCAATCTGGACATCCACGCCGTCCATGCCGTCGGCCAGTTCCTGGATACCGTTGCGCAAAACGGTCAGGAAGTTGTCGTCGAACAGCGCCATGGTGACGCCGATGTTCTCGGCATGCGCCGCAGTGCTCATCATGACAGCCACTGCTGCGCCTAGAATTGTTTTCTTCATTTCACGCTCCTCCGCGATTTCGGGTGTCCGGTGTCACCCTTCCTCCTGAACCGGATGCCCCGTCTTCGGGACACTGAACCCGGCTGCCGGTGCTGCCGGTATTGGGGAGCCCGATGATGTCCGCAATGGAATGTATCTGGCATTGTCCTCCAATAATGAAATATATATTCCATTAATTTTCGAACCGTCAAGCATGATTCTGCGCCGGGAGCGCGAGTTGAATACTTTTCAAAGGCGCGACCGGATAGATGACATGCTCTCCTCCAATGCCCCGGCAATATCGTCGAGGGCATGGACTGCCGGCGAAAAAGGCTCGTAGGAGAACGCGCCTTTGTAGCCCGCGACCATAAGCGCCCGGATTTGCTCCATGTTTTCCAACCGGTCGTTCTCGTCGACCAATTGGCGGTGACCATCCTGCATGGCTTCGGGCGCCAGCGACGGATCAACAACGCCCGAGATGTGGACGATGCCGGTATGATCGGGGAAGAGCGGGCCGCCACCGGCAAGGTGATGATGGAACGTATCGTGGACCAGCCTGTAGCGCGCCGCTCCGCCAACTCCCTCGATTGCTTCCACCGCTTCCGATTTGAAACGCAATGACGAGGTCGTGAAGCCAAGCGGCTCGATCAGGGCAATCATGTCCGCTTCCTCCAGCATCGGCAGGATTTCCCGCAGAGCGCCGCGAAGATTGCCCAACCGGACTTCGTCACTCATCTTTACCCCGTCATTGCTGGGGATGAGGCTGATCGATTCCGCGCCACTCTCTTTCGCCTGAGCGATGAGGAGAGCGATTTTCACGCGCATCGCGTCGGACCAGGCATTGAAGCCATAGGCTTCCGACAGGCCCAACAGCCGCAGCCCCTTGTCGCGGACGTAGCTGCCGATCGTCGCTGGCGCCGCGCCGTCGAAGAATGGGCGCTGCGTCAGTTTCTTGTCGGCAAGGTCGTTGCGCAACTCGATGCCGACGCATCCGAGCGAGGCGGCAAGGTCGATAAAGCTCAGGCAATCAAGGCGTGGCGCACTCATGTGATTGAGCGCGAAATTCAGTTCGGTGGTCATGAAATTCTCTCCCGTCGCGCCGGCCGCCTGGCGGGCGCTGTCCGGATCAAGAATGGTCAGCGCCACATTCCGCGGTCAATGTTGATTTGCAGGAATAACCATCATTGCTGATAGGAAAACGATCCGGAAGTCCCGATTTCCATCATTTCCCTCACACGCTTTCCGGGACGAAGATGTCGAAGGGCAGGAAAATTTGTCCAGGCGTTTCGGAGGGACCGTCGCGGACGGCGTGGATCATCAGATCGATCAGCGCGGTGCACATCCTTTCGAGCGGAGTGCCGATCACGGCAGTGACGATCCGGTCCTGCAGGGCGGCACGGGAATCGTCGGTCAGTTCGTTGACGACGACTGTGGGCATGGGGTCGGGCGCGGCCTCGCGCAGCGCCTTGATCGCGCCCTCCATGCCGCCGCCGGCGACATAAAAGCCAGCGATGTCGGGATGCCGGTCGAGCAGGCTCAGCGTCGCCTCATAGGTAACCTGCCGCGTGTCGAGATTGACGAGCGTGTCGAGGTGCGCGAACCCCGGTGCATGTTCACGGAAATAGGAGCGGAAACCGGTCTCGCGCAATTCATGGCCATGCCATCGGTGGCTGCCGACAAAGAGGGCGACCTTGCCCGGGCGAGGGGCGGTGCGCGCGATGAACCAGGCTGCGGTGCGCCCGACGCGCATATTGTGCGTGCCGACATAGCTTTCGCGCACGCCCTGGGCGCAATCGGACAGCAGGGAAAACACCGGAATTCCGGATTTCTTCAGGTCGAGAACGATTTCGGTAACCAGGTGGTGATCGATGCTGACCAGGGCCACGGCGTCACAATCGCGCTTCAAGCGGGCAAGGCCGGCCGCCACATCCTCCGCCGACGGGTTGCGGGTAAACTCGACACGCGCATGGCCGCGGATTTTCGGCGTTTTTTCGACGATCGCGGCCAGTTCGCGGGCCAGTGCTTGGTAAAAGACCTGATGCTGCTTTTGCAAAAGAAAGCCGAATGTCATCTCCGGCAAGCCGGCGATCATGCGCTGGCGGATCAGGGAGGCGGCGTGATAGCCGATCTCGCTGGCAGCTTCGTAGACACGGCGCGCTGTCTCCTCGCGCACCCGGTGGCGTCCGTTCAGCACCCGGTCAACCGTGGCGACGCTGACGCCCGCCTTTGCCGCCACGTCGGCGATGGTCGGTCTTGATCCCATCTTTGCCTCCTATGAGGTAAAACTATCATTGCGTTCGCAAGGAATTGCAAGCCGATGATAGATTAGATTTCATTCGTATTGATCGCGACGGTTTCCTGTCCGTATTTAGGGTGCCCCAGGAGGAGGACGCGCCATGTCTCAGCATAATCGTGACTACAGCCTGACCGGTCGTGACGCGCAAAGGGCGGTCGAGACCGGCCTGGCTTCGGCGGAGTGGTACCACACCGACGTGCCGCGCAAGGCCATGAAGGAAATGATGAAGCGCAAGGACGGCCCGGCGATCCGGGACACCGTCATCTGGCTCGGCTCCATGATCGTGCTGGCGGGCATTGGCGTGGCCTTGTGGCCGAGTTGGTGGTCCGCGCCGTTCTTCCTGGCCTATGGCGTGCTCTACGGATCGGCGACGGATTCCCGTTGGCACGAATGCGGCCACGGCACGGCATTCAAGACGCGCTGGATGAATGATGTGGTGTACCAAATCGCGTCCTTCATGATCATGCGCAATCCGGTGACCTGGCGCTGGAGCCATACGCGCCACCACACCGACACGATCATTGTCGGGCTCGATCCGGAAATCGTCTTCATGCGTCCGCCGGAGCTCGCGCGCATCTTACTCAATTTTTTCGGCGTTATCGATGCCTTCAACGCCATGAGCGCAATGCTGAGGAATGCTTTCGGCATCATCAGCGCGGAGGAAAGAACCTTCGTTCCCGATACCGAGCAGCCGAAAGTGATATTCATCGCCCGCGTCTGGTTCGCGATCTATGCCGCGGTGATCGCGCTTGCCATCTCCACGGGGTCGATCCTGCCGCTGATGCTGGTGGGTCTGCCGCGCCTTTATGGCGCCTGGCATCATGTCATGACGGGTCTGCTGCAGCATGGCGGGCTGGCCGAGAACGTCATCGACCACCGGCTGAACAGCCGCACGGTCTATATGAATCCGTTGAGCCGCTTCATCTACTGGAACATGAACTACCACGTCGAGCATCACATGTTCCCGATGATCCCCTATCATGCGCTTCCAGAATTGCATGCGCTGATCAAGGACGACCTGCCGGCCCCGAACACATCCATTCTCGACGGCTATCGCGAGATGTGGCCGGCTGTGCTGCGCCAGTTGAGATACGAGGACTACTTTGTCCGGCGCGAACTGCCGCCGACGGCGAAGCCCTACAAGGCCGAGTATCACCAGCTCGCGCCATCCATGCTCGCGGCGGCATAACACCAACAATGTGAGGGAGAGACCGATGAGCCAGTGGGTTGAGGCGTGCGGCGCCGGTGATATCGAAGAGGAAGACCTGATCCGCTTCGATCATGGCGGCAAGACCTATGCGGTCTATCGCAGTCCGAATGACGAGTATTTCGCCACCGATGGATTGTGCACACATGAGAAGGTGCATCTCGAGGGCGGCCTGGTGATGGATTACGTGATCGAGTGTCCCAAGCACAATGGCCGCTTCGATTACCGAACCGGCGAAGCCCTGGCCGCACCGGTTTGCGTCAACCTCAATACCTATCCGGTGAAGGTGGAAGCCGGCCGCGTCTTCATCAAGATCGGCTGACATGAGCATGGCGGGCATGGTCATTGTCGGGGCTGGCGAGTGCGGCGTGCGGGCGGCCTTCGCGCTTCGGGAAGAAGGTTATGCGGGGAAACTGACGCTGATCGGCAACGAGCCGCATCTGCCCTATGAGCGGCCGCCGTTGTCCAAGGGGTTTCCTGTCGAGCCGAAGCCGATCGCGGCCGAGCGGGCATATGCGGAAAACGGGATCGAACTGCTGCGCGGCGTGACGGTTGCGCAAATCGATCCGCAAGCGCGGACCGTGCTGTTAGGTGACGACCGATCGCTTGCCTACGACAAGCTGCTGATCGCGACCGGCGCGCGGGCCCGTCTGTTTCCGGGCTTGGAAAAGGCGCTGACATTGCGGACGGTGGATGATGCCAAGGCGATTCTGGGGGCAATCACGGGGGAATCGCATCTGGCGATTATCGGCGGCGGTTTTGTCGGCCTGGAACTGGCGGCGACGGCGAGGAGGCTGGGCGCGAAGGTCACAGTGGTCGAAGCGGCGGACCGGCTCATGGCCCGCGCCGTGCCAGTGGAGATCGCCGCAGTCGCCGCCGAGCGCCACCGT
>LADQ01000084.1 GCA_000961635.1 Hoeflea sp. BRH_c9 | reverse complement strand
CCGGCGGCGGCGAGGATGACCCGGAGGCAGCCCTTGCCGCCGAAGCCGCGGAATTGCGGCGGCAGTCGCTTGAGGGCCTGGAGCGGCGGCTGGCCCGGATCGGCATGGCCGCCGGATTTACCGAAACCGATTATCGCGAGCGGCTGCAGATCGAACTCGACATCATCGAATCGATGAAGTTTCCCGGCTACTTCCTGATCGTGGCCGACTTCATTCAATGGGCCAAGGGGCAGGGCATCCCGGTTGGTCCTGGCCGCGGTTCCGGCGCCGGGTCGCTGGTGGCCTACGCGCTGACCATCACCGACGTCGATCCGTTGCGCTTCTCGCTGCTGTTCGAACGGTTTCTCAATCCGGCCCGTGTCTCGATGCCGGATTTCGACATTGATTTCTGCCAGGACCGGCGGGACGAGGTCATCCGCTATGTGGTCGGCAAATATGGCCGCGAGCAGGTGGCCCAGATCATCACTTTCGGCAGCCTGCAGGCCCGCGCCGCCCTGCGCGATGTCGGCCGCGTGCTGGAGATGCCCTACGGCCTGGTCGACCGCATCTGCAAGCTGGTGCCCAACAACCCGGCCAACCCGACGCCCTTGAACAAGGCGATCGAGGAAGAGCCGCGTTTCGCCGAGGAGGTGGACAAGGAGCCCGCGGTCGGCCGCCTGCTCGACATCGCGCAAAAGCTCGAGGGCTTGTACCGGCACGCCTCGACCCATGCCGCGGGCATCGTCATCGGCGACCGGCCGTTGTCGCAACTGGTGCCGATGTACCGCGATCCGCGCTCGGACATGCCGGTCACCCAGTTCAACATGAAATGGGTGGAACAGGCAGGCCTGGTCAAGTTCGACTTTCTCGGTCTCAAGACCCTGACGGTGCTCAAGACCGCGGTGGGGTTCATCGCCAAACGCGACATTGCCATCGATCTTGAAGCGCTGCCGCTTGATGACAAGCCGACCTACGAGATGCTGTCGCGCGGCGAGACTGTCGGCGTGTTCCAGGTGGAATCCCAAGGCATGCGCAAGGCGCTCATCGGCATGCGCCCGGACCGGATCGAGGACATCATCGCGCTGGTGGCGCTCTACCGCCCGGGTCCGATGGAGAACATCCCGGTCTACAATGCGCGCAAGCATGGCGAGGAGGAGCTGGCCTCCATCCATCCCAAGATCGATGATCTCCTCGCCGAAACCCAGGGCGTCATCGTCTACCAGGAACAGGTGATGCAGATCGCCCAGGTTTTGGCCGGCTATTCGCTCGGCGAAGCCGACCTGCTGCGCCGCGCCATGGGCAAGAAGATCCAGTCGGAAATGGATCAGCAGCGCGCCCGCTTCGTCGATGGCGCGGTGGAACGCGGCGTCTCCAAGCCGCAGGCCAATCTTATCTTCGATCTTCTCGCCAAATTCGCCAATTACGGCTTCAACAAGTCGCATGCCGCGGCCTATGGCATCGTCTCCTACCAGACCGCCTATCTCAAGGCGCATTATCCGGTCGAGTTCCTCGCCGCATCGATGACGCTCGACATGTCCAACACCGACAAGCTCAATGATTTCCGTCAGGACGCCAAACGGCTCGGGATCGAGGTCGCGCCGCCCTCGGTCCAGACCAGCTTCCGACATTTCGAAACCGGCGAGAACCGGATCTATTACGCGCTGGCCGCCATCAAGGGCGTCGGCGACGCCGCGGTCGAGCACATTGTCGAAGTCCGCGGCGACACGCCCTTTGCCTCGCTGGAGGATTTCTGCGTGCGCATCGATCCCCGCCAGGTCAACCGGCGGGTGCTCGAAAGCCTGATCGCCGCTGGCGCCTTCGATTGCTTTGGCCAGGACCGGGCGGCCTTGAGCGGCGGGCTTGATCGGATTCTCGGCTTTGCCCAGCGCGCCCAGGAAAACCGCATCAGCGGCCAGAGCGACATGTTCGGCATCGGGGCCTCAACCGGCCCTGAAACCATTCAACTGCCTGCCGCGACGCCCTGGCTGCCGGCCGACAAACTGCACCGCGAATACCAGGCGCTGGGCTTTTACCTGTCCGCGCATCCGCTTGATTCCTATGCGGATTTGCTGACCCGCATGCGGGTGCAGACCTGGGCTGATTTCTCGCTCGCGGTCAAGGCCGGCGCCACCGCCGGGCGGTTGGCGGGAACCGTGACCAGCAAGCAGGAGCGCAAGACCCGCACCGGCAACAAGATGGGAATTGTGGCGTTTTCCGACAGTTCCGGCCAGTACGAGGCGGTGCTGTTCTCCGAAGGTCTGGCGCTTTACCGGGAACTGCTCGAGCCGGGAAAGTCGATCGTCATCACGGTGACCGCCGAGGAGCGGCCGGAAGGCATCGGGCTGAGGATCCAGACCGCGGATTCGCTGGAGGACCGCGCCGCCCGCGGCCAGTCGGCGCTGAGGGTCTACATGCGCGACGCCAGGCCGCTCAACTCGGTGTCGACGCATCTCAAGGCCCGCGGCGAAGGGCAAGTATCCTTTGTCATGATCAAGGATGACGGCCGCCGCGAAATCGAGGTGACGCTGTCGGACCGTTACAAGATCTCGCCGCAGATCGCCGCGGCGCTGAAGGCCGCGCCCGGCGTGCTCGACGTCGAACTGGTGTAGCCGGCTGTCAACGGACAATCGCCATGGTGGCGAGCGTCACCGCATTCAGTCCCATCCCCCACAAGACGGCAACGGGAAACAGCGGCGTCGTGTGGCGCTGGATCGCATAGGCCAGCATCACCAGCGCCGCAGGCAGCCAGTCGAGCATGTAGCGCTGGACATTGTACTGGGTGTAGCCGTTGGAATGGTAAAACAGCATGACCGTGACCAGTCCCGCCACCAGCAGCCCGCAAAACACCGTGCGGCGGTTGACCGGGGTGAAAAACAGCATGGCCAGCCAGGGGCTCGCCACCAGGAACGCGGTGCCGAACCTGTCTATTCCGACCAGGTCCATCCGTCCCACCCCTTCGAAGCGGGCATGAAATCCCTGCACCAGCGCGTGGTAGAGATTGAACAAGACATATTTCCAGCTCCACAGGCCATAAGCGTCGAGCCGTTCCTTCAGGATGCCGGGTCCATAGTCGATATGGATGTAGCCGTTCTCCAGCGGCGATCCGAACCGGGCCTGATTGTAGGCAAGATAAAGGCCGACCGCCACCAGCACGGGAAGCCCCAGCTTCAGGGACCGGATGATCTTGTCTCCCATCATTGACCACAGCGGCGCATCCGTGCGCAGTGAAAAGACCAAAAGCAGCGGCAGGTAGAAAATGCTCATCTGGCGGCTGAGAAAGGCGCAGCCAAGGGCCACGCCGGAACTCACCAGACGGCCGGCCAACGCCTCGTGAACGGCAAGGCTGGTCATCAGGAATGCCAGCGCCTGGGCGAAAAACCAGATGCCGTCTCCGCGGATGGTGACAAAGAACAAGGGGCTCGCAAATCCGATTGCCAACAGCAGCCAGCGGGCCTCCGCGACGCCTGTTCCCAACCCCGCCAAGATCCGTCTCCAGAGCAGCATGGACAACGCAAAACACAGTGTTGTCAGGAGGATGAAGCCAGTTGCTGATGCGCCGCCAATGGCCGCCAGCGGCAGCGCCGCGATGCCCGGAAACGGCGGAAACACCACATAGGTCCGGCCACTAAAACTGGCGCAATCGAGATCGAAGCAGGATTCAACCCATAGCCTGCCATTGATAAAGGCATCGGCCATCAGGGCCGCGGAATTGTGTTCGCCCTGTTCAGTGAACGCCGCATAGGCAAGTGCCGCCACCAGCAGGCAGGCGATCAGCACTCCGGTTGGAAACAGCAGCCGCTCCCGCAAGGAGGATGGTGACATGGTATGGAAAACTCCCCGGCATCGCCGATCCCCCCGGATCGGCGTATCCTCTCTGTGCTGATATCCTGAATTCAATCCAAGGCTGGACCCAGGTCAGTCCTCATCCGCCTGCCGAATCTTTCGCGACGTTCCGAAAGTATACCCAGTCTCGACGATGTCGCGACCGAATTTCTGTCGCACCTTGTCGATGGCGCCTTCGGCGATGGCCCTGCGCGCGGCGGCCGGGTCAACCAGATCAGGCGGATCGGCGTGGCCCCCGTCGGTGAGGTCGGTGACGCCGATGCCGATCAGCCGGAAGCGCTCCTGTCCGAGTTCACGCTCCAGCAGGTGCAGGCCGGTGCGGAATATCCGGTCGGCCAGCATGGTCGGGTCCTCAAGCTTGAAATTGCGGGTCCGGCTCTTGAAATCGGCGGTCTTGAGCTTGAGCACCACGGTCTGCCCGGCGATGCCGGATGCCTTCAGCCGGGCCGACACCTTCTCCGACAGCCGCCTGAGCACAGGCACCAGATCCTTGGCCTGCGACAGGTCCGAATTGAAGGTGGTTTCGGCGGACACACTCTTGGCCCCCTCATTGGGGTGAACGGTGCGCTCGTCCTCGCCGCGGGAGAGATGATAGAGCCGCTTGCCCATCACCCCGTAGCTGCGCATCAGCGCGGTTTCCTCCATCGCCTGCAATTGCCCGATGGTGCGGATGCCGTCCCGCTCGAGCGTTGCCGCGAAGGCCTTGCCGACGCCCCAGATCAGCGTCACCGGGCGAGGCTTGAGGAAATCCAGCGCTTCGGCCTTGCCGATCACCGAGAAGCCGCGCGGCTTGTCGAGATCGGAGGCGACCTTGGCTAAGAACTTGCAGTAGGACAGCCCGACCGACAGCGTGATGCCGATTTCGGCCTCGACGCGGGCGGCAAACTTCGCCAGCGTCCGGGCAGGGGTGTCCTTGTGCAATCTCTCGGTTCCCGCCAGATCGAGAAACGCCTCGTCGATCGAGATCGGCTGCACCAGCGGCGTGAGCTCCTCCATCATCCGCCGCACCTCGCGGCCGACGCGGACATATTTCTCCATGTCCGGCTTGATCACCACCGCCTCGGGGCAGGCGTCCAGCGCCTTGAACATCGGCATCGCCGAGCGCACCCCATGGATGCGGGCGATGTAGCAGCAGGTGGAGACCACGCCGCGCTTGCCTCCGCCGATGATCACCGGTCTGTCGGCCAGTTCCGGATTGTCGCGCTTTTCCACGGTTGCGTAAAACGCGTCGCAATCCACATGCGCCAGCGTCAGCGTGTCGATCTCGGCATGGCGGATCAGCCGCGGGCTGCCGCAGGCATGGCAGCGCCGAGTCTCCGCGCGGGCGGCGGCCAGGCAGTCACGGCAAAAGCCGGGAAGGGAAGAGGCTGCGGACATGACGAGAACAAATATTGAACATCGTCAGGTTACGCAAGTAGGCCTGCTCACGCAAGCCGCCGGACAATGCCACGGCGGGGCCACAACGGGATTGACGGCTAATCGATGTTGCACAGTTCCGAGCGGGTGATGAAGCGCTTGCCGCGGCCATTGTCGAGCGAGAACATGCCGCCGCGGCCCTCGACGACGTCGATGATCAGCCGTGTATGCTTCCACGCCTCATATTGCAGGCCGCCGATGTAGAACGGCGCGCCGCCGATCTCGCCGAGCCTGACGTCGCTGGCCGATATCATGAGGTCGCCCTCCGGGTAGCACATCGGCGCCGACCCGTCGCAACAGCCGCCGGACTGGTGAAAGATCACCGGGCCGTGGTCCTTGCGGATTTCGTCAATCAGCTTCAGCGCGGCTTGCGTCGCCTCGACCTGGTCCAGCATGACAGCCTCCCATTATGTGCAATCTGCGGGCAGATCCGGGCGGCGCAAGGCCGCCCGGGATTTGGGAGCGGATCAGAAGAAGCCGAGCTTCTTCGGGCTGTAGCTGACCAGCAGGTTCTTGGTCTGCTGATAATGGTGCAGCATCATCAGGTGGTTTTCGCGGCCGATGCCGGACTGCTTGTAACCGCCAAAGGCCGCGTGGGCGGGATAGGCGTGGTAGCAATTGGTCCAGACCCGGCCCGCCTTGATCGCCCGGCCGAAGCGGTAGCAGGTGTTGGCGTCGCGGCTCCAGACGCCGGCGCCGAGGCCGTAGAGCGTGTCATTGGCGATTTCCAACGCCTCCTCGTCGGTCTTGAAGGTGCAGACGGAGACGACCGGGCCAAAAATCTCTTCCTGGAACACCCGCATCTTGTTGTGGCCCTTGAACACGGTCGGCTTGATGTAATAGCCGCCTTCGGTGGCGCCGCTGGTCGGCATGGCTTCGCCGCCGATGAGGATTTCGGCGCCTTCCTTGCGGCCGATATCGAAGTAGGACAGGATCTTCTCGAACTGCTCGCTGGAAGCCTGCGCGCCGACCATGGTCTTGAACTTGAGCGGATCGCCCTGGACAATGGCCGCGACGCGGCTGAGCGCGCGTTCCATGAATTCCTCGTAGATGTCTTCATGAATCAGGGCGCGGCTCGGGCAGGTGCAGACCTCGCCCTGGTTGAAGGCGAACAGCACGAAACCCTCGATCGCCTTGTCGAAGAAATCGTCGTCATGGTCGGCGACATCCTTGAAGAAGATGTTGGGCGACTTGCCGCCGAGTTCCAGCGTGCAGGGAATGATGTTCTGGCTGGCATATTGCATGATCAGCCGGCCGGTGGTGGTTTCGCCGGTAAAGGCGATCTTGGCGATGCGGGTCGACGAGGCGAGCGGCTTGCCGGCTTCGAGGCCAAACCCGTTGACCACGTTGATCACGCCGGCGGGCAGGATGTCGGCGATCAACTCCATCAGCACCATGATCGAGGCCGGCGTCTGCTCCGCAGGCTTGAGAACCACGCAGTTGCCTGCGGCGAGCGCCGGCGCCAGTTTCCAGATCGCCATCAGCAGCGGAAAGTTCCAGGGGATGATCTGGCCGACGACGCCGAGCGGCTCGTGGAAGTGATAGGCGACGGTGTCGGCGTCGAGTTCGCTCAGCGAGCCTTCCTGGGCACGGATGACGCCGGCGAAATAGCGGAAATGATCGATGCCGAGCGGCACGTCGGCGGCGGTGGTTTCGCGGATCGGCTTGCCATTGTCCCAGGTCTCGGCCTCGGCGAGCGTCGCGAGATTGTCTTCCATCACCTGGGCGATCTTGTTGAGCAGCACGCTGCGCTCGGCCACGCTGGTGGCGCCCCAGGCGCCCTTGGCGGCATGCGCTGCATCAAGCGCCAGTTCGATGTCCTTGGCGTTCGAGCGGGCAACCTGGCACAGCAGCGAGCCATTGACCGGCGTGGTGTTGTCGAAATATTGCCCGTCGACCGGCTCGACAAATTTGCCGCCGATGAAGTTTCCGTATTTTTCCTTGAACTTGAAAGCCATGCTGTATTCCTCCCAGATCATTGCACAGTGCAATGGGAGGACGTTGTCTTGGCGGCCGCTGATTGTCACCGGCGCGGCAAGCGAGGCCGGGGCGCAAGTGTCGCAGAATTGCGACAGTTCCGGCTTACAAGCGTATGGGCCTGGTTCAGCGTTTCAGATCAAGCTGTTTGATCTTGCGGTGCAGCGTGGCGCGGCTGATCCCCATGGCGGACGCCGCCGCCGAAACATTGCCGCCGCTGCGCGCCAGGGCCTGCAGGATGATGCGCCGCTCGGCGGTCTGGTAATCCTCTTCGGCGTTGACCACCTGACCCCTGAGCCGGGACAGCGGCATCGGGCGGGCGAAGTCTTCCGCGCTCAGGCCGAACGCGCGCCGCGCCTGCCGGGTTGCGCCAACCACGAACTCGTCCTGATCCACCGCGATCAGCGTCGCCAGCTGGTCAGCGGTGGAACTTGAGCAGGCGACGGGGTCCGGCCCGGTGAGAATGATCCGGCAATCAGGAAACATGGCGCCGAAATACATCGTCTCGATCCGGCGGGCGGCGTCCATGACCGCGCACCCAATCAGTCGCGAGAATCCCGCGGTCAGGTCGGCCCGGCAGGAGGACACGTCGATCACCGCCATCAGGTCGCCCTGGTGATCGAAGATCGGGGCAGCGGTGCAGGACAGATCGGCATTCTTGGCTTGAAAATGCTGGTCCTTGTGGATGGTCAGCGGCCGTTTTTCGACCAGGCAGGTGCCGATGCCATTGGTGCCTTCGCGCTGTTCGCTCCAGACGGCGCCGGTCCACAACCCCCATTCATCAAAAGTCTGATCGTCCTGGACCGCTCCGCGCCGGGCGATGACCACGCCGTCGGCGTCGGCCAGCAACACCGAACAGCCGACATCGCCGACGGCGCGATAGAGGCTGTCGAGGCTCGGATTGGATGCATGCAGCAGCAGACCAGCGCGCTCGTGCACCTCGCGGAGTTGCTGCGACGTCAGCCTTTCCGGGGGCCTATCCTGGCCCGGATCGATCCGGTGCAGCATTTTCGAGCGCTGCCAGGACGCAACCACCGGGAACTGGGCTGCTTTGCCTGAAAACAGCGCAGCTTCGACCCGCGATGCATGATCGGCCGTTGACGCCATGGTGAATTTCCTCCCGAAACCCGATCACGAGCTTACCCCGTTGGTCCCGCAATTCCCAGCCGGGCGCGGTGGGCCATTGGTAGCAAGTCCGGTCTCCAGCCCGGAAACGCCTTATCTTCGGTGCCGGGGGCATTTGCGCCCGGAACAAAAGTTGAACATCGGGGAAATTCGAACTATCCTTTCGACTCAGTGCCCATTCACGGAGACCCAGCGCGCATGAGCCTGACTATTCGCCCCGTCACGACCGATCTCTGGCCGAAACTGGAGACCCTGTTCGGGCCGCAGGGCGCCTGCTACGGTTGCTGGTGCACCCATTTCAGGCTGGCGCCGAAACAGCGCCATGCCCTGAGCAAGGATGAGAAGAAACAGGTCCTCAAGCAGGCGACTGGCGGATCATTGCCGCCGGGCCTGATCGCGCTCGAAGCTGAGGCGCCGGTTGGCTGGGTGCAGGTGACGCCGCGCGCCCACGTGCCGCGCTGGAACACGGACCGCACCGTGTCG
>LADQ01000085.1 GCA_000961635.1 Hoeflea sp. BRH_c9 | reverse complement strand
ATGCCGCGCCCTTCGGCGGCGGCCTGGCCGAGCAGCAGCGCCGTGCCGGAGGGCGCATCGACCTTGTGCCGGTGATGCATTTCCAGCACCTCGATGTCCCAGTCGCCGGCTTCGAGCGCACGCGCCGCCTGGCGCACCAGCACCGACAGCAGATTGACGCCGAGGCTCATATTGCCCGACTTGACGATGCGGGCGTGGCGCGAGGCGGTCTGCAGCCGCGCCTCATGACTCTCGTCCATGCCGGTGGTGCCGATGACATGGACAATGCGCGCCTGGGCGGCAAGGTCGGCAAATTCCAGCGTCGCCGCCGGCGCGGTGAAATCGAGCACCCCCTCGGCCCGGGCGAAGGCCGGCAGGGCGTCGTCGCTGATCAGGATCTTGTTGGGGCCGAGACCGGCCAGTTCGCCGGCATCGCGGCCAAGCATTTCCGATCCGGGCCGCTCGATGGCGCCGGCCAGATGCACGCCGTCCATCGCGGCGATGGTGCGGATCAGCGACTGGCCCATGCGGCCGGCGGCGCCGACGACAATGAGCCCCATGCTGCCAGATGCTGCGTTCATGCCTTGCCTCCTTTTACGTCCGCGTCCAGCACCGGGTCCGGCTGGTCAACGCCATGGCCGGCCTCGCTGAAGGCCTGCAGCCGCGCGTAAAGCCCGCCCTTGTTGGCGCTGAGATCGGCATGACTGCCGGTCTCCACCACCTTGCCGCCCTGCATGACGACAATGCGGTCGGCCTTGGCGATGGTGGAAAGCCGGTGGGCGATGACCAGCACCGTTCGATTGCGCATGGCGCTTTCGAGCGCATTCTGCACCGCCGCCTCGGATTCATTGTCGAGCGCAGAAGTCGCCTCGTCGAGCAGCAGGATCGGCGCATTGCGCACAAGCGCGCGCGCGATCGAAATGCGCTGGCGCTGGCCGCCGGACAGGTTGACGCCGTTTTCACCAAGCATGGTGTCATAGCCCTGCGGCTGCGCCAGAATGAACTCATGCGCATTGGCCAGCCGCGCGGCGTCCTCGATCTCGGCGTCGGTGGCGTCAGGCCGGGCATAGCGCAGATTGGCGCGGATGCTGCCCTCGAACAACCAGGCCTGTTGCGAGACATAGGCGATCTGTTGACGCAGCGAAGTCTTGGTGACCGTTGCGATGTCGACACCGTCGATCAGCACCTGTCCAGCGGCGGGATCATAAAACCGCGGCACCAGCGAGATCAACGTCGACTTGCCGGCGCCCGATGGCCCGACAACTGCGGTGGTCTTTCCGGCCTCGGCTTTGAAACTCACATCATCGAGCACGATTTCGCCCGTGCCATAGCCAAATCCGACGTTACGAAACTCGATCTCGCCGCGCTCGACAACAAGGTCGACTGCGCCGGGCCGGTCGCCCTGCGTCGGCGTTTCGTCGAGAATTTCGTAAATCATGCGCGCATTGACAACGGCGCGCTCGAGATTGATCTGCAGCCGGGCCAGCCGCCGCGCTGGGTCATAGGCCAGAAGCAGCGCGGTGATGAAGGAAAAGAACGCTCCGGGCAGGACATCGCCATAGATCGAGCGGAACGCCGCATAGGCAATGACGCCCGATATCGCCAGACCGGCGATGGTTTCGGTGAGCGGCGAGGTGCGCTCGGTCAGCCGGGCAATGCGGTTCGAACGCCCCTCCGCCGCCTTGATCAACTCAGCCGTGCGGGAGCTGATCTGCTTCTCCATCGTGAACGCCTTGACGATGGTGATGCCTTGCACCGTCTCCTGCATGGCGGAGAGCACGCGGCTGTTGAGATCGATCGATTCGCGCGTTGCGCTACGGAGCCGCTTGGAAATGTAGCGCAAGGCCATCAGCACCGGCGGCGCACCGGCGAAGACGATGAGGGAGAGGACCGGATCCTTCGTCACCATCACCACCAGAAGCGCCACCAATGTCAGCAGATCGCGCGCGAAGGAGGTGATCGTCAGGTTCATGACGTCGCGGATCCCGGCGACATTCTGGGAAATCTGGGCTGCGATCTGGGCCGAGCGGGTGTCTCCGAAATAGCCGACGCCAAGGGTCATCAGATGATCGATCAGGCGCTGCTGATAGCGGGCGACAAGATTGTTGCCAACTTCCGCCAGCGCCACCGCCTGACCATAGGACGCAGCCCCCCTGATCACGAAAGCGGCGAGCACGGATCCGCAGATCAACCAGATCTGATCGGCGTTCTTCTTGGCGAATGCCTCATTGATGACCGCCTCCATGATCCAGGCCATGAACGCCGTGGAGGCGGCGACAAGCATCAGGCAGACGGCAGCAAATATATAGGTCTTGACGTAATCACGGCCGTTCTCACGGATGATCCGGCGGATCATCGCGGTCAGCGATTCCACATCCTGTTTGATGTTTCTGCTGCGCGCCACGTCTCATTATCCTGTCATGCGATCCGCAAAGGACGCCTTGCACCGGCAGGACGATCCTGTCCTGTTCATCGCGGCTCTATAGCGGGTTGAAACCACTTTGCCTATGCTTTCCAGCGCCGGCCTTCGGTTGAAACGCCAAAGCGGACGGGTGTGCGGGCATAGGCCGCAAGGCCCGACAAGGCGGCCAGCGGATGCGTGATCACGAATGTCGGAATCATTGCGAGCATGGCTGAGTGGGGCGCCTTGTCCTCGAAGGCCTGGCGGAACCGGGGATGCCTGAGCGCCGGAATGATTTTCTGGGCGATGCCGCCGGCAAGAAAAACACCGCCACGGGCCATGAAGATCAGCGCCAGATCGCCAGCCACCCGGCCAAGATAGGTTGCGAACAACTCAATCGTTTCCACCGCGGCTTGATCCGACGCATCAGCCCAGGACGCGGTGACTTCGGACGGATTGGAGGCGATCGGCTTGATATCCCCGGCTTTGCAGATGGCGTGATAGATGTTCATCATGCCGCGGCCGCACAACAGTTGTTCGGCGGAAATGCGGCCCTCGATCGGCTCGTAGAGCGGAAACAATTCGAAATCCCGGGCCGTGCGCGGACCAATGTCGACGTGACCGCCCTCGCCAGGCACGGGAAACCAGGTATGGCGGGCATGGACCAGGCCGGCGACGCCCAGGCCGGTGCCGGGTCCAACCACCACACGCGACGAAGACGGCCGGATTTCGCCGCCGCCGATTTGCTCGAGATATTCCGGCCCCAGTGAAGCCGCAGCGAGCGCTTGGGCCTCGAAATCATTGATCACCACCACATCCTGGAAACCCAGGTCGCGGATCATCGCCTTGGGCTGGATCACCCAGTCGCAATTGGTCAGATCGATCTCGTCGCCCTTGACCGGGCCAGCAACCGCCAGAATGGCCGAGCGCGGCTGCAACGAAGTCTTGTCAAGCACGCCGGACTGGATCGCCTGATCTATCGTGGGGTAATCGGCGGTGGCCAGAATCGGAAATTCCCTAGGCTCCGCATTGGCGTCGAGCAGGATGGCGAAGCGTGCATTGGTGCCGCCAATATCGCCGATCAAGATCGGAAATGCGATGATGTGGGCGGCGTCAGTTGGCATGAGTCGGATCCCTGTTTGGCCTGATCTGGTGGCGAGCGCCGGTTGCGATAGCGGCAAACCGGAACAACGCCTGTTGATGCGAGATGGCGGATATAGCCAGAGCTTCCTTGTTCTGGTCATGCGCGATCAGCGCGACGGTTTTATGAATACTCATGGCGGCCCGCAATGTAACGAAATCCGGCGCAAGCCATAGATTTCGCGTTTTCAATCGATTTGAAAACCATTCTATAGCCTTTCTGTCCTTCAAGCGAAAGACCTTGAATCCCCGATCACCGCGGACCGCTGGCGCTTCAATCCTCTGGCCGGGGCGCAGGCACGGGAATCCGCCCAGGCATTGGCATGGGCGCAAAGGCCGACACCGCCGCGGCGCTGGAAGCAGCGTTGACCCTGGCGATACTGCCGATCGGGTCGGCGCTCCCGAACGTGACTTGCGCCTCCGACGCAGGACCCGGCGCCGAGGCAACCACGGCGCAGGCCGAAGGCAGTTCGGACATTTGCATCTCGCGCTTCTTGGGTGCGGGCTTGTCGTCCTTCTTCTTCGGCTTGGCGGGCGCCCAGGGTTCATCGGTAAACCACCATGCCAATGATTTGTCGCATCCCGTGGCTTGAGGCGGCGGGCTCTGGCTGCGGCAGTTGCTGGCGCCAGCCGGGCATTTGATGCGGATATGGAAATGGCTGTGGTGACCGTAATAGGGCCGGATTTTGCCCATCGCCGAGCGATCGCCTGTCCAGCTGTCGCACAGCTTCTTCTTGATGCCGGGATGAATGAATATGCGCTCGACCTCGGGATAGCTCGCCGCCCGCATCAAAAGCCGCGCATGCGCCGCAGTCCATTTCTTGTCATCAACATAGAGCGTGTCTGCCTTGAGCATCGACGTCGCCGACAGATCCTCGCGCTCGGTTGCCGACAGCGTGCGGCCGGGCATCGGCGTCAGCCAGACATCGGCGTCAAGTCCAACCTGATGCGACGCATGCCCTGACAGCATCGGACCGCCGCGCGGCTGCGAGATATCGCCCACAAGCAGTCCTGGCCAGCCATCATTGGCGGCGGCCTCACGCGACAGCCGCTCGACAAGAGCGACAAGATCCGGATGGCCCCAGCGGCGGTTGCGCGACAGCCGCATCGCCTGCCAGGTCGGGCCCTCGGCGGCAATGGCCTGGCCCCCGGCAAGACAGCCCTTGGAATAGAACCCGATCGGGCTGGCGGGAAGCACGGCAGGGAGTTTCGCGGCCCCGAATATCTGCTTGGCGGGCTGGTCCGCCTGAGCGGCGGGAAGCGCGCCGAGGTTCGCGGTGGCCAAGATCAACGCGACGCCGATCATGCGGCGTGCGAGCCTGCAACACTGGCTGATGCTGATCATCTGGCTTCAAACTCCCCGGTCTCGCGCCATGTGGCGCAAATCACCTTGAGCAAGTTTAGTGCGTTTGAACGCCAGAGGGAATCGATTTGAACGGGCATTCCGATGAGCCGGGTTCAGGGCCATGCTCACGGTTTGACGCGGAAGAGTTGCAACGCCTTGTTTTCCGTGCCTGACACAGGTTCAAGCCAGTCCGGAACGCTCCCCTTGTTCAACTGCGCATAAAGACCGTCGGGCGCCACGTCCGCGACAATTCCGATCTGTGAATCGCTTTTGCAAAAGGCAAGCACGGTGACGCCGGCGCCACGCAGGAACTTGACCGCATCGGCGGGCTTCGCCATCCCCGCATGCAGTTCCGTGAGCATGCCGCCCTGGTTGCGGTGGTAAGGCGCCGAAATCGCGCGATGCGGGGTAAAGCGCAGGATATGCGCGCCCAGATTGGAAGCAGCGGCAACAACGCCAACCGGCTCGCGAGCCAGCATGGCCATGGCTCCCGCATCGGTGCAGATATTTTCCTGTTGCCCCGGCAGGCTTCCGACTTCCTCACCGGTCACCTTGTTGACACCCATCGACAGCAGGGCGCCGGACAGGGCCCAGACGAAAGGCACCGCGGCGAAGGCCGTGCCCGCAAAGACAAGCCCCTTGCGCAGATCTTTCGGATCGGCGTTCGAGCGCGCCCGCATCTCTGCCACCAGCGCCGCAAGCGGGATCACCGACAGCATGTTGGAAAATACCGCGCCACGGACCTGAACAAGCGCGATGCCCCAGGAAACCGCCAGCAGCGCCAGCAGCACGCCATGGGCATGAGTGTTGCGGCCTTGCCGGATACGGCGCACGCACAGGACCATGGCCAGCACCGGCACAAGATAGAAACCGCCGGCGGTCCACGGCTCGGCGCCCACTTGCGAGACAAATGACTGGGCTTCGGTGACATGGTTGAGCCACATGCCGACCAGCAGCGGGTCAAGCGTGGCCAGCGGATTTCCCAGACAATGCGGCGCGATCATCAAGGTGAACCCGATGGTGGCGGCGCCGACGCCCCCGAGAGCGGCCAGGCGCACCGGAAACCCGCGCCCGGATACAGACGCCACCGCGACAAAGAAGGTTCCAGCGCCAACCACGCCAAGCGCATAGAAGCCGGTCGACAGGGCATCGCAGACCACCATTCCGTAATGCGCCGGCGGCACGGTGGCAAAGAACGCGGCGGTCAATGAAGCCGCCATGGCGAGCGCGAAGGCCGATGCCGCCGCCTCCATGTCCCGACCCAGCCAAAGCCATTGCACCGCCACGATGCAAGCGACAATGGCTATATGCGGCGTGGTTTCAGCGCCGATGGCGATCGCCAAGGCTGCCGCCACGCCGGCGAGCGCGTGGGCAATCGGCGAACGTCCCGGCAGAATGAGGCAGGCCGCAATGGTGGCGATCAATCCCAATTGAACATTGTGATGATCAATCGAGCCTGGCTGGAACCGGTTGATGCCGAGCACGAACAAAAACGCCAGGGCCAGGCTGATCCAGCGGCCCGCAGTGCCGCCAAGTATGCCCCCGCCCAGAGTCAAGGCATACAACACAGGCAGCGTGGTCAGAAGCGGCCAGACAAACAGCGCCGATGCTTCCGCAAGGACCGGGTCCATGAAAAGGGAAAACAGCATGATCAGATTGGCGATCGGAAGATCGATCAGGCGCGACCAGTGCATCAATGTGCCGCCTTCAAGGCCAAGCCGGTACTGCATGAGATCAAACCAGCCCTGGCCGCCGAGCAGATCACGCACCTCGACCAGCCGCATGACGTCGTCATTGTCGGCGCCGACATAATCAACATAGGAGCTGAAATGCATCACCGCGGTCAGGACGACCAGCACGGCAAAGGTCAGCATGACCGGGCGGTGAAGCGGCGCCAGCGGGCTGATCTGCCCGGAGCGTTGGACAATCATGTCGGATGAGAGGCCGGATTGACCAGCAAGCGGATTACTCTTAAACAACGGGGACTCCGACGCACACTTTCTTGGGCGAGTTCAACCTAGCCTTAACCTTCTCAAGAAATAGTAAAGCCAAGGGCGAACTCCGCCCGCAGGCAACGGTGATTCTCATGACGGACGGTTTGTTTGAAGGCCTCGACATCGCGGTGCTTCTCCCCTGTTACAATGAAGCGGCGACCATCGGCGATGTCGTCGCCGGCTTTCGCGCTGCCCTTCCCACCGCCAGGATCTATGTCTACGACAACAATTCGAAGGACCAGACCGCCCTGCGCGCGGCGCTCGCCGGCGCCATCGTGGTGCGCGAGCCGCGCCAGGGCAAGGGCCATGTGGTGCGCCGGATGTTTGCCGACATCGAGGCCGATATCTACCTGATGGCTGACGGCGACGGCACCTATGCGCCCGCTGATGGCCCCGAACTGATCGGCACGCTTCTGACCGAACGTTGCGACATGGTGGTCGGCACCCGCCGCGGCGTCACCGATGACGCCGGCCGCAGGGGCCACGCCTTTGGCAACTCGATTTTCAACTGGCTTTACAAGACGATCTTCGGCAATGAATTCTCCGACATATTTTCGGGCTACCGTGCCTTTTCCCGCCGTTTCGCCAAGAGTTTTCCGGCCGTGTCGGACGGGTTTGAAATCGAGACCGAAATGAGCGTGCATGCTTCGGTGCTCAGACTGCCGGTGACCGAACTGGCGCTGGATTATGGCAAGCGCCCGGAAGGATCTCACTCAAAGCTGTCCACTTTCAAGGATGGCGCCAAGATTCTGTGGATGTTCGCCATGCTGATGAAGGAAACCCGGCCTTTCACGTTCTTCAGCTATCTCAGCATCTTCACGCTGGCTGTTTCGATGACGTTCATGGTTCCGGTGCTCAACGAATATTTCCTCACCGGCCTGGTGACCCGGATGCCGACCTGGATGCTCGCCATGGCGCTGATGATGATGGCGCTGATGATCTTTAGCGGCGGCGTGATTCTCGATTCGGTGGCGCGCGGACGGGCGGAACAGAAGCGCTTTCACTACATGTCGATCGCACCCGCGCGGAGTGAGCTGCGAAACCTTGCCGGGCCGGGTGCCTCCGAAATCACCCCACCAGTGGTACTCGAAAGCCGAAAACGCGCTTCATGATCAGAAAACTCGGTTTCTTCCTCTTCGCAGGGGCATGCGGATTTGCCGTCGACATGGGCGTGCTCTGGCTGTTCCTGCATTTCAGGCTGCTCGACCCCTACAGCGCCCGGGTGCTGGCGATCGGGTCGGCCATGCTGTGCACCTACGCCATCAACCGGACCTTCACCTTCGGCGCGTCGGACCGCAAGGTGGCCGTCGAGGGCGCCCGCTATGGCAGCGTCGGCATCGCTTCGGCGCTGCTCAATTACGCGGTCTATTCGGCAAGCTTGATCTCCCTGCCGGGCATCTCGCCCTATCTGGCGCTGATCCTGGGATCGGGGTCCGCCACCGTGTTTTCCTATCTGGGCTATTCCCGCTTCGTGTTCGGGTCAAAAAGATAGGCGCTAAAGCGCCGCGCATCCGACTGGATGCGCAAAGGTCGCTGTAACACTTTGAATCAATCAGACTGTTTCCCAGCCATCATGCGCGGCCGCGCGGTAGACCGCGTCGATGAATTTCTGGTTGAGCACCGACTGTTCCAGGGTGAAAACCTCGTCGTCACTGCCGCCCGCCTTGCGGACAAAGGCTTCGGCCTGAAGCCGGTATTGCCTGACGCCGGGAAAGCGGAATGTCTGCGCCTCTTCGTGATTGCGGTTGTGCAGGGTGATCGCCGCGTGGCCATAGTCGCCGGCATTGAAGGGCGCGGTCACCTCGATGTAGCCTTCCTCGCCATGGAAGACCATCAGCTGCCTCAGCGCCATCTGGGTGGAGCAGTAGAAGCTCATCTCGAACTCGCCGAAATCCGCCTTGACGCTGGCATAGCGATCCGTGCCGAAAACCGGATCGCGCTCGACAGTGGCCTGCACCCGCAGCGGTTCGCGCCCGGTTGAAAACCGGGTCGAGACGGTTGGATAGACGCCGATATCCGGCAGCCCGCCGCCGCCCAGTTCAGGCTGGTTGCGCATGTTGGCGGGATCGGTGTTGAAATAGGAAAACGCGCCCTGGACATGACGCAGGCGGCCAATGGCGCCATTGCCGATGAGGTCGCGAACCTTCCGCCATTGCGGATGATAGGTGACCATGAAGGCTTCGCAGACCAGCACATCATGGGCGTCGCGGGCCGAAATCAGCGGCGCGATCTGCGCGGCGTCAAGAGCGATGGGCTTTTCGACCAGCACATGCTTGCCGGCCCGGGCCGCCTTGACCGCCCATTCGATGTGCTGCGAGGTGGGCAGCGGAATATAGACGCCATCGACCTCGTCCGACGCCAGCAGCTCTTCATAGGACGAAAACGCCAGCGGCACGCCGAAGCGATCGGCGACCGCGCGGGCGCGGGCATGATCGCGGCTGGCGATCGCGGTGACCACGCCGTTTTCGGAATCCTGCAATTGCGGGATCACCTGGTCGCGACCGATTTTGGCGGTGGACAACACTCCCCAACGAAACATGCTTTTTCCTCCCATAGGTCCGGTTCCACCTCGCCTTGCGTCAATATGGCGGATCGGGGTGCATTCAATCCCGTTTACGGCCTGATCTGTCAACACCCCGGCTTGCGCGGGTCTCTCGTTTGGGATGATATCGCCCACGTGATTCACGGAGAATGCGGGCATGCGCGGTTTGACATTGCTTGGAGGTCTGGCCCTGCCACTGGTGTTTGCCGTGAGCGCCGCATGCGCCGATCCCGTCCGCGACTTCAGGTCAGCCGACGCCAACGGCAACGGCATTCTCGAGGTCGGCGAGTTCCGCCTGTTCGTCGATCTGAGGGCTGACAGCGGCAGCACTATCGCCAAAAGAGTGCGAACATTCCGCGCCTATGGCCTCGCGCTTTCAACGGTCGATTATGACGGCGACGGCAAAGTGTCGGGCGCTGAACTCGTCCGCTACGACAAGAACCCCTGATCGCTGCCATTACTGGCCGGAGGCTGCCCGCTCGCGAATTTCGGCCAGGGTCCAGTCGACCAGCAGTTCGCCGTCACGCCAGACCGGCCGCAGCAGGTTTTCGCGGTCCCCCAGATCCTTGAGCGCCACCGCCATGGGACGGCCGTTGTCGCACACCACCGCCTGGCGGTAGCGTTTTGACGCCTTGCCCGGATCGGTCTTGGGGTTCTTGTTGATGCCGTGCCAGACGCCGTCATCATCCTGACGGGCATTGGCCTTCATGGCGAAGCGCAGCGTGTCGCGGTTGACCTTCTGCAACAGGCCAGCGCCCATGCCGAAGGCGATGTTTTCCGCCGACCAGCCCTGATCCTCGAGCCGGCCCAGGATGATGCGGATGGTCTCGGGCGTGACGCCGTCGCCCTGAATGACGCGCACCGCTGGATTGAGCACCTTGTAGCCCTTGGAGTTGACCGAGAAGCCGAAGATCTCGCCCAGCATCGCCACCGTGTCGACCGGCACCCGTGTGGCGTCGCCCGAATCGGGCCGCACCACCAGCGTGCCGCCCGACGCCTCGACCTCGGCCTTCAGTTCCTCACCCCAGATGTTTTTCACTGCGCGGTAGAGATCGTAGGAATCGGAGACTACTGCCACCAGCTTGCCGGGTCCGGCGAATTGCTTGAGCATGTTGCGGTAGGCCTCGGTCTCGCGGTCCTCGCCCCAGCTGGTCATGGTCGAATGCTCGGCGGCGGGAATCGAGAAACCCGCCATCCGCTCATGATAGAAACGCCGCGCGGCGACCAGCGCGCTGACGGTGTCGGTGCCGAGGAAATTGACCAGATGGGCGACGCCGCCGATGCCGGCCTGTTCGAGCGAGGTGGTCCCGCGGGCGCCAAAATCATGCAAGCGGAACGGCAGCACCTCGTCCGGACTGTCGCAGGTGCGCTCAAGCGAGGCCGAGATGATGGCGCGCGCGCCATGCGAGACGGTGGCGACGGTGGATGGATACCATACGGCGCGCAGAAGCGCTGTCTCGATGAACGTCGGCAGCCAGAAGAAATCCGGATCGGTGTTCCTGACCTGCACCATCGGCGTGCCGGTGGGCACGATCATGCCCTCGGGCAGCGCCTCGATCAGCAACGGCAAATGGCCGTCATGGCGGGTGACGATTTTTTCGAAGCCCGCGCGGTGGAACGGCAGGCCGTGGGCGGTGATCAACTCCTCCGCCTCGTCGACATCGGCCATCGAGATTTTGCGGGAGAGATAGTCCTTCAAAAACATCTGCAGCCCGAAGAACAGCACATGGTCATGCTTGCCGCCGGGCCGGGCTTCGATATAGGCGGAAATCGCCGCGGTTTCGGGCGGATATTGCGCGAAATGCGAATATTTATAACTGTCTGAATTGAGAATGAGGTTCATGCGATACACTTCCGCGCCTGCCCGGGTCGGCTCAGATGTCAAAAGCCGGGAGGGATTTCTCCCGTGCCGGCTTTTGAGAGTCAATGCGCAGTGCGGAAATGACCTAAATCATCCCCTCAACACGCCGCCCGAGGATTTCTCCACATTGGCGATGACGGATTTCGCCAGTCTGTCGAGGTCCTCGTCGGTCAGCGTGCGGTCGCGCGGCTGGATGGTGATCTCGATCGCCAGTGATTTCTTGCCTTCGCCGAGCGATGGGCCGGCGAACAGGTCGAACACGTTGACGCCGGAAATCAGCACCTTGTCTGCTCCTAACGCGGCGCGGACCAGCGTCGCGGCGGGGACATCGGCATCGACCACAAAAGCAAAATCGCGGCGCACGGCCTGGAAGGCCGAGAGCTGAAGCACCGGCTTGGTGCGGGTGGCCTTGCGCTTGGCCTCGGGAATCGCATCGATGAACACCTCGAAGCCGCAGAGCGGTCCGGTGACATCGAGCGCATCGAGCGTGTTGGGATGAAACTCGCCGAAATGGCCGAGCACGGTCTTGGGGCCGAGCTTGATCAGGCCGGAGCGACCGGGGTGATACCAGTCCGGCGCGCCAGGCTCGAAAGAAAGCCGGTCAACCGGCGCGCCGCAGGCTTCGAGCGCCGCGATCGCATCGGCCTTGGCGTCGAACAC
>LADQ01000039.1 GCA_000961635.1 Hoeflea sp. BRH_c9 | reverse complement strand
CGGGGATCTTCGCCAAACAGCCCCGCGCCCATTGGGAAGCAGTTTTTTCCGGGTCGGATGCCTGCGTGGCCCCTACCCTCAATCCTGTCCAATCCGCCAGCGAGCCGCACATGGCCGCGCGCGGCGTCTGGCAAACCGTCGACGGCGTGCTTCAGGCGGCGTCCGCGCCACGGTTTTCGACCGAGCAGCAAAAATCACCGCGGGCTATTCCGGCGCGCGGCGAACACACCGCCGCAGTTCTGGACTGGCTGGAGGCTGGGACGTAAAGGAATGCCACTCCTCTCACCCCGTCATCCCGGCCTTGAGCCGGGATCCAGCGACCCCGCGTCTGCGGGGTCAAAAACTCTTTCATCCCAAGAACTTGGGCTGGCTGGGCCCCGGACCGGGTCCGGGGTGACGGGTGTGGCTGAATCGCAAAAATACATTCAGTCCTGCAATGGACCACCCGGCCTCAGACCGGCGCGCGCACGTCGATCATCTCGGCTTGAATGGCCGTGGCCAGCGCTTGTGGATTGACGCTGAAAACACTGTCCGGGCGCCCCGCCGCCGCCCACACTTCGGCATGATCAAGCAATGTCCGGTCCATGTAGACCGTGATCGGCGTCAGATGACCGATTGGCGCCACGCCGCCAATGGCGAACCCGGTCTCATCGCGCACCCGGCGCACCTCGCAGCGGGTGAAGGAAAGATCGTAATGGCCTGATATGTAATCCATATCGGCATTATGCGCGCCCGAGACCAGCAGCAGGTTGAGCCTTTTGGTGGCCAGATTCTCGAACACCAGCGACTTGACGATCTGGCTGACACCGCAGCCCGCCGCATCGGCGGCTTCCTGGGCGGTGCGGGTCGATTGCGCCATTTTCAGGATGCGGATCGCAAGGCCCGCATCGGCGGCAGCACTTGCCACCCGCGCCATGCTGGAGCCGGCCGGAATAAGATCCGGCGTCATCTCGGTGGCGATTTCGCTCATGATGTCATCTCCACTTCAAAGGTCAGCCCGTCATAGCCCGGCTCGACCCGGTCCGGTGTTTCGGCCAGCACGGTGTCGTAGTCGAGCGGCACGTGCATGTGTGTCAGGATCGCACGCCTGGGATCGAGCTTCTCAATCCACCACAGCGCCTGGTCAACCGAGAGATGGCTCGGGTGCGGCTTGTATTGCAGCGAGTCGATGATCAGCACGTCGAGACCCTGCAGCCTGTCGATGGTCTGGCGCGGAAAGTCGCTGACATCGCAGCAATAGGCTACATTGCCAATCCTGAACCCCAGCGAGCGGATCGACCCGTGCTTCTGGTCGAGCGGCTGCACCTCGATTGTCCCGCCGGCGCCCGTGACCCTGATGGTTTCATCGAGCGAGTTGATCAGCATCGGCCGGGTGATCGGCGGGTATTCGCTTCCGGGCGGTGTTTCCAGGCAATAGCCGAAGCCGGCGCGGATGCGCGCCATGGTCTCCGGATCGGCATGGATCGGGATCCGCATGCGCTGGGATAGCGCGAATCCGCGCAGATCATCAATGCCGTGGACATGGTCGGCATGGGAATGGGTGTAGAGCACCGCGTCCACGCTGCGGACACGATTGGCGATCATCTGCTCGCGGAAATCCGGGCCGGTGTCGACCGCGATGGTGGTTTCGCCGCCATCCGCGCCAATCTGCCGGATCAGAAAGGCAGCGCGGGTCCGGCGGTTCTTTGGGTTGGTCGGATCGCAGGCGCCCCAGTCGCCATTGACGCGAGGCACGCCAGGCGACGAGGCGCAGCCCAGAACAATGAACTGGCGGCGAACCGTCCCCGTCACAGCCGCGGCATCTTTGCATAGCAGCGAAAGGCGTTCTCGGTCGTGATCGCGGCCATCTCCTCATAGGAGACGCCCTTGACCTCGGCCAGGACCTCCGCGGTGTTGACCACATAGGAAGGCTCGTTGCGCTTGCCGCGCCAGCGCTTGGGCGCAAGATAGGGCGCGTCGGTTTCAACCAGCAGCCGGTCCATCGGCACGGTCTTGGCGATATCGCGCAGTTCGGTTGATTTCGGGAAGGTGAGGATACCCGAGAACGACACATAACCGCCCAGCGCCACGCCGGTGTCGGCCAGTCCCTGGCCCGAAGAGAAGCAGTGCAGGATGAAGGGGAAGGCCCCCTTCCCTGTTTCCTCGGTCAGGATCGTTGCCATGTCCTCGTCGGCGGCTCTGCTGTGGATGACCAGCGGCAGCTGTGTCCGCCGCGCGGCCTCGATATGACGCCGCAGGCCGGTCTGCTGGTCCTCGGGCTTTTGCGTGTCGTAGAAATAGTCGAGCCCCGCCTCACCGATCGCCACGATCTTGGCGTGGGCTTCCGCCAGTTCCACCAGCTGGTCCGCCGTCACGTCGAGCTCCTCATCCGCATTGTTCGGATGCGTCCCCACCGAGCAGAACACGTTGTCGTAGCGCTCGGTCAGCTTGAGCAGCCTGTCGAGCTTTCGCACCCGTGTCGAGATCGTCACCATCTGCGTGACGCCGGCGTGGCGCGCGCGTTCGAGCAGTTCATCGCGTTCCGCGTCGAAATCGGCAAAATCGAGATGGCAATGGGTGTCGATCAGCATCCGCTCACGCCTCCTCGGGCGCGACATACCGCGGGAAGACCGGCTCGGGCTTGTCGATTGGCGTGCCGGGCTTGAGACGTCCTGCCTCGCCCAGCGCCTTGAAATCGCGGCCATCAGCCGGTGTGGCGAGCAGGTCGAGCAGCTTGCCCGCGGATTCCGGCATAAAGGGCAGCAGCAGGATCGCGATCTGGCGCACGGTTTCGGCCGTTACATAAAGCACGGTCTCCATGCGCGCCGGATCGGTTTTCTTCAGCGCCCAGGGCTCCTGGCCGGCGAAATAGCGGTCGCCATCGGCCACGACATCGATGATCGAGGCGAGCGCCTTGTGGATCTGGAAATTGGCCATGTCCGCCCGCGCGCTGTCGATCACCTTGTCGACGGTGGCGAGCAGCGCCGTGTCCTCATCGGTCAGCGTGCCGCAGGCGGGCATCTTGCCATCGCAGTTCTTGTTGATCATGGACAGCGAGCGGCTGGCGAGATTGCCAATGCCGTTGGCCAGATCGGAATTGATCCGTGTGGCAATGGATTCCGGGCTGTAGCTGCCATCCTGTCCGAACGGCACTTCGCGCATGAAGAAGTAGCGTACCTGGTCAAGCCCGTAAGCCTCGATCAGCGCGAACGGGTCGACCACATTGCCGATCGACTTCGACATTTTCTCGCCCTTGACCAAAAGGAAGCCGTGGGCAAACACCTTGGCCGGCAGGGCAAGGCCCGCCGACATCAGGAAGGCCGGCCAGTAGACCGCATGGAACCGGACGATGTCCTTGCCGATCATATGCCTCGCCGGCCAGTAGCCCCACCGCTCGGCTGTCTCGTCGGGGAAGCCCGCGGCGGTGATGTAGTTGGTCAGCGCATCGACCCAGACATACATGACATGTTTCTCGTTGCCCGGCACCGGCACGCCCCAGTCGAACGTGGTGCGCGAGATCGACAGGTCCCTCAGGCCGGATTTGACGAAGCTCGCCACCTCGTTGCGCCGCTCCGTAGGCGCGACGAACTCCGGATTTTTCTCAAACAGTTCCAACAGCTTGTCGCCATAGGCTGAGAGCCGGAAATAATAGCTTTCCTCCTCCACCCATTCGACCGGCGAACCAAGCGGTTCGCGGCGGACGCCATCCTCGCCAAGGATCGTCTCGTCCTCGTCAAAATAGGCTTCCTGGCGGACCGAGTACCATCCACCGTAATTGCCAAGATAGATGTCGCCATTGGCTTCCATCCGCCGCCACAATTCCTGCACGGAGCGTTTGTGGCGCTCCTCGGTGGTGCGGATGAAATCATCATTGGAGCAATTGAGACGCGCCAGCATGTCGCGGAACACGGCCGAGTTCCGGTCCGCGAGCTCGATCGGCTTGATGCCCTCTTGCTCCGCCGTCTGCTGCATCTTCTGGCCATGCTCGTCGGTGCCCGACAGGAAAAACACATCCTTGCCGTCAAGCCGCTGGAACCGTGCCAGCACATCGGTTGCGATCGCCGTGTAGGCGTGACCGATATGCGGCACCCCGTTGGGGTAAAAGATCGGTGTGGTGATGTAAAAACGTTCAGTGCTCATGATCGCCTTCGAATGCAGTGCAAGGGGCCGGACCCCAATTATCGTCGTCATAAGCGATAAAGCCGCCCGATGCCATGCCCAAGTGCCGCTGGATCTATCCGAAAAACAGTGAAAACACGTGCAGGACGGTCTGCTTGCGGTCGAGATTGTAGGCCGCGGCGGTGGCGAAATGTTCAACCAGCGCGGTTGAAAGGCTGGCAAGCCGGTCCGCTTCCGCCAGATCGCCCGCGGCGCCCGCCTCCCGGGCCATCAGCCGGACCCGGTCGACCGCCAGTTCGGTGAAGAACTGGTAGGCCACGTCGCGGTCGCGCGCCGACAGCGTTTCGGCCAGCTTGTAGATCGGTTCGCGGTTGTCCAGGCTGCCGCGTTCCAGAATGTCGACAAAGGCCTCGGCGATCTCGACGCCGCCGTAATTTCGCAGCATCAGCGCGCGCGACACGCTGCCTTCGCTCAACCGGATGATCGAATCGGTCTCGCCGGGTGCTGCACCCAGATGGGCAAGCGCCCGGTCCAGGTCCGGCGCCGAAAGCGGTTGCAGCCTGAGCGACAGGCAGCGCGAACGAATCGTCGGCAACAGCCGTCCCGGCGTATGCGACAGCACCAGAAACAGCGCCCGCTTTGGCGGCTCCTCAAGGATCTTGAGGATGGCGTTGGCGGCATTGCGGTTGAGGTCGTCGGCCGGATCGATGATGGCGATCCGCCAGTTGCCGGTCCCGGAAGTCTGGCCGAAAAACTTTCCGGAGCGGCGCACCTCGTCAACGGTGATGACCGATTTGACCTTGCCGGTTTTCTCGTCCACCGGACGGGCTAGATGCAGCAGATTGTGCGAGGCGCCGCCGGCGATCTGCCGGCCGACCGGATCATCCGGGTCGGGGTCGGCGATATGGTCCGGGGCTGTGAGCGGATCGGGATGGGTCAGCACATGGTGGGCGAAGCGGTAGGCCAATGTCGCCTTGCCAATGCCTTCGGCGCCTTCGATCAGGATCGCATGGTGCATCCGCCCGGAGCGATAGGCGCTGGCCAGAAATTCCTGGGCGGGATCGTGGCCGTAAAGCACCGTGTTGCGTTCGGGCGGGATCGCGCCCTCAAGCAAGCCCGGCTGATCCTCCTTCATGCCTTTCTGTCCCGCGCCGGCGCGCCGGTCTCGCCGCTTTCGCCAGTCTCCAGAACGGGTTCAACAGCGGCCAGGATCGCCAGCGCCACGGCGTCCGGCGACCGGCCGGCATCAATCAGCTTGCATCGGTCCGGCTCTTTCTGGGTCAGCTCAATGAAGGCCTCGCGGCGTTTCTCGTGGGTCGACAGTTCCTCTTTTTCGAATCGGTCAGGGGCCGCGCCCTTGCCCTCGCGCTCTCTGGCGCGGCGCAATCCGGCATCCGCCGGCAGGTCCAGCACCAGCGTCAGGTCGGGCACCATGCCATTGATGGCGATCCGTTCGAGATTGCGGATGAATTGCGGCTCGAGATTGCCGGTCACGCCCTGATAGACCCGGCTTGAATCCATGAACCGGTCGCAAAGAACGATGGTGCCCTCGCCGACCGCGGGTCGGATCACCTCTTCGACATGGTCGCTGCGCGCGGCGGCAAACAGCATGGCCTCCATGCGGACGCCGAATTCCTCGGCGGCGCCGGACAACAGCACATGCCGCACAGCCTCGGCGCCGAGCGATCCGCCCGGTTCGCGGGTGACCAGCACGTCATGGCCGCGACGGCGCAGCACATCGGCCAGCCGGTGGATCTGGGTCGACTTGCCCACCCCCTCCCCGCCTTCAAATGTAATCAAGCGCCCACTGCTTTTCGTCACGTTCCGCTTTCCCGGCCATCTGAGCGTGCGCCCGGACCCTGTTGATGGTTCTTCCCGGTGTAAACGGGATCGTTCGTGTCTAGACCATTTCGATTTGGAAATGAACGCTTGCCCGCACTTATAGCCAGAATTGAGCAAGTTCCAGCAGCGCGTCGAGGGCTTGCGTATGCAGGGGGCCCTTGTCAACGGTTTCGGTGACGTGGAGCGGCGTTTCCTGGGACAACGTGTCGCCGATATAGACCTTGAGCACGCCCACCTCGGTCCCCGCCTCGATCGGCGCGCGCAACGGCCAACGGTAGGTGATCCGCGCGGTCAGCCGGTCCGGATTGGTGATCGGGATGAAGATGTCGATGGCGCTCTTTGCCTTCACGATGGCGTTGCCGGCGCCGCCATAGACGCTCAGTTCGCCAATGATTTCATCGTTGTTAAACAAGGTCTTGCGTTCGAAGGCGCGGATGCCCCATTCCAGCATCTTGCGCGATTCCTCGGCGCGTTCGCGTTCGCTCGCCATGCCGCCCATTGCCAGAAACAGCCGTCTTCCATCCCGCTTGATCGACGCAACGATGCCATAGCCTGATTCCTCGGTGAACCCGGTCTTCAGGCCGTCGACGCCGATATCCAGCCCCAGCAGCGGATTGCGGTTGCGCTGCAGGATGTTGTTCCAGGTGAAATCCTTCTGAGAGTAATAGCGGTAGAATTCCGGATAGGTGGACTGGATGTGGCGGGCCAGCGTCACCAGATCCTTCATCGACACCTTGGAGTCGGGGTGCGGCAAGCCGCTGGCATTGCCGAACACTGACCGGGTCAGGCCGATGTCGCGGGCGCGTTCGGTCATCAGCCGGGCGAAATTCTCCTCCGACCCCGCCATGCCTTCGGCGATGATGATGCAGCCGTCATTGGCCGACTGCACGATCACGCCCTGGATCAGGTCGACCAGCGGAATGGATGATTTGAGTTCGGCGAACATGGTTGAAGTCCGCGACATGGCGCCCCCGGTGCGCCAGGCGTTTTCAGAGACTTCAAACGTGTCATCCAGGCGCAGCCGGCCGCTGTGAATGGCGTTGAACACCACCTCCATGGTCATCAGCTTGGCCAATGAGGCCGGCGGAACCAGGTCGTTTTCATTCTTGGCGAACAGCACCGTGCCGGTGTCGGCGTCGATCAGATAGGCCTGCTGGGCCCGGGTCTCAAAAAGCTGCGCCTGCGCCGGCGCCCCCGAACCGCCGATCAGCAGCGTCAAGGCAAACAACAGGCGGGCAAGGACCAACCGTGACATTCAAGCCATCCATTCATGGAGAGATCGCAATTGCGGCGAACCTAGCAATCCAGGCGGATGGGATCAATGGCTTGAGGGAATTGAACCATGGCGCCGAAATCGAGAGGTTTGGCGCGAGCCGCGTCGGCTGCGGCCGAAAAATTCAGCGCTGCGCGGTGGTTGTGCCGAGAACGGCGTCAAACGGACGCTGCGGCGCACGCACCCGGCCGCCCCAGAATGCCATGCCGACATCACTCAGACCGTCGGGCGTGGCCAGTGCCACCGGCCCGCCGAACGATGGCCGGTCGGGCAGCACCGGGCCAATCGACGGCAAGGCAAAGCCCGGCGGAAGATCTGCAACCGAACCGAATGCGGCGCTTGCCATGGCCGGCTGGAACGCAGTCGTGACGCCGACAGCCGATGGCGGCGTCAGTCCCTGCGGCGCGACGCCAACGCCGGGCAAGGCGGAATCAACCGCGTTCATCGCCATCATCACGCCGGTCGCGATGATGCCGCCCGCGGGCTCCTTCGAGCCACCGGGCCGGTAGCTAGCCATCAGATAGCTTGTGTCGTCGCCCTCGACCGGGGCGCGGCCGACATATTCAACCCGGACCGCGGCGACGCCTTCCTGCTTCATGTCGAGAAGTTCGGCCGCCTGGTTGGACAAATCGATGATGCGGCCATGGGCGAAGGGCCCGCGATCATTGACCCGCACGATCACCGTGTTGCCGTTCTTCTTGTTGGTCACCCGCGCATAGCTTGGCAGCGGGAATGTCGGATGGGCGGCGGAAAGATGGAACTGGTCATAGATCTCGCCATTGGCGGTAAGCCGGCCGTGGAAATTGGGGCCATACCAGGAGGCGAGCCCGGCGCGGTCGTAGCCGGGTTCTTCCTTGGGCGTGTACCACTTGCCGCGAACCCGGTAGGGCTTGCCCACCATGTCGCGGCCGCCGCCCTTTTTCGGGCGTTTGGCCGTGGTTATGCGCGGGCTGGCGGTGACGCCATATTCCGCGACCGAGAACTTGGTCTTGGTGTTGATATGCGAGGCTGACGATTTCGAGCCGGAACTGGAGGTGGAGCCGCAACCGGCGAGGCCGAATGCGAGCGCGGCCAGCACCGAAGCCCGGGCGGCAAGACGCAGCCCCGACGAGGTTCCAAAGATCAATTTCTGTCCCACACCGCTTCTCGATACTCTGGCTTTCGCCCATGTGGCCTGGCAGCATGTCCCCTGCAAAGCCGTCCCCTTCGATCAATGCGTCCAATGTCCTAATCGCAGGTTTAGATCGCCCGGTAAAATGGCGAAATTGCGTTGCCCGCCAACTTCTATGCCGCCAAAGCCTCCGTCATGGTGAACAAAGTGTGAAATCGCGGCCTTCGGTGCGCGGCAGGCCACGCTGGCCGACGCCAATCCGGCTCAGCCAGTGGCCGCCGGGGTTTTGATTCGGACGCAGGCCGGCTTTCCCTCATGCGAGGCCGGCCCTCTTTGTTTCATTGCCCGGGCGGGATTATGGAATTCGTGCCTGGACACCGATCCGGGCCTGGCTGAGCCCCTGCCCGCGACCTGCCGGAATTTCCAGGACGATCCCAGAGCGCCGTACCGGCCCGCATCCGATCCATTGGCGCTATCCGATCGAGAGCAAACGGGCGGCGCGGCAGGCTGGGTCCGCCACCATGGAAACCTGTTGACGTCACGCGCGATGCAGAGATAAAAGCGCTGCAATCGCATTGGGACAGCACGTCGCCTGAACCGCCGCAACCGGCGTTCAGCAATGACAGTGCCGGTCCTGATCCTCCGGAGGGGTGGCCGAGCGGTTTAAGGCACCGGTCTTGAAAACCGGCGTGCGGGAGACCGTACCGTGGGTTCGAATCCCACCCCCTCCGCCATAAGGCCCTGAAAACAATAATCAAAATTCGTTGCCGGCTCCTCCGGATTTTAGGAGCGTGGTGCAACAGCGTCATCATGAGGCGCAGCAACGCTGCATCGGTAACATTGCATTCGCGGTTGCAGCCGAACCGCGCCTTGTCCGGCGGCGCAGTGCTTGCATGGCTGCCCTTACCTGCTCAGCCAATCCCGGCGGTTGTCATGGAAATCAGCTGGCGAGCGAGTACCCCCAATTGCGCAGCAGATCCTGGCTCGCCTTGAGCTTATGCGCGAGGGCATCGATCACGGCGTTGTCGGGTGCGGGCCAATCGGATCCCGGGCTTTGGATGTGCGCTACGGCTTGCGGTCCCATGAGTGTCTCGCGCAGATACTCGGCCTGATAGGCGCCCACCGCCAATTGCAGCACACCGCCGCCGCTCCGATGCTGGATCGCGGCCCGCGCCGCCCTGTCGCGAAGATTCCGGCCGATCGCCTGCACCTCCCAGGCGCCCTGATACGGCGCGTTCAGGCAAATCTCGGCCGCACACCGTGTTTCGTCTATCTCGAAACCGAG
>LADQ01000031.1 GCA_000961635.1 Hoeflea sp. BRH_c9 | reverse complement strand
CCGACGCATCGGGTTGGGTCGGCGCTTCCGGAAACTGGCCCGGCGCGTCCATCGACGGCGGCGCCAATTGACCCGACTCGACGCCACCCACGGGCGCCGGCATCAACGGCGCCGGACGCTGCTGGGTGTTCAGCCCGCCGAATGATGTCCGCTGGCATCCGCCAAGCACGGCGGCAACAGCGACTGCGACCAGCAAGGTGTGCATTTTCATGTGATAGCTCCGGTTACGCGAAACATGCGCTTCGCTGTTCGCCCCACTAAGACTCATAAAATGGTCATAGGATGGTAAATGCAAGGTTTACCGGGCCCGGTAGCACGGCAGAAAGCAATTATCAGCCAAATTATTTGGAAAAATCATGCCCCGAATGGCGAAGCCGCCCTCGAACCGGCCCATCCGGGCCCCCTAAACCGTCCCGCATGATCCCGGCGGCGGCGGAGGCCGCTTACTTGACCACGCCGAAATGAGCCTGTTCGCCCCACAGCGCCTTGACCTCGCTGTCGCGTCCGCAGGCGCGGCGGTAGTAGCTGTAGCGCACCGGGCTCTTCTTGTAGAAATCCTGATGGTAGTCCTCCGCCGGCCAGAATTTGGCGGGCGGTTCGATGGCCGTGACCACCTCCTGCCCGAGCGCCTTGCCGGCTTCCGCCTTGGCCGCTTCTGCCTGGGCCGCCTGCTCGTCGTTGAGCGTGTAGACGGCCGTGGTGTAGCTGTGGCCGCGATCGCAGAACTGCCCGCCGGCATCGGCCGGATTGATCGTGCGGAAAAAGGTCTTGAGTAGATCCGCATAGCTGACCACGGCGGGATCATAGCTGATCTCGACAGCTTCCCGGTCACCATTGGCGGTATGGTTCTTGTAGGTCGGATTGTCGAGCTTGCCGCCAATATAGCCCGACACCGTCCCGGTCACGCCCTTGACGTGATCGAAATCCGATTCGACGCACCAGAAACAGCCGCCGGCGAACACCGCCACGCCGGTTTCCCCGGCCCTGGCCGGCGCGGTGGACAATGCCCCGATCATGAGAGCGGATGATAAGAGCAGTCTGAACATGGGCGCCTCCTGGGTCAGCGAGGAAATTAGCCCGCGCCGCGCCGATGACAACTCACGCTTCCGCACAATACTGTGAAGCGGCGGCGGTCAGCCGACAGCGTCAAACACATCCAGCGCCTCGGCGCCGTAGATCATCGACGGTCCGCCGCCCATGTAGACGGCGACGCCGATGGTTTCGATGATTTCCTCGCGGGTGGCGCCATATTTGCGCGCCGCCTTGGCATGAAACGCAAGGCAGCCGTCGCAGCGCGCAGTGATCCCGATGGCCAGCGCGATCAGCTCCTTGGTCTTGGAATCTAGCGCGCCGGGCGCAATCGCCGCCTGCGCCAATTGGCCGAACCCTTTCGATTGCTCGGGCATCGCCTTGCGCAGCGCCGCCATTCGCCCATTGGTCTGATCGATGAAGGAATTCCAGTTCGTTTCGGCCATGTCGGCGCCCCTTGTCGTTTTGTTCCGGACGCCACAGGTAGCAGCTTGCCGGGACGATGGATTTGATTGCGGTCAAACCGAGGACGCGGTCTTTACCCGTGCGTCGGCCAGGCCCGGTGCTCGTCGTCAATGACGAAAACATGGCGATGCCGCGCGCCCGGGTGATCGCGCAGGTGCGGATGATCCGCCGGCAGGTCACGATGCTCATGTTCGACCACCTGCCTGTCATCGGCGGGCCAGACCGCGACGGCGATCAGCGCGCCCGCAAGCGCGATCGCACCAAGGATCGCCATCGCCACGGGCAGTCCGACCGCGCTGCCGGCCCAGCCGGCAATCGGATAGGTCACCAGCCAACACAGATGCGACAGGGTGAACTGCGCCGCAAACAGCGCCGGCCTGTCTTCCGCTTGGGCCGAATTGCGCAGCAGCCGCCCCGACGGCGTCAGGATTGCCGCATAGAACAGGCCGCTCAGCCCCCAGACAGCGAGGAACGCGCCCCAAGACGGCAGGCCAGCATTGAGCTGATAGGCGGCATGAGCCAGGGTCAGCGCGGCCAGCAGAAACCCGGCCGTCACCATCACCTTGCGGTCAGCCAGCTTTTCCAGAAGCCTGGGCAAGACCAGGGCTGCGAGCATCGAACCGCCGCCAAAGGCGGCAAGGGCCGCGGCCACGGAACCATCACCCATGCCATAGCCACTGCGGACAATGACGACGGTGTTGACCAGCACGAAAGCCCCGCTGGCGGCGGCGGTGAGATTGAGCGCCAGCAATCCGCGCAGCCGTGGCGTCGCCACATAGATGCGAATGCCCCGGGTCAGGCGGTCGCGAAATGGCCGGGCCTTTGTCTGCTGACCGCTTGCGGGGATGGATGCCGCCAGAACCAGCAGCGCCGATCCGATGAAGCCTATGACGGTGCCGCCAAACAGCCAGTGGTAGCTGATGAACAGCAAAAGCAGCCCCGCCAGCGCCGGGCTCAGCAGGTTTTCCAGATCATAGGCCAGCCGTGACAGCGACAGCGCCTTGGTGTAATCCCGCTCATCGGGCAGAATGTCGGGAATGGTCGCCTGAAACGCCGGCGTGAACGTCGCCGAGGCCGCCTGGAGCAGGAAAATCAGAGCGTAAATCTGCCACACCGCATCAATGAACGGCAGCATCAGCGCCACCAGGGCGCGGACAAGGTCGGCGCCGATCAGCACGGATTTGCGCGGCCAGCGCACCGCCAGCGCATTGGCCAGCGGCGCCAGACCGACATAGGCTATCATCTTGATGGCGAACACGGTTCCAAGCACGGCGCCTGCCTGCTCGCCGGCCAGGTCATAGGCGAGCAGGCCCAGGCCCACGGTCAACAAACCGGTGCCGATCAGGGCGATCACCTGGGCGGCGAAGAGCCGGGCATAGGCGGGATGCTTGAAAACCTCGATCATGTCCGAACCTAGCCTATCATCATTGCATCGAACAGTTGGACGGATAGGATATTTCGCCTCCGCCGGCAATTCGCCGCGGGCGCGATGCCGCGCATGTCCGGCGAAGGCCGGCCTTCGGGATCGCCCGGAATACCGGTTTTTTGAACGATTCCGTTAAGTGTCTTGTAATTTCAAAACCATAGAATGTAAGGTTCAGCGTGCTGCGTATCCGGCGCGGCGCCGCGAAAGGACGCCATCGTGAAGAAACGATCCGGGCAGACAGGTAATGGGCCCGGCAAGGCGCCGAGGCCCGCCGCCAGCAAGCAATCCCCGATTGACCGGCTTTCTGCGGCAAACATGATCGTGCAGATGGACGCCGTCCAACAGGCTGCTCCGGAATTGGGCCCGGATGCGGTGTCCAGGGCCGCGGACCCTGATGCCGAACGGATCCTGTTCCGCGCGATGATCGACCAGGTGCCGGACTACCTGTTTGTCAAGGACACCAAGAGCCGCTTCGTGATCGCCAATCGCGCCGTGGCCGCCGATCTCGGGCGCGAACCCGACGAGCTGATCGGAAAAACCGATTTCGATTTCCATCAGGCCCGGCTTGCCCGCAAATTCTTCGCCGATGAACAGAAGGTGATCCGCACCGGAGACGCTCTCATCGACATCGAGGAACACGTCATCGATTTTGCCGGCAACGAGAAATGGTTCGCCACATCGAAGGTTCCGCTGCGCGACGGCGACAACCGGATCATCGGCATTGTCGGAGTCAGCCGCCACATCACCGACCGCAAGCGCGCCGAGGAGCAGATGCACTTCATGGCGCTGCACGACGCGCTGACCGGCTTGCCGAACCGGACCCTGTTCATGGACCGGCTGGCGCAAGCCATCCTGCTTTCGGATCAAACCGGACAGCAGGTCACGGCGATCTGCATCGATCTCGACAATTTCAAAACGATCAACGGCAATCTGGGCCACACGTGCGGCGATACAGTGCTGAAAATCGTGGCTGAACGGATGGTCGCCGCGGTCCGCGCTTCGGACACGGTGGCGCGCCTGGCTGGAGACGAATTCGTCATCATGCTGGTTGACCGCGGCCAAACCGCCGGCGCCGCCACGGCAATGCTGGAGACTGTCCGGCTGGCGATCGCCGAGCCGGTTCCAATCAAGGACCAGCCGGTGCGCATCACCGGCAGCATCGGGGCCGCCGTGTATCCCGGCGACGGCGCGGACGCCGAGACGCTGTTGCTGAACGCCGGCATCGCCATGCAGGAGGCGAAAGCCAATGGCCGCGACAATTTCCAGTTCTACTCAAAGGGACTAGACGACGCCGCGCGCGAACGCCGGCTGTTGCAGGATCATCTGCTCGGCGCCATTTCCAACCAGGAGTTTTCGCTGCTCTACCAGCCGCAGATCGACCTTGGCAGCGGAGCGATCTTCGCCGTCGAGGCGCTGTTGCGCTGGAACCACCCGACACTGGGCGAAGTCCCGCCGGTCAAATTCATCCCGCTGGCGGAGGAGAGCGGCCTGATCGTTCCGCTCGGTAATTGGGTGCTGCGCGAAGCCTGCCGGCAGAACAAGGCCTGGCAGGACGCCGGACTGGCCCCGATCACGGTCTGCGTCAACATCTCGGCGCGCCAGATGATCGAGACCGGCTGGGTCGGGCAGGTGACCGACATCCTGGCCGAGACCGGGCTCGAACCCCGCTATCTCGAACTTGAGCTGACCGAGAGCATGCTGGTGCAGGACGTCGACCAGGCCGTCGCCGTGATGAAGCTACTGCAGGCGATCGGCGTGAATTTCGCCATCGACGATTTCGGCACCGGCTATTCCAGCCTGAGCGCGCTCAAGAGCTTTCCCGTCGCCCGGCTGAAGATCGACCGCTCCTTCATCAGCAATCTTGCCAACAACCCGGATGACCAGAACATCGCCAAGGCTGTCATTCTGCTCGGCCAGAAGCTGAACATGCGGGTGATCGCCGAAGGCGTGGAGACCACCGAACAACTGGCTTTCCTCAGGGAAAACCATTGCGACGAGGGTCAGGGCTATCACTTCTCCAAACCGATCAAGCCCGGCGCCATCGCCACCCTGTTGCGCCGCGCGCAGGCCTGAAGTCTCGCTTCAACCCCGGCTTTTTTCATTGCCGTCCCCGCCGCGATCACTGCAGCGTTGAAATTCGTCTCGCGACTGCCTAGACACAGAGATCTGGCGGGACGCGGCCCGCACCCAAGATTCTGGCGCCAAGGCCAGGGAAGGATTGATCTGAAATGACGCTCCCCAATGATCTCAAACCCTCCACCCTCGCGGCCCAGGCCGGCGGCGCCATCGACTGGCCCTCGGGCGGGGTTGTGCCGCCGATGCAGCCGTCGACCACCTTCGTCCGCGACGAGGATTACAGACTGGTCAATCCCGACAATATCTATTCACGCGACAATTCCGACATCGTCCGCATCGCCGAGAATGTGCTGGCGCGGCTGGAAGGCGCCGAGGAAGCACTGCTGTTTCCCTCCGGCATGGCGGCGATCGCGGCGCTGGTGCGCACACTGCCAAATGGCGCGACGATGCTGGCGCAATCGGGCATCTACTGGGGCACGACCAAATGGCTCCGTGATTTCTGCGCCCGCCGCCAGATCGCGCTGCACGAAGTCGATGCGGCTGATCCGGCCGCGCTCGAAGCGGCCTGCGCCGCGCACCGGCCTCAACTGGTGTTCATCGAGACGCCGTCCAATCCCTGGCTCAAGACCGTCGACATCGCCCACGCGGCACAATGCGCGCACAAGGCCGGCGGGTTGCTGGCGGTTGATTCCACCGCCGCCACCCCGGTGCTGCAGCGGCCCTTGGAATTCGGCGCCGACATCGTCATGCATTCGGCCACCAAGGGCATCAACGGTCATTCCGATGTGCTGGCCGGCGTTCTCGCGACGTCTGCCCCGGCCGCAAAAATCTGGACCGACATCAAGGCCGACCGCCACGACGCCGGCGCGGTGATCGGACCGTTCGAGGCCTGGCTGCTGCTGCGCGGCATGCGCACCTTGCCGTTGAGGATGGAGCGGATGAGCCGTTCGGCGCAAATGATCGCCGAACATCTGAGCGCCCATCCGAAAGTGACCGACGTCTACTATCCCGGGCTCGCCAGCCACCCCGGCCACGACATCGCCAAACGGCAGATGCAGGGCGGCTTCGGCTGCCTGTTCTCGTTCCTGGTCAAGGGCGGCGCCGCAGAAGCGCTGGGCGTGGTGGGTAAGCTCAAGCTGTTTCACCGCGCCACATCGCTGGGCGGGGTGGAAAGCCTGGTCGAGCACCGCCACACCATCGAGCCGCACACCGGCATCCCGCCCAGCCTGATCCGCGTCTCGGTCGGCATCGAGGACGCAGGCGACCTGATCGCCGATCTCAACCAGGCGCTGGGGTGAAGGCAGTTCGGGGACGGTTTGCTTTTCCGCCGACGGGGAGCGAATGGGCGCTCTGATGCTGGCGGAAAAGTAAACCGTCCCCAGCATTTCCTAAAGCCCGAAGGTGACGAGACCGTTCGCGTCAATCGTCCAGGCCGCGTTCCACGCGATCTCCCAGGCATGATCGTCCGGATCGGCAACATAGCCCCGGAACCCGCCATGGGGAGGCGCGTCGGCGGGACGGATGATCCGGCCGCCATGCCGCGCCAGTTGCGCAATCGCCGGCGCGACGTCCTCGAGCGATGCCACATTGTGGGCCAGCGCATAGGCGCCCGGCTGCAGCACGCCGGGACGGTTCATGTCCTTTTCGAGCGAAGCCTTGAGGAATGTGCCGAGAACGAAGCCGTTCATCTGATAGAAGATGATTTCTTCATTTTCGAAAACCGGCGTCCAGCCGAAGCCTTCCGTATAGAAGCGACGTGACCGGGAAAGGTCGGCGGAACCGAGAGTGATGACGGAAATTTGCTGTTGCATGACGTGCCCTTTCTATCGGCATGCGCACCATGCACATGCCTTGATAGCCTTGGGCCGCCACCGAAGCAGCAGAAGGACCCGCCTATGCGGGGGCCGGGCCAACCTTCCCGAACCTAACCTGTTTCAGACAGGCAGAGTCTATTCAGGGTTTCGCGCCTGTCAAGCATCCGCCCCGGCGCGGAGCAGCCGGACCAACAGGAAAGCCGAGGGTCCGGCAGATGCTCGGGACAGGCCCGAGCACGACGACGGATAGGGTGCGGACACCGGTTGCCGCGGGACGCGGCGCTTGCGGGATTCCTCCCTTCTCCCTCAGGGAGGAGGTGCCGGCGAAGCCGGCGGATGAGGGATCGCTCCACCCGCTGAAGCCCGCCCTCATCCGTCTCGCCGCTGCGCGCGAGCCACCTTCCCCCGGAGGGGAAGGGAGGGGCAGGGCGGCGAGGACGCGCAAACCATAGAACCTACCGTTCGCCCCTTACACCCGGCGCTCGACCATCATCTTCTTGATTTCGGCGATTGCCTTGGCCGGGTTGAGGCCCTTGGGGCAGGTCTGGGTGCAGTTCATGATGGTGTGGCAGCGGTAGAGCCGGAACGGATCCTCGAGATTGTCGAGCCGCTCACCGGTGGCTTCATCGCGCGAATCAATCAGCCAGCGATAGGCCTGCAGCAGCACGGCGGGGCCGAGATAGCGGTCGCCGTTCCACCAGTAGCTCGGGCACGAGGTCGAGCAGCAGGCGCAGAGGATGCATTCATAGAGCCCGTCGAGCTTGGCCCGGTCCTCGTGGCTCTGCTTCCATTCCTTGGCCGGCGTCGGCGACACGGTCTTCAGCCACGGCTCGATCGACCGGTGCTGGGCGTAGAAATGGGTGAGATCCGGCACCAGGTCCTTGACCACC
>LADQ01000177.1 GCA_000961635.1 Hoeflea sp. BRH_c9 | reverse complement strand
GCGTCGCTGCACGCGGTGGTGGCCGCGCAGGACGAGGATGGGCTGACGCGGCTTGAGGCATCGGCGGGACCGCTGTACCTGCCGAGGGTGGAGGCGGCGATCGGGACGCGGCTTTCGATCCGCATCCTGGCCCAGGACGTGATCCTGTCACGGAGCCGGCCCGAGGGATTGTCGGCGCTCAATGTGCTGCCAGCGACCGTCACGGCGGTACGGCTCGGCAATGGACCCGGAGCCATTGTTCAGTTGCGCTCGGGCGACGATCTCATTCTGGCGCGGATCACCCGGCGTTCGACGCTGGCGCTGGGGCTTGCGCCGGGCGCTGACTGCTTCGCCATCGTCAAGACAGTCGCTGTGGCGCGGATCAATGTCGGCGCCGCCGGTTGAGGCGCTGTCAGGGCAGGCGGATGACGCCGATCCGGGCGTAATCGCGGTAGATCGTGGCAAAGCTCAGCTCGCCGTGATGTTCCTGTGCAAGCGTGGCCATGGCGTCGCCGAGATTTGCCCTCGGCGTGACATGAAAACGCGCGAGCCAGGCTTTCAAAGCCTTGCCGAACCAGCCGGGCAGGGCCGATTGCTGACCGAAATCGACGACATGCAGTTCGCCGCCCGGCGCCACGGCCTCAATGGCTTGCCGCAAGGCCGCTTCCCAGCCGGGGATCATAGACAGGCTGTAGGAGAAAAACACCCGGTCGAACCGGGCCACGCCCAACAGGGGGCCGGCGTCAAATCCGGTTGCGTCGCCCTGGGCCAGTTTGATGCGGCCGGACAGGCCGCTTTTTGACACCATGGCGTCGGCGGATTTGAGCATTTCGGCGGAAATGTCGATGCCGAACAATTGCGCCTCGGGATAGCGCCGGGCGGTCAGGATCAGGTTGCGCGCGGTGCCGCAGCCGATTTCAAGCACGGTCCCACCGGAGGGTGGTTTGAGCGCGGCAATCAGATCATTGCGGCCGAGCAGATAATAGCGCCGGGTCAGATCGTAGATATGCCGTTGATGGCGGTAGATTCCATCCATCACCGAGGCATTGGCGGAGACAGTGGTCATGCCGCGACATCCCGTTTGACGTGCAGATGGAAGCCGCCATAGATCGCCGAGCGGTCCTGCGCGCCCAGCGCCAGGCTCTCGTCAGCGCGATAATCCCATTTGCCGAGAATGCCATCGGGAACATGGCCGGGCAGCGGCGAGGCCGCAGCGGCGGTGCGGTAGATCACGCGGGCGCCTGGGCTCGCGGTGCGGGTGATCTCGGCCCACAGCTCGGACAACTGGCTGTCGGTCATCCAGTCCTGGGCGTCCAGCAGTACGAAGGCGTCGACCGAGGCCGCGGGGCGAGCGGCGAGCAGCGCGGTGATGCTCTCATTGACGATGGTGACCCGACCGGCATTGCGGCGGACGGTTTCGAAATGGTGGGCCTCCAGATAGGGCGGCAGGCTGGCGGATTCACCCGGCTGGTAGCCGCGGCCGAAGGCCTGCCAGGCAAAGTAATTGTCCTTGAGCGGAAAGCCGCAGGCCAGCCGTTCGGTGCGGACCCGCAAGGCGCCGGTCATGCCATCGGGCGCGTCTCCGGCCAGCGCCTCATATTGCGCCGGCGGAATGCCGAGGCCAAACAGCGAGGCGCGCAGCGAGGTCAGCGCCTTGAAGCTCTTGCTGTCGAACACCGGCGCGATGCGGGTTTCGAAGAATTCGCGCTGCTTTTCGACGCTGTCCATCCGCAGAAGCTCGCGCGGATCGACGCCGTAGATCTTGCCGACCACGTGCGCCACGGAAATGAACCGTCCCAGCAACCCGGTGGAATAGAAGCCGCGGGAGAAGCGGCTGATGCGCCGCCTGCCACCCGCTTCGCGCCCGTCCCAATAGGCGCGGGTCGTGGCATCGAGATGTTGGCGGATGTGGCGCTCGTACAGCGCCACATTGGTCTTCAGATTGGCGTGGCGGAACAGGTTGGAAAACGAGGTGTGGTCGGGCAGATGCCTGGCCGCCGCCAGTTTGAGCCGGCCCAGCGCCACATGGGCCGGCGACAGATCCACCGCGATGATTTCGGCCGGATCGGCGGTCAGATAGGACAGCACGTTGCAGGAGCCGGAGGCGATGGTGACCAGGGTATCCGTCGGCTTGAGCGCCAGGGCCTGCATGTCGACCAGCGGGTCTTCCCAGATCTGTGGATAGACCAGACCGCGGAAAGCGGCGGAGAATATGCGCTCCAGCATTCCCGTCGACGACAATGCGGTGTTGCGCACAACCGCGCCGTCGATGCGGGCGCCGATGGCGGTGGATTCAATCATGGTCATTTTGAATGCTCCAAGGGAGAGAAATTGGCGCCGGCGGTCATGCCGCCTGGTCCCGTGCGCGGGCAATCTGTTCAACAACCGCGCTCTTTGGCGCCAGGCCGGCCTGTTGCGGAATGCGGCGCGACCAGTCGATGATCTCGATGCGGCCGTCGGAATGCTCGACCACGGCGGTACAGCTTTCCACCCAGTCGCCGGTGTTGATGTAGCGGATGCCATTGCGCATATCGTTGGCGGCGTGGTGGATATGGCCGCAGATGACGCCGTCGGCGCCATGCTTGCGGGCTTCCTCGGCCAGCACTTCCTCGAAATCCGAGATGAAATTGACCGCGCTCTTGACCTTCAGCTTGGCCCAGCGGGAGAATGACCAGTAACGCAGCCCGAGCAGCTTGCGTGAGCGGTTGTGCCATTTGTTGGTCCACATCGCCATGCCGTAGGCGATGTCGCCCAAATGGGCGAGCCAGCGGTGGTTCATCACCACCATGTCGAATTCGTCACCATGGATGACCAGCAGGCGCTTGCCGTCGGCGGTCTCGAACACATCGCGTTCGAGCACCTCGATGCCGCCGAAGTGGACACCCTGATAGTCGCGCAGCAATTCGTCGTGGTTGCCCGGAACATAGACGATGCGGGTGCCCTTGCGCGCCTTGCGCAGCAGTTTCTGGACCACGTCATTGTGGGACTGCGGCCAGTAAAAGCCCTTCCGCTTCATGCGCCAGCAATCAATGATGTCGCCGACAAGGTAGATGGTCGGGGCGTCGTGCTCGCGCAGGAAGTCGATCAGGATTTCCGCCTGGCAATCGGGCGTGCCGAGATGAATGTCGGAAAGAAAAATGGTCCGGTAATTTGTGGTCACGGGTACCGCCTGCACCTTGAGCAATCGTCCTGCGAGCAGGCTTAGACACGATTCAGTTCTCAGTTTTGTGACGGTGGCGGTGCTGCTATGCCGGCAAGCTGATCAGGAGGCCGCTTCCGGCACGCCCGAGGGCCGGTTGTCGATCAGCAATTCGATCCTATCGGCGGCGAAGCGGGATTCGCCGTACTGAACCGGACGGGCTTGCGCATCGATGTCGACCGAGCGGGTCAGCAGCACGATGGCGCCGGGCGACAGGCCAAGCAGGTCAAGATCCTCGGTGCTGGCGTGCCGGGCCTCCACCGCTGTGGTCTGGCGGGTGTAGTCGTCCACGCCCAGGCGCATGAGCGATGCGGTGATCGAGCCGGTCGCGGCATAGGTTTCGGCAATCGCCGGGAAACGGCCCGCGTCAAACCAGGAAGTGGCCGCGGAAACCGGCAGGCCGTCGGCGGTCGAGACCGTCGTGATTTCAATCACCAGTGCGTTCGCCGGCAGCGACAGCGCCTGCGCCACGTGCGGCGGGGCGGGCACGGTCCGGCTCGACAACAGCTTGCCGGAAAGGGTCTGCGCCTGATTCTCAAGCCCCGCGGAAAACCTTGTCCGCCGGCCGATCGGGTAGCTGAGCCGCTTGCGGTCATTGAGAAAGGTGCCGCGGCCCTGTTCGGCGCGCAGGATGCCTTCCTTCTCCAGCGCTGCGATGGCCGCGCGGACGGTGTGGCGGTTGACGCCGAATCGGGCCGCCAGTTCGGCCTCGGCGGGCAATTGCGCATTGGCTGCCATGCCGGCAAGCACCGACTGGCGGATCTCGTCGGCAACCTGCCGCCACAGTGCTATTCCGGTGCGTCTTTGCAGCGTTTTCACCGGCGATTCCTTTCGTGATGTCACAGGCTCGTCATACGATCCGTTTAGGTATAGTGTGATTCATACGGTTGTCTAGATAAATAGACAAATAAGGAGATCTTGATGGCGCTGGCGGAACAGGACGAAAGTGGCGTGGCGGCGCGGCAGCGGCGGCTGTCGGTGCTGGCCAAGGCGGAAGGCAAGGACCTGCTGGCTCTGTGGAAGCAGACCGGCCTCGACCCGGCTGTCGAACTGCTGCGTGGCCCCGAATCGGGGCTGGTGGCGTTGCGCGGACGCATTGGCGGTGGCGGCCAGCCGTTTCATGTTGGCGAGGTATCGGCCACGCGGGTGACGGTGCGGATCGAATCGGGCCAGGTCGGGCACGCGATGATTTCCGGCCGCGATGCGCGCAAGGCGCAACTGGTCGCCGTCATCGATGCGCTGGCGCAGGATCCGGCCCAGGTGGAGAGAATCGAGCGCGATATCGTTGCGCCGCTCGAGCAACTGGCCGGCGAAGCCGATGCGAAGCTGCGTGAAGAGACCGCGGCGACACGGGTCAATTTTTTCACGATGGTGCGGGGAGAAGACTGATGACGATGGCCCCACACAGTTCCACCGTCTATGAGGGCGGCTTTTCCGATCCGGTCGGCGCATCGCAGGCGGTGTTCCGCGCACTGATGAATGCCATTGCCCGGCCCGGTTCGATCCATGCCGTGCCGCACGTGACCACGCCGCCGGCGCCGCTGATGGCCTCGGCTTCGGCGCTGATCGCCACATTGGCCGACGCCGACACGCCGGTATGGCTCGATCCGGCCCTGACCAAGACCGCCGCGGTGCGCGACTGGATCGTCTTTCACACCGGCGCGCCGGTCACGGACCAACGCTCGGAGGCGAGTTTCGCGCTTGTTGCGGCGCCGCAGAATCTCTCGGCATTGAATGGATTTGCACTCGGCAGCCAGGAGTTCCCGGATCGCTCGACGAGCGTGATCCTGCAGGTGTCCACGCTGACCGGAGGAACGCGGCTCACGCTCGAAGGCCCCGGCATCAAGGGCCAGTCCTCGCTGGCGCCCGATCCGATGCCGCAGCATTTCGCAGCGCAATGGATGGCCAACCGGGCCGTGTTTCCGCGCGGCATTGATCTGATCCTGGCTGCTCCCGGTTCTGTGGCGGCGATGCCGCGCAGCACCCGCCTGATCCGATCGGAGGCATAAATATGTATGTAGCTGTCAAGGGCGGAGAAGCCGCCATCGCCAATGCCCACCGCCTGCTCGCCGCGCGCCGCCGCGGCGACGCCCAAGTGCCGGGGCTGACGCTGGAGCAGATCGCCGGGCAATTGTCGCTCGCCGTCGACCGGGTGATGGGAGAGGGCTCGCTCTACGATCCCGAACTGGCCGCGCTCGCCATCAAGCAGGCGCGCGGCGACCTGATCGAGGCGGTGTTCCTGCTTCGGGCCTACCGGACGACGCTGCCTCGGTTTGGTCATTCCGAACCGATCGATACCGGCGAAATGATCGTCGAGCGGCGGATCTCGGCGATCTACAAGGATCTGCCGGGCGGGCAGTTGCTCGGGCCGACATTTGATTACACCCACCGCCTGCTCGATCCGGCGCTGGCCGGCGACGCGCCGCTGGAAGCGCCCGAGACCGGGGTCGACACAGGCGAAAAGGTCACCCGTGTCTCCGACATTCTCGGCGACGAGGGGCTGATCGAGGACGATCCGGTCACCGACTCCAAGCGGCCGGTGGCTGACATCACCCGCACGCCGATGGAGTTTCCGATGCAGCGCGACGCAAGGCTGCAGACGCTGGCGCGTGGCGACGAGGGGTTTCTGTTGGCGCTCGCCTATTCGACCCAGCGCGGCTATGCTCGCAGCCATCCCTTCGCCGGTGAAATCCGCATCGGCGAGGTCGATGTCGAAGTGATGATCCCCGAACTCGGCTTCGCGGTGGTGATCGGCAGGGTGAAACTGACCGAATGCCAGATGGTTAACCAGTTCCAGGGCTCGGCCAAGACGCCGCCGCAATTCACCCGCGGTTACGGTCTGGTGTTCGGGCAGGCCGAGCGCAAGGCCATGGCGATGTCGCTGTGCGACCGGGCGCTCAGGGCCGCAGAACTCGGCGAGGACATCACGGCGCCGGCGCAGGATGAGGAATTCGTGCTGTCGCATTGCGACAATGTGCAATCGACCGGCTTCGTCGAACATCTCAAGCTGCCGCATTATGTCGACTTCCAGGCCGAGCTCGACCTGGTCCGCCGCATGCGGGCGGAGCATTTCGCCAGCGCGGCCAAGGCGGATGACGAGACCGATGTTGCCAAGGAGGCCGCCGAATGAACGCGCCCGACACGCAAACGCAGAACCTGGCGAGCTACAATTTCGCCTATCTCGACGAGCAGACCAAGCGGATGATCCGCCGCGCGATCCTCAAGGGCATCGCCATCCCCGGCTACCAGGTGCCGTTCGCCAGCCGCGAAATGCCGATGCCCTATGGCTGGGGCACCGGCGGGGTGCAGGTGACGGCGGCGATCATCGGGCGCGACGATGTGCTCAAGGTCATCGACCAGGGCGCCGACGACACCACCAACGCGGTGTCGATAAGGGCGTTCTTCGCCAAGACTGCCGGCGTGGCCACAACAACATCCACGCCTGACGCCAGCATCATCCAGACCCGCCACCGGATCCCGGAAACGCCGCTGCATGCGGGGCAGGTGCTGGTCTATCAGGTGCCGATCCCCGAACCTTTGCGCTTTCTCGAACCGCGCGAGACCGAAACCCGCAAGATGCATGCGCTGGAGGAATACGGCCTCATGCATGTCAAGCTTTACGAGGACATCGCCCGCAACGGCCGCATCGCCACAACTTACGCCTATCCGGTCAAGGTCGAGGGGCGCTATGTGATGGACCCGTCGCCGACGCCGAAATTCGACAATCCGAAGATGCATCAATCCGAGGCGCTGCAATTGTTCGGCGCGGGCCGCGAGAAGCGGATCTACGCGATCCCGCCGCACACCGACGTGGTCAGCCTCGATTTCGAGGATCATCCGTTCGAAATCCAGCATTTTGACCAGCCCTGCGCGCTGTGCGGCGGCGAGCAGGTCTATCTGGACGAGGTGGTGCTCGACGATCATGGCGGACGGATGTTCGTTTGCTCCGACACCCATCATTGTGAAAGCCGCCGGGCAGACGGCCATCGCGGCGCGCTGCTCGGCGATGAACCGGGCCAAGACAAGGAGGCGATGGCATGAGCCATTCCAGTACTCTTGAAGCTCTCGCTGCGGCGGGAATCCCCGCGCCGGTCAAGCCGCTGCTCACAGTTGAGGGCCTGACCCGGGTCTATGGCAAACGCATCGGCTGCGCCGATGTGAGTTTTGAATTATGGCCGGGCGAGGTGCTGGCGATTGTCGGCGAATCCGGCTCCGGCAAGACCACGCTGCTCAATTGCATCTCGTCACGGCTGACGCCCACCTGCGGCACCGTGCATTACCGCATGCGCGACGGCGCAATCTCGGAAATCTACAAGATGACGGAAGCCGAGCGCCGGCACCTGATGCGCACCGACTGGGGTTTTGTGCACCAGAACCCGATCGATGGCCTGCGGATGACGGTCTCGGCCGGCGCCAATGTCGGCGAGCGGCTGATGGCGGTGGGCAACCGGCATTACGGCAACATACGGGGTGCTGCGATCGAATGGCTGGCCCGCGTCGAGATCGACGAGGACCGGGTCGATGACCAGCCGCGCACGTTTTCGGGCGGCATGCGGCAGCGGTTGCAGATCGCCCGCAATCTGGTCACCGAACCGCGGCTGGTGTTCATGGACGAGCCGACCGGCGGGCTCGATGTCTCGGTGCAGGCGCGGCTTCTCGACCTGTTGCGCGGCCTGGTTTCCGATCTCGGGCTGGCGGTGGTGGTGGTCACCCACGATCTCGCCGTGGCGCGGCTGTTGTCGGACCGGATGATCGTGATGAAGGAGGGCAGGGTGATCGAGGCGGGTCTGACCGACCGGGTGCTCGACGATCCGCGCGCGCCCTATACCCAGCTTCTCGTTTCCTCCATCCTGCAGGTCTGACCATGATCACGCTGCTTGTCGCTTCGGAAGTGAAAAAAACCTTCATCATGCATATGCGCGGCGGCGTTGAACTGCCGGTCGTCGCCAATGTGTCGTTCTCGCTGAAAGCCGGGTCCTGCGCGGTGCTGGGCGGCCCGTCGGGCGTCGGCAAGAGTTCGATCCTGAAGATGCTCTATGGCAATTACGGCTGTGACGGAGGCCAGATCCTGGTCGAACATCACGGCCGGCATGTCGACATCGCCAGCGCCAGTCCGCGTCTGGTGCTGGAGATCAGGCGCGACACGATCGGCTATGTCAGCCAGTTTTTGCGCGCGGTGCCGAGGGTGTCGGCGCTCGATGTGGCGGCGGAACCGCTCATGATCCGCGGCGTCGAGCGGGAGGCCGCGCATCAGCAGGCCCGCGACCTGTTCGCTGAGCTCAACCTGCCGGAAAAGCTCTGGTCGCTGCCGCCGGCGACTTTTTCGGGCGGCGAGCAGCAGCGGGTCAACATCGCCCGCGGCTTCATCACCGATCATCCGGTTCTGCTCTTGGATGAGCCGACGGCGTCGCTGGATGCGGCCAACCGCGAAGTGGTGATCGGCCTGATTGCGCGCAAGAAGGCGGAAGGCGTGGCGCTGCTCGGCATTTTCCACGATCTGGACGTGCGCAACGCAGTGGCGGATCACGTCATCGATGTCTCTGCCTTCGCGGCAGGAAAGGCAGCGGCATGACACGGCTGTCGGACACGCCGCTCGTCCATCCCACGGCCAAAATCGTCGACTCGACGCTCGGCCGCTACACCGAAATCGGCGCCAACTGCTCGGTTTCGCATTCGACCCTGGGCGATTATTCCTACTGCGTCGAGAACACCCAGATCGCCTATGCCACCATCGGCAAGTTCGCCAACATTGCCGCCCATGTGCGGATCTATGCCAGCATGCACCCGATGGAGCGCGCGTCGCTGCATCATTTCAGCTACCGCTCGGCCTGGTATTTTGACGGCGAGAGCGACGATCAGGATTTCTTTGACTGGCGCGCCGGGCAGGGGATCACCATCGGCCATGACACCTGGATCGGCCATGGCGCGGTGGTGATGCCGGGGGTTAGCATCGGCAATGGCGCCATCATCGGCTCCAACGCGGTGGTGACAAAGGACGTCGCCGATTTCGCCATCGCCGTCGGCGTGCCGGCGCGCACGATCAGGCAGCGCTTTTCCGATGACATCGCCAGCCGCCTCGATGCGCTCGCCTGGTGGGACTGGGAGCATGAAAAGCTGCATGCCGCGCTCAAGGATTTCCGGGCGCTGCCGGTCGAGGAATTCATCGACCGGCACGGCGGTTAGAGCCCGCCCTGCCAGCCTTCCTCGAAGATCAGCTCGTCGAGGCAAAGCCGCTTGTTCCAGCCTTTGACTTCGAGTTCGGGCTGTTCGTAGAGTTGATCGACATAACCCAGGCAAAGATAGGCGACGATCTCGATCCTGTCGGGAATGCCGAGGATCGGCTTGAGATCGGCGTCGCGAAAAATGCTGACCCAGCCCATGCCGATGCCTTCGGCGCGCGCCGCAAGCCACAGGTTCTGCACCGCGCAGACGGTGCTGTAGAGATCCATGCTGGAATTGTGGGTACGGCCCAAAACGACATTTCCGCCGCGGTCGCGGTCGCAGGTGACGCAGAGATTGAGCGGCGCCTTTCGGATGCCTTCGAGCTTCAATGATTTGTATTTGGATTGCCGCTCCTGAGGGAACATCTGGGCGGCTTCCGCATTGGCCTGGCCGAATGCGTCCGCGACACGGTCGCGCACCGCCTGATTTCGGATGATGATGAAATTCCACGGCTGCATGAAGCCGACCGACGGTGCGTGATGGGCGGCTTGAAGCAGCCGCCGGAGCACGTCATCGGGAAACGGGTCGGGCAGGAACTGGTCGCGCACGTCGCGGCGGGTGAAGATGGCCTTGTAGACGGCGTCGCGTTCGGCGTCGGCAAATGGCTGGGCTTGCGCCAGCATCGATGTCTTCGGCATTGTTTGATCCCCAACAATCCGTGAACACCCCACCGCGCTGTCCATGCGCGGTAAGGCTATGACGTCCGGCCGGTCTTCTGACTTCGGATCATCTGCCCCGCGCGCCTTCCCGGGCTTTCCCAGTGGCGTGTCGCGCGGACCATCCCCTTCACAGCGTTGGGCACGTTCCGGATTTTCACCGGATTCCCGATTCTCCCGCGTGTTGCGGGCACCAGACAGGCGCATAGGGGCATGACCGGGGCGGCAAGGCAAGTCCACAAACCGCAGAAACCTGCGGGTTTCTGCCTGTATCGCGGTGGACCTGTGGATCGTAACAAATCTGACATCAAACCGACATCGGCCCTTCACACGGCTGGGCTAGTCCAATCCTCGAAAGTCACGAAACCCAGCGTGATCCCAGGGGATTTTGTCCATGCTTGAATTGAACGATGTGACCCGCCGCTTTGGTTCCAATATCGCAGTTGACGCTGTGTCCCTGTCGATTCCCGAAGGTCAGATGGTCGGCATCATTGGACGCTCGGGCGCCGGCAAGTCGACGCTGCTGAGAATGATCAACCGGCTGACCGGCGTGAGCGGCGGCGTCATCTCCCATTCGGGACGTCCGGTTTCGACGCTGGGCGGCCGCGAGTTACGGAGCTGGCAGCGCGACTGCGCCATGATCTTCCAGCAGTTCAACCTGGTTCCGCGGCTTGATGTGGTCTCCAATGTGCTGCACGGCACGCTGAACATGCGCTCGACGTTCTCGACCATGTTCAACCTGTTTCCACGCGAGGACATCCTGCGGGCGATCTCGATCCTGGAACGGCTCGGCGTCGCCGAAAACGCCACCAAGCGCGCCGAGGCGCTGTCCGGCGGCCAGCAGCAGCGGGTGGCGATTGCGCGCGCGCTGATGCAGTCGCCGAAACTGATCCTCGCCGACGAGCCGATCGCCTCGCTTGACCCGCTCAACGCCCAGATCGTCATGGACGCGCTCAAGGACATCAACGAGCAGGAAGGCATCACCGTGGTGACCAACCTGCACACGCTCGACACCGCGCGCGGCTATTGCGAGCGCATCATCGGCATGGCGCATGGCAAGGTTGTCTTTGACGGCAAGCCGGATGAACTGACCACCGACGCGGTTCGCGCCATCTATGGCGCAGGCGCCGATGGCGAGGAAATCTCGGAATCGATCACCTCCACCAGCCTTGGCGAGAGCGCGCGTACCGCGGCCAAATCCAGGGCAACCGCTTCCAACATGGTGCCTGAGCCTGCCTGACCCTGGCAGGCCGGCCTGAAAGTTTCCGGCCGGGATTGCCTGAGATGCGACTGTTTTCGCCGTTCCCGCACTACCCACTCACAATCACTGCCCACTCACAAACGGAGACAAGACTATGATGAAGACCATTCTCGTGGCCGCCACGGCGGCACTTTTGTCCACAAGCGCCTTCGCTCAGGACGCCATCACCGAATTCCGCATCGGCATCCTCGGCGGCGAGAACGCCCAGGACCGACTGACATCGAACGAATGCCTGCGCGTCTATGCCGAGGAAGCCCTCGGCGTGCCGGTCAAGCTGTTCACCCCGGCCGATTATGACGGCGTGATCCAGGGAATGGTCGGCGGCTCGCTCGACATGGCCTGGTTCGGCGCCTCTTCCTATGCCAAGGCCTATCTGACCGACCCGGAAGCGGTCGAGCCGGTTCTGGTGAAGACCAATCTCGATGGCTCCTACAGCTATCATTCGATCGGTTTTGCCCGCAAGGACAAGAACATCAAGTCGCTGGCCGACATGAAGGGCAAGGTCTTCGCCTTTGGTGATCCGAACTCGACCTCGGGCTACCTGATCCCCTCCATCGAGATCCCGCAGGAAACCGGCGCCACCATGGAAAATGGCGCTTATTTCGGCGAAGTGAAATTCACTGGCGGTCATGAGCAGACCATCGTCGCCGTCGCCAATGGCGAAGTCGACGCCGGCGTGACCTGGGCCGATGGTCTGGGCAACTGGGAAGACGGCTACAATTCGGGCGCCCTGCGCAAGGCCGTCGATTCCGGCATCGTCGACATGAACGACATTGTCGAAATCTGGAAGTCGAAGCCGATCCCGGAAGGCCCGGTCACCCTGCGCAAGTCGCTGCCGCAGGATGTCAAGGACAAGATGACCGCGCTTGTCGGCGGCATGATCGAAAAGGACCCGCAGTGCGCCTATTCGATCGCGGCCGGTGAAACCGCCGGTTTCAAGCCGATCACCCACGCCGCTTACGAGACGATTGTCGCCGTGCGTCAGGCCCAGACCAACTAAGGTCCTGTCAAGCAATAGCGGGGGGCCATCCGGCTCCCCGCTTTCATTTCGGGAAGGATCCCCGCCGATGAGCGATATGACGACACATCACGGCGGCGCCGCCGCATCGATCGCCATCCGCGACAATTATCTGGCGATGGCCCGCCGGAAGCAGATGTATGGCGGGATTCTCCTCGTCATCTTCATCGCCATGATGGCCTCCGGTTTTCACCTGGCCGATTCACGCAATGCCGGCGGATTCTGGAACGGCATCTCCCAGGTTTTCGAGTTCCCGTCCGAAGTGCTGACCGAGGGGGCAGCCAAGGCAGCCAACCTTCCAGGGTTGCTGGCTGAATTCCTGCCCTCGCTGATCGAGACGCTCAACATCGCGGCGGTCTCCACATTTATTGGCGCGGTATTTGGCACGATATTGGCATTGCTCTCCACCCGCGGGCTGGCGCGCTGGCCGCGACTGATCCCGCTGTTCCGGCGGATGATGGACGGCATGCGGGCGATCCCGGAAATCGTCATCGCCCTGGTGCTGATCTTCATTCTCGGCGGCGGTCCGGTTCCGGCGATGATCGCCATTGCCTTCCACACCACGGGCGCGCTTGGCAAGCTGTTCTCGGAAGTGGCCGAAAACGCCGATTTGAAACCGGTCGAGGGGCTGTCGTCGGTGGGCGCGAGCTGGATCCAGAAAATGTGGCTGGGGGTGATCCCGCAGGTGGCGCCCAATTGGTTGTCCTACGCGCTCTTGCGTTTCGAGATCAATATTCGGGCGTCCGCCATTCTCGGTTTCGTCGGTTCGGGCGGCATCGGCCATGATCTCAGGCTCGCCATGCAATGGGGGCAGGGCAAATATGATCAGGTGGTGGCGATCTTCATCCTCTTGTTCGTGACCATCGTGTTCTTCGACCAGTTGTCGAGCCATTACCGCAACCGCATGGTCAAGGGACGCTGACATGACCTCCACCGACACCGCGCCGCTTGCCGCCTCCAACCTGCAGCTCATTGTTCTCAAGGGGTTCAACCGCAAACAGGTAACTGCCTTCGCCGTACCAGCGGTGATCCTGCTCTATCTGACTTACGTGTTCTTTGCCTTTGACATTTACGGCATCGCGGCGCGTGCACGGCTCGACAATGCCGCGATCCTGGTTTCGGATTTCTGGTCGCACAAGACCCATGTGACACGCGACAACCGCATCAACGAAGTCACGGTTGCCATCGAAGGCGAGAACAAGGGAACCTATCCCGAAGGCATGTTGCCCGACTGGGTGACCATGGTGGACGGCGTCACGCGGATCGACCTCGACAAGGGCCATGAAGTCATCTTCGACGCCGATGGCGCGCGCTACATGGTCCCCGGCTATGGCGTTGTCGACATCTCGCCTCAAGCCGGCAAGCTGAGTCTGGTGCTGCCGGACGGTGGCGTTCCCGACTGGATCAATGCATCAGACACGCGTGTGGCGGTGACCACCGAACAGGGACGCTTCAGCTATACCCGCAACCGCACCGAGGTGTTCAAATACCAGGCAGGATGGGAGCTGTTCTTCTTCACGCTCGACAGCCCGTTTTACGGCAAGTCATTCGTCGAACTCGTCCAGCTTGCCACAATTGGCGAGCGGATCGATCCGGCGCGCTCGAATATTTCGGCCATGGCGGATGGCTTCTGGACCAACGCGATGTGGCGGCATGGCGATGTGGCATGGGCGCTGTTCGAGACCGTGCTGATGGCGTTTCTCGGCACTATGGGCGCTGCGATGATCGCCTTTCCGCTTGCGTTTTTCGCCGCCACGAATTTTACGCCTTCGCGGCCCATTCTTTTCACGCTGCGCCGCATCTTCGATTTCCTGCGAGGCGTCGACGGGCTGATCTGGACCATCATCCTGTCGCGCGCCTTCGGGCCAGGGCCGATGACCGGAGCGCTTGCGATCCTACTCACCGACACCGGAACTTTCGGCAAGACCTTCTCCGAAGCCTTGGAAAACATTGACGCCAAACAGGTGGAAGGCGTGCAATCGACCGGCGCGTCGCGCATGCAGCAGGCCCGTTTCGGCGTTATTCCGCAGGTCACGCCTGTGTTTTTGAGCCAGGTTCTGTATTATTTCGAATCAAACACCCGCTCGGCCACGGTGATCGGCGCGATCGTTGGCGGCGGCATCGGGCTGTTGCTGACCCAGGCCATTTCCACCCAGAAGGACTGGGAAGAGGTGAGCTATTACATCATCCTGATCGTCCTTATGGTGATGGCGATGGACACGCTGTCGGGCTGGCTCCGAAGCCGCCTGATTGGACGAACGGGACACCCATGAGATACGCGATCTACTTTGCACCCGACCCCGCCTCGCAGCTGGCGGAACTGGCCGCCAGTTGGATCGGCAGGGATGCCGCCACGGGCAGGACGGTGCAGCAGCCGGATTTCGATTGCATGGGCGCCGATGAACTGGCCGGGATCACCGGCCCGGCGCGGCGCTACGGGTTTCACGGAACGCTGAAGGCTCCATTCAGGCTCGCCGAAGACAAGTGCGAAAGCGACCTGATCGAGGCCATGGCGGCGTTCTGCGCCGGCCGGCCGCGCTTTGCGCTGGAAGGGTTGAAGATTGGATCCATCGATGGATTCGTGGCGCTGCTGCCTGAAGGCGACGTGAGCGAACTCAGTGAGTTTGCCGGCGATGTGGTCAGCGCCTTCGATGCCTGCCGGGCTGAACTGACGGAAGCCGAAATCGAGCGGCGCAATCCCGAGCAATTGTCCCTTGCCGAATTGCGCAATCTGATGCGCTGGGGCTATCCTTACGTGTTTGATTGCTTCCGCTTCCACATGACGCTGACGAGCCGGGTGCCGGACAAGGATCGCGACCGGGTTCTGCGCGCGGCGCGGGAGCATTTCGCCCCGACGACGGAACAGCAGTTCATGATCGATGCGCTGACGCTGTTCATCGAACCCGAACACGGCGCGCCATTTGAAATCCACAGCCGGACGCCGCTGGCGTCTGGCCTGCAAAGAAAGATCGCCTGAATGACCACCGAGACAATCCTGACTAACGCGCGCCTGGTGCTTGAAGACCGGGTCATATCCGGGAACATCGTTCTCAGGGACGGGGTCATCGCCGAAATCGCCGAAGGCAATTCGGCCACCGGCGTGGATATGGAGGGCGACTATGTGATCCCCGGACTGGTCGAACTGCACACCGACCATCTCGAAGCGCATTATTCGCCTCGTCCCGGCGTGCGCTGGGACGCGATGTCGGCGATACAGTCGCATGACGCTCAGATTGCCTCATCCGGGATCACCACGGTATTTGACTGCCTGCGGCTGGGATCGGATGCTGATGACGGTTTCGAGGTTGGCGAGATGCGCGCGATTGCCGATGCGCTGGCACTGGCAAGGGCCGAAAACCGGCTGCGGGCCGATCACCTCATTCACCTGCGCTGCGAAGTTTCAGCGGCCGATGTGCTCGATCATTTCGCCGATTTTCTCACCGACACCCAGGTCCGGCTTGCCTCGCTGATGGACCATGCGCCGGGACAGCGGCAGTTCCAGACCATGGAGCAGTACACGCTCTATTACAAAGTCAAGCGCGGGTTGACGGACGAGGCCTTCGCTCATTTCATCGCGCGCAGACAAGCCGCTTCGGCGCGTTACTCCGATACCCATCGCCAAGCCCTGGCCAGCGCCTGCGCCGAGCGCGGCATCACGGTTGCCAGTCACGATGACGCCACCCTTGACCATGTCGAGGAAGCGATCGGGTTTGGCGTCCGGCTGGCGGAGTTCCCGACCAGCATCGAGGCGGCGCAGGCGTCGCACAAGGCCGGCATGAGCGTGCTGATGGGCGCGCCCAATGTGGTGCGCGGCGGCTCCCATTCCGGCAATATCGCCGCAACCGACCTTGCCCGGGCCGGCGTTCTGGATGTGCTGTCCTCCGATTATGTGCCGTTCAGCCTGATCCAGGCTCCTTTCGTGCTCGCCGACGAGATCGAAGAGCTTGATCTGGCGACGGCGATCCGGCTTGTGACGGCAACGCCCGCGAATACGGTCGGTCTTGATGACCGCGGCAGCCTGACGCCTGGAAAACGCGCTGATCTCGTGCGGGTACGCCGCGAGACAGGCATTCCCATTGTCCGCTCGGTCTGGCGCCAGGGCGAACGGGTGGCCTGATGGCAATCGTAGACAGCCGGGCGGATGCCGCCGAAGCGGAGCTCGGACGATTCATCGTGCTGCTTGGACCGAGCGGCGCGGGCAAGGATACATTGATCTCTCATGCGCGCCGTGAACTCTCAGGTTCGGCCGACGTGCTGTTTGTCCGGCGTGTGATCACGCGGCCGGCCGATGCCGGCAGCGAAGATCATATCGCCATGAGCGATGCCGAATTCGACGCGGCAATCGATGACGGGCGGTTTTCCCTGACCTGGTCGGCCAATGGATTGCGCTACGGCCTGCCGCGCGATGTTGAATCGCATCTGGCCGCGGGCAGGGTGGCCGTGGCGAACGGCTCGAGAGGAGCCTGGAATGTGATCCGCCAGGTCTTTCCAAGCGCCGTGGCGGTTGAAATCCGGGTCGATCCGGAGATTCTGGCTCGGAGACTGGAAGCGAGGGGGCGGGAAAACGCAGCAGAGATCGCCGCGCGTCTCAAACGCGCTTCGGACCTGACCGCCGGTTTCGAGGCCGGAATTATCATCGACAATTCCGGAGCGGTCGAGACCGCCGGCGCGGCGCTAACCGATTACATCCGCCATGCGTGCGCCGACAGCGGCGGCCGATAGCGTCCGGGCGCACCGGCGCGAACCACCCTATGCGTCGTCGTCCTCAACCGTATCCGGGCCGCCATCCAGCCGGTGCTTGATGGCAAGAGCGTAGATCACGTTGAGAACATTGCGGTCCTCGACGTTGGGATCGCTGAGCGCCAGCAGAGAGGCGCGCACCAGCCGTTTGCTGGTGGCTTTGGGGCATTTTTCAAAGACATAATCGTGCAACTGGACGTCCGACAGGCCGAGATACGCCCCCTCGAGCAGGGCATCATAGATTTTCTGGATTTTTTTCTGCGGCATGCACGGCTCCACGCTACGACAAGAATTGCAGGGTCGCATATGGATTGTTAGGGATGTCGCCTGTCACAAACAACCGCGCCAGCCCGGATTGTCGCCTCTGCCGGGTGGCTGTCCGGGTTGCGGCGCCTTCGGACCAGAATGGCGCGACGCCGGAGGCTGGCATCCCGGAGGCGATTGGCCTTATATGCCGTCGCTGGAATGCGGGGGATTCGTGCGCTGTCATGGAGCGGCAACACAGTCTTGATAGGCACTCCGCAACCGCCATGGAGACCGCGATGAAACTTGTCCATATTTCCGATATTCATATCAATGACGCGCCGATCCTCGGCCTCGATTCGATCGCCAATTTCAAGAAGTGCCTGGCCTATGTCGAGGCCAATGACCAGGACGCCGACCTGGTGGTGATCACTGGTGACCTGACCCATTACGGCCAGGAAGAAAGCTACCTCCAACTTGCCGAAATCCTTGAAGGCAGCTCGCTCAAGGGCAAGCTCGAACCGCGGCTGATGATCGGAAATCACGACAGTCGGGAAACCTTTGCCTCGGTGTTTCCGGCCGCCAACCGCGATGATGACGGTTTTGTTCAATGGACGGAGGAAACGCCAGCGGGCCTGTTCGTCTACATGGACACGGTCGATGCGGGCCGGCATGGCGGGATCTATTGCGACAAGCGCATGGCCTGGCTCAAGCGCGTGCTGGATGCGGCGCGCGACAAGGGGCAGAAAGCCTATCTGTTCATGCACCACAACCCGGTTCGGGTCCATGTCGCCAATGCGGACGTGATCGGCATTCTCAACGAGCAGGAACTGCAATCGCTGCTCAGGGAGTACCGCGACACGGTCGCGCACCTGTTCTTCGGTCACTGTCACTATACGCTGAGCGGCGCTGTCTCAGGCATTTCCTATTCGGCGCCGCGTTCGACAAACCACAGCTGCTGGCCGGATTTTTCCGGCCGGCCCGGCCGGATGGGCTATGGCGATCTGGCGCCGAACTACAATGTCTGTTTCCTTGAAGAGGACAGCGTCGTGGTGCACTCGATCGACTTCCTCGACGCTGACAAGGTCAAGTGGAAAGACGATTGAGACGCCCCTGGATTTTGCGTGGCGGGTGCAATCGAGCCGCGCAGTCCTAAGACTTCCGGTCGGGTGGGAACTCGACCGGGCCGCCTTGGGCTTCCCAGGTGGAAAACCCTTCCTTCAAATGAGCTGCGGCAAATCCCATGTCGTTGAGCGTTGCCACAGTCAGCGCCGAACGCCAGCCGGAGGCGCAATGGAAGACGAACTTCTTGTCCAGGCCGAACACCTCCTTGAAGTAAGGGCTTTGCGGGTCCACCCAGAACTCCACCATGCCGCGCGGACAGTGAAAGCTGCCCGGGATGAAACCTGAGCGCTGACGCTCGCGGATGTCGCGCAGATCGACGATCACGACGTCCGGATCGTCGACCATGGCAAGCGCGTCCACGGTTTCGATCTCCTCGATGCGCGCGCGGGCTTGGGCGACAAGATCGGCGACGGGGGTGATGGCTTTGACCATGAGGAGCCTGTTTATTTCTGCGAGGGCGGGTTTGCTTGTTTGACGCACTCCGGTTCCAGGCGCAATACCGTTGGCCAGCTCGGACAAGCCGGGGATGGGCCGGCAGAGCCCATCGACAGAGCCCGAAATTTGTGGTCCCGTTGCCACAAGGGTGTCCGCGAGGAGGCGAACACCGGACGCGGGCAGAATGCCCGCGTCAACGGGAGGGGAAAATGGGGACTTTGGTCGGCGTCGTGCTGCCTTTGGGCTTGGCATTCATCATGTTTTCACTGGGCCTGGGCCTGACGGCCGCGGATTTCCTGCGGATGGCCACACGGCCCTATGCCTTTGTCATCGGTGCGCTCAATCAGGTGGTGCTGTTGCCGATTGTCACTTTTCTGCTGGTGCTGGCGTTTGGTCTTGGCCCCGAACTGGCGATGGGATTCATGATCCTGGCGTTTTGTCCCGGCGGGGTTACCAGCAATATCCTGACCCGGCTCGCCAAGGGGGACGTTGCCCTGTCGGTGTCGCTGACGGCGGTGATCAGCCTTGCCAGCATGATCACGGTGCCGCCATTGCTGGCGCTGTCGATCAGCTATTTCAGCGGCGCGGAGGCCGAGCCGGTCAGTATTGGCGGCATCGCGGTGCAATTGTTCCTGCTCACCACGGTGCCGATCGGCATCGGATTGGCGCTTCGTCATTTCGCTCCCGCCCTGACCGCGCGGATCGCGCCCGTGGTGGCGCAACTGGCCAACGGCCTGTTCGTGGTCATCGTCGGGCTGGCGCTCTTGGTCAATTGGGATGTCTTCATCGCCAATCTGCCGGTGCTGGCGCCAACGATACTGGTGCTGATCGTCTTGCTGCTTGCTTTGGGTTATTTCGTTGCCCGCGTCGCCGGTCTGTCGACGGCGGAAGTCAAGACGATTTCGATCGAGACCGGTATCCAGAACTCGACGCTGGGTATTACGGTGGCGGCGATCCTGACCGGCTATGAGGCAGGCTTTTCGGCCTACGCGCTGCCTGCCGCGGTCTATGGGATCCTGATGTATCTGGTGTCGGGGCCGGTGATCTGGGTCTACCGGGGACTTGGCGCGGATCAGGCAAGGGCGGGATAGGACATGGACAGTTGCGATGTGATCGTGGTGGGCGGCGGGCTGGCCGGGCTGGTCGGCGCGGCGGAGCTTGCCGACCGCGGCAAGAGCGTCATCATCCTCGATCAGGAAGGTGAAAACTCGCTTGGCGGGCAGGCGTTCTGGTCGCTCGGCGGGGTGTTCCTGGTCGACACGCCGGAACAGCGGCGGATGGGCATCAAGGACAGCCGCGAGCTCGCGCTCAGCGACTGGATGGGCTCGGCGCAGTTTGACCGCGAGGAAGACTACTGGCCGCGCAAATGGGCCGAAGCCTACATCGATTTCGCCGCCGGCGAGATGCGGCCATGGCTGCATCAAATGGGCATGCGCTGGTTTCCGATCGTCGGATGGGCCGAGCGCGGCGGCTCGTTTGCCGATGGCCACGGCAATTCGGTTCCGCGTTTCCACGTCACCTGGGGCGTTGGACCCGGCACTGTGGCGCCGTTCGAGCAGCGCGTCCGCGCCCATGTGAAGGCGGGACGCATTACGCTCAGGTTCCGCCATCGCTGTTCCCACATCATTGTGGAAAACGATGCAGTCAAAGGGGTTTCCGGCGAAATCCTGGCGGATGACGTCAAGCCGCGCGGCGAGTCGACGACGCGCGCGGTCAGCGGCGAGTTCGAGCTCCGGGCGCCGAGCGTTCTGGTCACTTCCGGCGGCATCGGCGGAAATCTGGATCTGGTGCGCAAGGCCTGGCCGCGCCAGCGCCTGGGCGAGCCGCCACGGGACAT
>LADQ01000164.1 GCA_000961635.1 Hoeflea sp. BRH_c9 | reverse complement strand
TGGTCCGCTCCTGGCCGCCAAGCCGCAGCACCGGGCCGTAGGCTTCCGGTTCGAGCAAGGTTCCGGTGGCGAGCCCGTCGGGCCCCATCACCACCTCGTGCCCGTCCGGCGTGTCGCGCCCGTGCAAAATGCCCGCCGCTTCAAGGGCGGCGGTGTTCGCCCACACCGTGTGATGGTCATGCGCCATCAGGGCGACGGGCCGGCCGGGCAGGATCGCGTCGAGAACCAGCCGCGGCGCCGTGTCGCCGAAGATGCCGTAATCAGGCCCTTGCCCCATCAGCAGCGCTGCATCCGGTCTCGTTTCCGCAAAGGCGATCAGCTGTCCGGCAAGCAGGGCCGGGTCGGTGCATCCGTCAAGCTGCAGATGTTCAAGTTCGGCGCCGCCGATGAACAGGTGCATGTGGCTTTCAATGAAGCCGGGCAGCACGGTCGCGCCACAGGCGTCGATGATCTGTGTGGAGAGCCCCGCCAACCGGCCTGTCTCGACGGCAGAACCGACCGCGATGATGCGGCCGTCCTTGACCGCCACCGCTTCGGCGTGCGGCTGATGCGGGTCCATGGTCACGACCGCGCCATTGGTGATGATCAGATCTGCGGGTGTCACCTGATTGCCTCCTTGCCTTTGCCGGCCTGTGTCGCCGGTCCAGGCCTTTACAACATTACGTCTCGCTCAACGCCGCGCGGATGGCGTCGATGGCGCGGAATGTGTCCCGCGTCAACGACGGTATGACGTAATCCGGCCAGGTCGAGAGCTTGACCGCCAGGAAACCGCTTTGCGGGTCCGCATAGATCAGCTGGCCGAACACGCCGCGCGCGCAGATATCGCCTCGGTCGGCATCGCGGATCCACCAGAACCTGCGGTAAGCCCCGTTCGGGATGACGGCAGTGTAGGGCTCGCCAAAACCATCGCGGCCGCCAGTCCGCGCTTCATTGATCCAGTGTTCCGGCACCACCTGCCTGCCGGCGGACTGGCCTGCGTTCAGCATCAGCAATCCCAGCCGCGCATAATCGCGCAGCGTCGCGTTGAAGCCGCCATCGGCAAGCGCGGTCCCGGCTTCATCGACGGTGAAATAGGCGTCCCGGTCGGCGCCGATCGGTTGCCACAGATGCTCGCTCACCAGATCCGCCAGCGACTTGCCGGCGGCGCGCTCCAGCACCCAGGCGACAACGTCGGTCTCGATCGAACGGTATTCGAACACTCCGCCATGCGGACGGATCTTCGGCAGGCTGAGGATGACCTCGCGGATCGTCGGCCGCGGCGCGTCGGCGGCCTTGGGACGCCAGCCGGATGCGATGTCGATCCGGGTCATGTCGCTGCCGGGCGTGTTGTAATCCTCGGTGAAGCGGACGCCCGAGCGCATGTCCAGCACCTGATCCAGCGTGGCGTCTGCATACCCGCATTGGGAAAGCTCGGGAACGATATCGGCCAGCGGGGCATGGATATCGACGATGCCGGCGGAAGCGAGAATTCCGGTCAGCAAGCCAACCACCGATTTCGCCACCGACTGGGACAGATGCGGGGTTTGCGGCGCCATCCCGTTCAAATAGCGTTCGAAAACGATGCGCTCGCGATGCATCACCAGGAAGCCGTCGCCATAGCTCTCGCCGAGGAAGCGGTCGATGGAAACGGATACGCCGTTTTCACGCTTAAACCGGATTTCGCCCAGATCCTCCGGGGCATCCTTGAGAACGGTCGCCGGACCGAAGCCGCGAAACACGTCCACCGTTGGAATGAGGCTGCGGACATTCTGGAACGCCCAGCGGTTGAACGGCGGCAGGTCCCAGTTTTCCAGCGTCGGGCGCTTCTCCGGCGGCGGCGGAAATCCCTGCATGATTCCCAGCTGCCGCGCGGTTCTTGGCGTCACCGCCGGTTCAGCCTTGCCGGTGTCGGACATGGAACATCTTTCTCTGATGGGAGGCCGGCGCGCGGGAAATCCGGCGCGCCGGCGTTTGGGCCTACTGCTTCAGTTGGGTCCAGATCTTGTTGTAGAGGTCGACGACTTCCTGCGGGCAAGGCGTCACGAAGTCCGGCTCGGGCGCGCCGGCGGGCATGACGATTTCGGGCGCGGAAAGCATCTCCGGCTCCATGAACTTGTCGCTGCCGAGGATGCCGTTGGCGTAGCGGGCGAAGTTCGACGTCAACCCGGCGTTCTCCGGCTCCATCATGAAGTTGATGAAGAGTTTCGCATTGTCGAGATTGGGCGCACCCTTGAGCACGGCGACATTGTCCATCCAGCCGGTGAAACCCTCTTTCGGATAGGCATATTTCAGGGTCGGCCGCTGCGCCCGCGCACGCATCGCCGCGCCATTCCAGCTCTGGCTGATGTCGACATCCTTGGAGGTGAGTTTCTCGATCACCGCGTAGTCCATCGTCCGCCAGTGCGGCTTGGCCTTGGCGAGCAGGGCGAGCACTTCGCGCAACTCATCCGGATTGCCGTTGCAGCGTCCATAGCCAAGATAGCGCAGACCGGCATTGATCACATCGTTCATGTCGTTGAGCATGTTGATCCGGCCCTTGAGCACTTCCGGCGGATCAAACAGCAACGCCAGCGTATCGACGTCGCCGTCATAGACAGCCGTGTCGACCGTGAACGACGTCGTGCCCCACTGGTAGGGGACCGAATAGTTGCGGCCCGGATCCCACCACACATCGACCCATTTCGGATCGACATTCTTGAAATTCTCCATGGAGTTCGGCTTGACTTCCTCAAGCAGTCCCTCGCCGATCATGACCTTGATCATGTAGTCGCCCGGCACGACAATGTCATAGCCGGTATCGCCGGCCTTGACCTTCGCCAGCATGGCTTCGTTCGAATCATAGCCGTCAAGATTGACCTTGATGTCGAACTTTTCCTCGAAATTCTTGATCATCTCGGGCGATGTGTAATTGCCCCAGTTGTAGATGTTGAGTTCACCCGCGGCCATGGCCGATGATGATGCAAGCGCCACGATTGACGCGGTGGCAAGAAGACTCAGTAAGGATTTCATCGTTCCTCTCTTTCCTTTTTTAGCCGTCATTACCGCTGCATTCGCCGCTGCACGAAGAAGAGCAGCACGACCAGCAATATCGAGACCGCAACCAGAATGGTCGAGACGGCGTTGATCTCGGGGGTGATCCCGCGCCGGATGGCGCCGAGGATGTAGATTGGAAGCGTGGTCTCTCCGGGCCCCGCAACCATGAGCGTTATGATCACGTCATCGAGCGAGACGACGAAGGCAAGCATCGCACCGGCGACAATGCCGGGTCCCAGAAGCGGCAGGGTGATCAGGGTGAAGACTTTCAGCGGCGGTGCGTAGAGATCGCTTGCTGCCTGTTCAAGCGTCAGCGTCATGGTCTGCAATCTGGCCCGGATCGGCATGTAGGCGAAGGGAATGCAGAATGCGGCATGGGCCAGCATCAGATAGCCGATGCCGGTCAGCCCGGTCAGCTTCTTGACCAGCGCGAACAGCGACAGCGTCGCGATCGCGGTGACGATCTCGGGGATCATCAAGGGCTGGTTGATGATTCCGTAGACCAGCCCCTGCCCGGCAAATGGCCTTGTCCGGGTCGTCGCCAGCGCCGCCATGGTTGCGGCGATCGTCGAAATCACGGTGGCGAACAGGGCGATCTTGACCGACACCCAGGCGGCGTTGCGGATTCCGTCGTTTTCCAGCGCCTTGGCGTACCAGTCAAACGAGAATCCCGTCCACAGCACCACCGAGCGGTTCTCGTTGAACGAAAACCAGATCAGCACGATGATCGGCAGATAGAGCGTGACGATGCAGATCCAGGCGATCGTCTTGAAGCCGGGCATGGCCTTGAGGTCGCGGGCCCAGCCGCCGGGACGCCATGCGGATTTCTTCTCAAGCGGGACGGTCTTCGCCTCAGTCATCGCTAACGCGCCTCCCTGCCGGTCACGCGCGCATTGATCAGCAGCACGATGACCACAAGCGCCATCAGGATCAGCGCCGCGGCCGATCCGAACGGCCAGTTGCGCGATGCCCCGAACTGCATGGCGATCATGTTGCCGATCATCAGCTTCTTGCCGCCGCCCAGCAGCTCGGGCGTGATGTAGGCGCCCAGCGCCGGAATGAACACCAGCATGCAGCCCGCCACGATGCCGGGCTTGGCGAGCGGCACGATGACATGAAACAGCACCTTGAGCCGGTTCGCGTAGAGATCGTAGCCGGCCTCGACCAGGCTGAAATCGAGTTTTTCCAGGCTCGCATAGAGCGGCAGCACCATGAAGGGCAGGAACGAATAGATCAGGCCGATGAACACCGCCGTATCGGTGTAGAGGATTGTCAGCGGGGATGAGATGATGCCGAGCTTCATCAGCACGATGTTGATGATCCCCTCGTCGCGAATGATCAGCAGCATGGCATAGGTGCGGATCAAGAGGTTGGTCCAGAATGGCAGCGTGATCAGGAACAGCCAGACGTTGCGCTGTTCGCGCGGCTTGGTGGCGATGAAATAGGCTGTCGGAAAACCCAGCAGCAGCGCGCCGATGGTGGCGCCCAGCGCCAGCCCGATGGATCTGAGGAAAATCGAGACATAGGCGGAATTGAAGGCGAGCGTGCCATCGAAAATGTCGCTTTGGAACAGGAACTGCACGTAGCTGTCGGTGCTGAATTTCCAGGTCACGCCGCCATAGGTGCCGGGCGTCAGGAAGGAATAGACAATGGTGATGCCCAGGGGCAGGATGCTGATCGCCAGGATGATGATGAGCGCCGGCGCCAGAAGCCAGGCGCGGGTCACGCGTTCGCGCCTGCGGGTGTGATCGATCACGGCTGCGAGCGTGGCGTCGTCCTCCCTGCCGCTCATGCCAGCACCCGGATCAGGTCTGGCGGCAGCACGGCGCCGATGGCGGCTCCGGGCTGGTAACGGCCCTCGTCAACAGCGCCCGGATTGCGGATCACGAATTCTTCGCCGGTTGCCAGCCGAAGGCGAAGGTTGGTCGCCGCGCCGAAATAGACGACGTTTTCCAGAATGCCGGTGATGGTCGGCGTCTCGCCGGCGCCGGCCAATCGGGCGTTTTCCGGCCGAATCGCGACGGAAACGTCGCCCGACCGCGCCGCCTCCGGTCCAAGATGCGCGCTAACCGGCGTGCCGTCCTTGAGCCGCACCGTCGCCGTCCCGCCGTCCCATTTTTCGATCGCGCCTTCGAGAATGTTGATGTCGCCGATGAAATCGGCAACGAAGCGATGGGTCGGGCTGTCATAGATCTCCCGCGGCGTTCCGACCTGGAGGATCTTGCCCGCCTGCATCACCGCGATGCGGTCCGACATGGTCAGG
>LADQ01000163.1 GCA_000961635.1 Hoeflea sp. BRH_c9 | reverse complement strand
GCCCTGAAGAGGGGCAGGTGGATAAGCCAGCTCCGTGCGCATGCGAGGCCGCCGCCTGTCGGATGCGGACATCATCCGGCAAGTTCCGGGCCGCGCGCGTGAGCAGCGCCACCCATACTACATTCGTTCAGAAGGCACTGCCCCGCGCGGCCCTCCGGACTTCATTCTTCACACCCCGGCGGCATTGTCGCGCGGCAATGCGGCCGGCTGCGATGATGGGGGTGCCCCAGCCCCTCTTTTTCGGTGGGGGCGGGCTTGCGGCGACGACTTCAAATTTCGACGGCGGCACGACGGCCGAGGAGGACGGCGCTGAGATGCGAGGATGACGACGGCAACGCCCTATAACGTCCCCGGCCTTCCGGCCCTGCTAGTTCACCTTGCAGCCGCGGCGGCGTTCCTCGGCCTTGATCTCGGCGACGCGGCGGCTCTCCCACTGGCTCAGCCGCGGGTTCCTGGTCCAGCAATCGGAATTGTCGAAGGTGCGCTTGCCCAGATCGGTGGAAAAGCAGAAGCCGTTGTCGTCGTAGATCGCGTTGCGCTCGTACCAGAGATCCCAGCAGCTGGCGGCCGAGGCGGCGGGGGCCAGGGCAATCAGGCCGGTGATCAGCCCGGCGGCGAAAATCATGCTTGCGCGTCTCATGGCATGCTCCCTCTGGTGCGGGCAAAGCGCCCCTGCGGTCCATCGGTAACAGCCCGGTTCAAGCCCGCATTGATGCGGATCAATGGGGAGAAGCGCGCCCGGCCTTGGCGGCGCCTCCGCCGCCGTGCCATGATGAGGCGACAGCGAAAAGGCCCGCCATGTCCGATATCGGCTCCATCTTCTCCACCACCGACCTGATCCTGATGGCGCTGGTCGCCTGCGCGCCTGGCTTCGTCGTCGGCGCGGCGCTCGGCGCCTGGAAAAACCCCGGCCACCGTCTCAGCAGCGCCGCAATTTTCGGCTTTGCCGGTTTGGCGCTGGCCTTCGCCGGCTGGTGGATCTATCTGACCCAAATCAAATGAGGCCCCGCCGATGATCCCAATCCGTCTTCTCTTAACAGTGGTGGCCGCCGCCTGCATGGCGCTCATCCGCCCGGCGCTGGCCTGGGAAGCGGTCGAGCAGATCGCCACCTATCCGGTCAGCGGCCAGTCGGGCGCCGAGCTCTACCAGTCGATCGGCGACAACGGCCCGGTGATTTCCGGCGACCGGCGCACCATCGCCCACACCACCTTCAAGCTGACCTGGCGGCGCGATTACCAGGAGCGCGATGGCGGCTGTGTCATTGATTCCAACATCCCGAAACTGACCATCACCTACACGCTGCCCAAGCCGCGCGCGCAGCTGCCGCCCGGCCTCGCCACCAGCTGGAAGCGGTTCTACGAAGGCCTCGCCGCGCACGAGCGGGTGCACGGCCGGCATATCATCGAGATGGTGCAGGCGATCCAGGACGTCAGCACCGGGCTCAGCGCGCCCGACGATCCCGGCTGCCACAAGACCCGCGCCCAATTGCAGACCCATCTCAAGCGGCTGTCGGACCAGCAGCGCGCCCGCGGCCGCGACTTCGACCGGGTCGAGATGGGCGATGGCGGCGCGGTGCACAGTCTGGTGCTGGGGCTGGTCAACGGGTCGTGACGGCGTCCGCAAGCGGTGGCCTACCCAAGCAACAGCCCGATTGGCCTTGCCCCGGCTCGCCTGCCTGCCTAGGGTCGGAAAACCCGCGCCGGGGCAACCATCAGGATCGTGCATGAGTGTTCGCATCGCCAGTTTCAACGCCGAGAATCTGCTGAGCCGGTTCGATTTCTCCGGTTTCCGCAACGAACTGCGCCAGGACCGGGTGTCGCAGCTCTATGAATTTGCCTCCGAGGCGCAGTACCGCCAGGCCGAGATCGCCCGCGCCGTGTCGCTGACCGACGACACGCGGCAGCTGACCGCGCTCGCCATCGCCGAGGCCGACGCCGACATCCTGTGCCTGCAGGAAGTGGAAAATCTCGATACGCTGCACCGGTTCGAATATGGCTATCTGTTCAAGATGATCGGCGACGGCTACCGCCACAAGGCGCTGATCGAGGCCAATGACAGCCGCGGCATCAACCTGGCGCTGATGGCGCGGCAGCAGACCATCGACGGCGCCCGCATCGAGATCGAATCGGTGACCAGCCACGCGCTGGTGACCTATGAGGCGATGGGACTTTACACGCCCGAACTCACCGGCCTCGCCAGGCCCGGCGACAAGGTGTTCAAGCGCGATTGCCTGGAAGTCGATGTCCGGATCGGCTCGAAGCCGCTGACCATCTATGTGGTGCATTTCAAATCGATGGGGGGACCGCGCGATGGCGTCGACGGCCGCTCGCTGACCATGCCGGTGCGGCTGGCGGAGGCGCGGGCGGTGCGCCAGATCATCGCCAAACGGTTCGGCTCCGATGGCGGCGGCAAGCGCTATGTGATCGCCGGCGATCTCAATGACTACGCCGAAAAGCTGGTGATCACCGGCGACCGCCGCAGCGGCTACGTCTTCACGCCCGAACAGTCCGGGGACGGCGCGGTGGGCGTGCTGACGGCCGACGGTTTTGTTGAAAACGTGGTGGCGCGGCGGCCGATGATGGACCGCTGGACGCTCTACCACACCCGCGGGCCGCAGGAACGGCACCTGTGCCAGCTCGATTACATCCTGGCCTCGCCGGCGCTCACCCGCACCAGCCGCGAGCGCAAGCCCGACATCATCCGCTCAGGCCAGCCCTGGCGCACGCTGTTTCCCGAAGGCCAGGAGGTCGAGCGCTACCCGCGCACCGGCTGGGACCGGCCCAAGGCGTCGGATCATTGCCCGGTGGCGATGACCTTCGATCTGGTCTGAACCATGCCGCTGTCAAACATTCCGGAAAATCGCGTGTTCGGGCTCGATGCGGTGCGGCTGCGGGTCGATCCGGCCGAGCATCCCTGGCAGTCGGCGGAGCGCGACGCGATCGCGGCGCACTGGGCGCGCGAACAGGTCGAGCGGCCGTTTCTGTTCAACGGCACCATCCTGATCCACCGCGGCCTGCGGCTTGAGCATGGGGTGATTACCGGAACCAGCCACCTGGCGCCCTATGCGGCGCTCTTGCACTGGATCAAGACCCAGCCCGACGCCGATGTCTGGCATCTGTTCGGCTCGGCGGTGATGCTGTCATCCGATGGCGCCATGCTGCTGATCCGCATGGCGGCGAGAACCGCCAATGCCGGCAAGGTCTATGCGGCGAGCGGCTCGCTCGACGAAAGCGATGTCGAGGGCGGGCTGGTCAATGTCGAGGGCGGCATGCTGCGCGAGGCTTTGGAGGAAACCGGCCTCGACCTGTCGCGGTCAAGGCCGGACCCGCAGCTGCTGGCCTGGCGGCAGGGCAGACGGGTGTCGGTGTTCCGCCGCTTCCATCTCGATGAGCCGGCCTCGGAACTGGCCCGGCGCATGCGCGCCCACATCAAGGCCGATCCACAGCAGGAGATCGAGGATGTGGTGATCGTCCGCAATCCCGGTGACGCCGGACCCACAGTCACGCCCTATATGCGGGCGTTCATCGATTTTCATTTTGCCGCGCCCGGTTTCGATACAGGTTGGCAGCAAGGTGGAATGGGATAGGATGCGCCGGCGCGGACCCTCCCGCGCCGTATGGCAGGGAACAGGCGGGGGCAGGGAACAGGCAGGCATGACGAATTACGCAATTTACGACGTCTTCACCGGCGCCGCGCTGGCCGGCAATCCGCTCGCCGTGGTGTTTGACGCCGATGGTTTCGACGAAGCGCGGATGCAGGCGATCGCGCGCGAGTTCAACCTGTCGGAGACGGTGTTCGTGCTCAAGCCGGAGCATCCGGCGCACACCGCGCGGCTCAGAATATTCACGACAACGCGGGAGCTTCCCTTCGCCGGCCATCCGACCGTGGGCGCGGCAATCGCGCTTGCCGACAGACGGTTGGGCGGCGCGGTGCCGGACACTGGCATTGACATGGTCAAGATGCTCGAGGAGCCGATCGGGCGGGTGCGCTGCGCGGTTCGGATCAACCCGGGTGGCGGGGCCGGGTTCGCCGAGTTTGACCTGCCCAAATTGTCACGCCAGCTGGAGGCGGAGATCGAACCGGCCGACATAGGCGCGGCGCTGGGGCTTGACCCGCAGGAGATCGGGTTTGAAAACCACCGGGTATCGCTGTGGAGCGCCGGCGTGCCCTATGTGCTGGTCCCGGTGCATGATCTTGCCGCCGCCGCCAAGGCCGAGTGCAATCCGGCCGAATGGGAGCGCATCGCGCCGATGGGCGACGGCATGCTGGCCTTTGCCTATCTTTATTGCCGCGGCGGCGTCAACCACACGGCCTCCTTTCATGCGCGCATGTTCGCCCCGGGCGAGGGCGTGCCGGAAGACCCGGCGACGGGCTCGGCGGCGGCGGCGCTTTCGGGCGCGATCCACCATTTCGACGGCATGCTCGAGGGCAACCAGGCGCTGGTGATCGAGCAGGGCGTTGAAATGGGCCGGCCCTCGCTGATCCACATGCATCTCGATTGCGCCGATGGGGAGGTGCGCCATGTCCGCATCGGTGGCCAGGCGGTCAAGATTGCCGAGGGCCGGCTGTTGCTGTGACTGGGGTGAGGGCGGCTTAATTGCCACCTGCCGGATCCGGGAAAAAACACTGTGGACACGGCCTGCTATCCGGTCTATACGCCCCTTCGTCCCGGTAACGGGACAGGTGGGGCGCGTAGCTCAGTTGGTAGAGCAGCTGACTCTTAATCAGCGGGTCCACGGTTCGAGCCCGTGCGCGCCCACCAAAATTTCCTAATGAAAACAGGGGCATTTTGGCTTCCCCGTTTTTGAAACTGGCGGTGTCCCTGCAAATCGGGTCACCTCAGGGTCACAAGGCTTGAAACGCCTTGAGCGAATGGTCTTTTCAGAAAAGCAGGATTTTTGTCGGTCCAGCGCTGACAAGGCCATCCATGTGGCGCCAAGCCTCATATGTTGGCGTTAACGGCCCCGGGAGCGGGTGCGTTACAGGCGGGGATGACTGCTCGCTGCAGAATCGATGAATGGCCGAATCGGGGCCGCCAGCGGACTGTCAGGACTTGGGGAACGCATGGCGGTAAGCGGCCATCCCGGGTCGGCGTCATCGGGCAAAGTTTGCCTAGTCCGCTCTGATATAGATTGCAGAGAGAGCGGTCGGCAGGTGCTACCGGCTCGCGGGTTTGTTGGTTCAATGTCCGACGTGGGTGGCTCTCACTCCCAGGCCTGCGACAATCTCTGGAGAAAACGGCAGCGTTACACCGCAAGAACAAATAAAGTACATATCTGGGGTAGACCCCGTATTGATATGGAGGCGTGCGTGGGTTAATCTGGTGAATGCGCTATACTCAAGGCCAGATTCGCGATCTGCTTTCCATTTCGGTGGACGCTTTTCGCACGTGGCGGGACGCCATTCCCGCACTGGCCCATCACAGAGGCCATGCCCCTAGCTTCACGCCGGGGGATGTTGTCGCCATGGCGATAGTCGCCGAACTTGTCAGAGATTTCGGTGTGCGCATAGGAACGGTCGGGGACCGTTTCGATGCCTTATTCGAGGAGTGCCGGGGACGGTCTTGGCTCTCACTCGAAAATTGCGTCGCTTTGATCGAAGCGGACGAGTTCTGCCTTATCGACGCTAGTATCGCCGACCGCCGCTCACGAGGAGTCTCCACCCTCCGTGTGCCGTGCGCTCCAATTATTGCGCGACTACGTTCTGCGCTTACAACAACTGAAGCCGACCAAGCGCAGGGCCATCTGCAGTTCTCCCCAACCTCTATGGCTTTGCCGCCCGAACGGCGCGGGAATCAGTCATGATCGCCACTTTGGCATCTACCTTGGCGCCAGAGTGGAAAGACCGCTTGGGGCTAACACATCGGCGCTCGCCCGAACTCTATGAGTCGGCCGATGCTGTGAACGACGTGCCGCACGCGTCAGCCATCCGAGCGGCCCTCACTGAATTGGGCGTATCAGCGATTTTCTGTGTGCAGGGCGTTCCAACTGTCGCGATCGTGGAAGCCGATCATTATGATCGTGCCGCTATAGTCGACCTTCACGGCGCGCTGTGGAATCAAGGTCTTGCGAGCCTTTTGCTGGTCATTGCTGACGATACGCTCAGAGCGTTTTCGCTCGTTCGCACTCCGCTTAACGATCCAGGCGACGCTTTTGAGGCCCGCTGCCTTATCGATAGTCTCAGTTTGACGACCGAGGCCCTGAGATTTCAGAATCTCATCTACGGCGCGGAATCCGGACGTCTCTGGAAGGACTACGGCGAGTATTTCCCGCTAAAAGAACGCATCGATCAGGTTCTACTCGATAATTTGAATGTGTCCCACGACCTCCTACAGAAGGCCGCGCTCGCCCCTGATGCGGCGCAAGCCTTGCTCATACAGGCGATGTTTATCGCCTACCTCGAGGACCGAGAGATCGTAACTCCCGCCTACTTTGCAACCGTGTCGGAAGAGCGAGCGGTGAGTTTCTCAGCGCTGTTGGAAACGGGCGACATCGATCTCTTCCGATCCCTCTTCAGAACGCTCCATGCGGATTTCAACGGCGATCTTTTCGTGGCGCCTTGTTCATTCGAGCCCATGGGCGAGGCAGCGGAGGTTGCGCCAGCCCATCTGTCGATCCTGGCGCGGTTCCGATCAGGCCGCGAAGAAATGGCTCATTCAGGCCAGCTGCAGTTCTGGGGCTATGACTTCCGCTATATCCCAATCGAGCTCGTCAGCGCCGTCTACGATCGGTTCCTGGGTGAACGCGAGGCCGAACGCCGCGCCAACGGCGCCTACTACACGCCCATGTTCCTCGCCGACACGGTCGTTTCTCAAGCGTGGGAAATGTTGCCGGATGGGACAAGGACGACAGGAAACTTCCTCGACCCCGCCTGCGGTTCAGGCGTTTTCCTTGTCCGCTCGTTCCAGCGGCTCTGCGAACACTGGCGCGCCAAGCACAAGACACAGACGATTTCCTGGAAAACGCTGTTGTCCTTGCTGAGCCAGATTCATGGCTGGGATTTGAATGGCGGCGCCGTTCGGGTCGCCGTATTTTCGCTCTACGTCGCTTTGCTCGAAGAGGTGTCGCCACGCGACATCCGCAAGCTCATCACCCGGGGGAAACTCCTCCCGGAACTTTGGGGCAAGACCCTCGTCTGCCGCGACTTTTTCGAAGTGTCACCTGACGGCGCTCGATACGAGGTCATCATTGGTAATCCGCCATGGACCAGCCGCCGCGGCCCGGCGCGTTCGTCCGTGCAGTGGAGCAAGAAGGCCGGTTATCCCATGCCTGGTGGCGAGGATGCCTGGGCATTCAGCTGGAAGGCCCTGTCGCATCTCGCCGACGGTGGACTGATCGCCTTCCTGCTGCCGGCGATGGGGTTCCTGCACAACCACGCTCAAATCACGGTCGAAGCGCGTGATGCGTTCTTCCGAAAATCCCAGGTCCGTCGCGTCATTAACTTCGCAGACCTTCGATTCCAGCTTTTCGAGAAAGCCCATCGCCCTACCGCTCTGATCATCTACGGCAGCGCCAATCCGGATAATTTCCCGTATCGCTTCGACTACTGGGCGCCGAAGGCCGACCTTAATCTGCGCATCAAGCGCGTAATCACGCTGAGTAGCTCCGACAAGGCCGCCCTCGGGGTGGGCGCGGTCCTGGATAACCCGCTCATCTTCAAGCAGCGCCTCTGGATGCGCGAGCCGGACGCGAAACTCTTCGCCTACCTTGCGAGGTTTCCCAAACTTGGGGCCTTCATCAGCGATTATGGCAGCCTGAGCCGTCGCCGCGAAAAACCGGGCGATCGATGGGTAATCGGGCAAGGCTATCAGCCCTTCAATGAAGACAGCGATAGCGATGCGCCTCCGCTAGCCAGCGAGTATGTCGGTCGACTGCCCGACCTGCCGATCGCAGCCTATTCGCGCTTGGCTCAGGCTGCGGCAGGCTTGCTGCCGGCCCCGTCATCAACGGTTCGCCGCCGCGGGTTCGAGCCCGGGTTCGATGGCTCGCGCATCCTTATCCCGCGTGGGGTGGAGACGTCGCAAAACCGCCTTCGGGCGGCCTACTGCGATCAGCCGCTGACCTTCCAGGATATCTTGCAAGCGATCGTTGTGCCGGACGGCCAAAGCGACCGCGCGAAGGTTCTCACGGCGATCCTCAATAGTCGCATCGCGGTCTGGTATGCCTTTCATGGCACCGCGTCGTTCGGTTCGGATCGCCCAGAAGTCAAGCAAGCCGACCTGTTGCGATTGCCGTTTCCATCACCCGATGATGTCCCGGATCAAGCCGCAGCCGCCCAAGCGGCCCTTGAGCTGATCGCGATTGTGGACAACGCACGCGAACGCTCCAACGAGCCGTTCTCGATGCAGGTCGATGATAGCGATATCCTTCGGACGATCGACCGGCTTGCGTACCAATATTTTTGCCTGTCGCCCGATGAGATCGCGCTAATCGACGACACTGTCGAGGCGATCCTTCCTGCGCTTCAACCCCATGAAGGCCACTTCCCGAAACTCTGGAGCGCGCCTGACGAACCGCAACGCGCTCAATACGCGCGCACATTGTCGGCGAGCCTCGCGGACTGGTTCAAAGGCAGGAAGATCGATGCGCGCCTTGTCGCGCGCGGCGCTGATATGGCGATCCTGCGTCTGCATCTGGGTGGCCATGAAGACTATGCCGAAGATGCGGCCGGCGAGCTTAGCGAGGTACTCGAGCAGCTTGCAGCCCACATCCACAGGCCCCTCGACGGTAACTTCCAGCTCATGCCCGATCTGCGCGTTTTCGTCGGTGATTGCCTCTACCTCATCAAGCCTATGCAGATGCGCTTCTGGCTGCGCTCCACGGCGCTTGCCGATGCCGATGGAATAGCGCTCGACCTCCAGCAAGCCGCCGCCGCGCCCCAGCAGCGGGGCGCGGATTGATGCTGATTGGTGATGTGCAGGGATGGGTCGACAACTTCGTTTCGTTTGACGATCGCTTCCTCGAGAGGATCGCGGCAGCATGGCCAGAGTGCATGGCGGTTCTTCCAGAACAGCCTGGGGAAGATGAGATCACCATCAACCTCGTCGATCGTCTCGCCAAGGACGTTGTAGTGCGTCGGTTATGCCATTGGGTCGAGTATCAGTTCGAGCCGTTCGGCCTAGCGGCTGACGGGTCGAAATACAGCAAGGGCATCATCGACATCGCCGTACTCTTCGACTGGGATCGGGAGCGATACCTGGCTTATGAGTGCAAGCGGCTCAACGTGATCAACGGTGGAAGTCGCAGTTCCCTGGCTACCGTGTACGTCACCCAGGGCATGACGCGTTTTCTCACCGAGCAGTATGCCGAGCAGCTGCCCGTGGGGTGCATGCTCGGTTACGTGCTCGACGGCGACGTGCCCTTTGCTAAATCACGGATTGCCGACGCCATCGGCAGCCATGTCCCTCTCGCGCTCGCTGAGGGACCTACACCACTTGCCGCGATCGAAACGATTGAGCGCTTCCGAACAAGGCACACCCGCCAAACCGGATCACAGATCGAACTTCGCCACGCGCTATTTTCGAAGCCGTCAGCGGTCGCGAAAAACGCTTGAGTAAGGCGTGATTTAGGGGCCGATCGATTCTTGAAGCTTCAGCGCGCCTTGTACTGATCGATGAAGTATAAATGACGAAATTATGGAAGGCCGCGACTGCCAATCAAGGGAAACTTGACGCGATCGGCCGCCAATAAGGGGAGGTCGGCTAAAATGGCCGATGGTGCCCCGAACTGGACGGCCTGCCTGGATGCGTTCGAGGGGGTCAATCAGATTCCGATGATGACCGTCCACAAGAGCAAGGGCCTCGAATACGACACCATCATCTTCGTCGGCCTCGACGACCGTGCTTGGTGGGCCCACACCCCCGGCGACCCCGAGGGCGTCGCTGCGTTTTTCGTCGCCCTCTCGCGGGCGAGACAGCGCGCTATCTTCGACTTCTGCCAACAACGCGGAAACCGAAACAATGTGGCTGAGCTCTATCAGCTTCTGACTGATGCGGGCGTGCCGGAAATCGCAATATGAGGACGCGGTCAAGGGTCACAGATTCCGGAGACACCAGTACCCCGGCAGTTGATGGTTGGAAGAAAGGTAGTCGCCCATTTGGGTAGCCTTCGGAAACACGTAAATAGGGGTTAACGAATGGCCGGTTTAAGTTTGAAATGTGCGCAGTCCAAATGACCGAATTGGGGGCGCAAAGCCGAAATGATTTCCGATTCCGGACCGGCCGCGGACCGGCAATTGGCTCCAGATTGACTCCGGACACGAACTCTCAGCTGGCTAAACCTGGGGCAAGGTCAGAGCGATGACCCAAAGAGAAAGGATCAAACGAGATACCATCAGAAAACGCCGATTGAACCACCGAGCCAAAGTAGCTTAATTTCAACCCCCTAACCGAGCCGGAAACTCCTGTATTCCAAGCCCGAAAGTCTCAAATCATTCGACGACGGACAAGATGTCATCCGGCCGGGCATTCGCTCCTCGGATCGATGACTGGCAGGCGTCCCTTGAATACCAATTCAACAGCTTTGGCCGCCGCAAGGAGACCACTTTCACACCGTGGTGAGCCGATCAGCTGAAGGCCGACTGGCAGGCCGCGCGTACCGAAACCTGTACCGGCGCGGTAGGCGATAACTGCACTTGGCTATTGATGCCGAAAGTGGCGTGATCATTTCACATAGTCTGACAGATCTTGGACTTCCGAAATCCGTTCGTTGCCGAGGCTCGACGGGAGCAACCAAATAAGCGGACCCATCAAAGAACAGACTCCGCTCATTAGCTGATCCGCGCATGAACGCCAATTCCTACAAATCCCGGCTGGGCAAAACTCTTTCATCGCTTAGCTGATCGAAGATCCGCGCAAACATGTCTTCCGTGTCCTCGCAGTCGTGGAATCCATGCTTGCGGGTCTTGATGGTTGAAACCATCGAATGCTGCGGCGTTGTTGTCCCGTAGCGGAAGGTGAAATCCAGGAATTGCCAGTTGGCGACAATCTCGTTGAAGGCATAGGGTCGCAGACCGTGCTTCTTGACGATTGTGTCCCACACCGGCCCCTTGTCGGCCATTACCCTGGCGAGCGAGAAAGAGTGCGCCACGCCCGGCTCGACACCGAAGCGACGGGCGATGCCGGGCCAGATCGTCGGCCACGAAAAGCAGTCGCCATTGGCTATATTGTAAGTTTCGCCTCTGGCGCGGGACTCCGAGCCCGCCCAGCGGATGGCCCGGGCCAGAAGCCCCGCGTCCGTGGCCTGCTGAAAGCATGCGGGTCCGCCGGGGAAACGCAGCGGCTGTTCGAGTTCCTTGCAGATGGCGGCGTAGACGCCCACCGCGGTCAGGGCATTCATCGGGTTCTGGAGGGCGAAGCCGCAGACGATCTGCGGTCTGAGAACGGTATAGGCAAAGCCCGCATCCATGCTGCGCGCCTTGAGCAGGTCTTCCTGATCATAATAGAAATTGGACGCAATGAAGCGCGGATCGCTCTCTCTGGCGGGAATCTTGTAGGTGCCATGGTGAATGCCATAGGCTTTTGTTCCCTGCAGCAGCGTCAGGTGCTCGATATCCTGGCCGTTCTCTTCAAGCGCATCGAGCAGGTTGCGCAGCATCTCGAGATTTGCCGAGATCTGGGTGGATTGGCTCCAGCCGGTAATCAGGTCCGCCTCCTCCTGGAGGGCCGCAAAGACCACATGGGAGATCTGGCCCAGGTCACGCAGGGTTGGGGCGAGCGTTTGCCGATCCATCAAGTCTGCCTGAACCCATTCGGCCGGGCAGCCGGGTTCCGCTTGCCGCCGCGACAGCCCGATGGTGCGGATCGAGGGATCAGCGGAGAATTCATCGAGTGCTGCGCGACCCACCACGCCGAGCGCGCCGACAATCAGCACTGTTTTCATTGTCTCTTGCCTTTCCTGCATGCGTTCAGCGCTCGAATTCAAGCGGCAGACCGGCGTGCGGCCAACGAGCCTTCATCAAGGTGCCGGTCGATGACATGGTGACATAGGCGGTCATCCGGTCCGGACCTCCAAAACAGATGTTGGTTGCAAACGGGTCAGGGCAGGGGATCATCTCCACGCTGCTCCCGTCCGGCGAGATCACGCTGATCTCACCACTGTAGATGGTGGCCACGCAGATGTTGCCGTCCGCATCCACGGCGAGCGAATCAAAACCGCGGTAGCCGCCCAGGCCGGCGATGAAGCGGCCCCCATTGGGCGATTGCGGCCAGGGCTGGAGCCCCAGTTGACCGGGGCCGGTGACATCGAAGGCCCACAGGCGGCAGGTGAAGGTCTCGGCCACGTAAAGGGTCTTGCCGTCCGGCGACAGGCCGACGCCGTTCGGGCTCATGATCGGATAAATGATCTCGCGGATGGAGGCGCCGTCGATGGTGGCGTAGCAGACCGCGCCGCGGTCCATTTCCCTTGCCCGCACCTTGCCGTGGTCGGTGAAATAGAAGCCGCCATCCTTGTCAAAGACGATGTCGTTCGGACCCTTGAGCGGAGCCTTGTCGGAGGCGGTATAGAGAACCTTCAAGTCGCCGGTTTCCAGGCACAGCCGTTCGATCCGTCCGCCTGAATAATCGGTCGCCTGGCCGTGCGGGCGCAGGCCCGTCCGGTCGCTCTCGTGCCAATTGAAGCCGCCATTGTTGCAGATATAGAGCGCTCCATCCGGACCAACGGCCGCGCCATTGGGTCCGCCGTCGATCTGGGCGACGATTTCGGTCCGACCGTCCGGGTGCACCCGTGTGATGGTTCTACGCTCGATCTCCACAAGGATGACCGAGCCATCCTTCATGGCGATCGGGCCTTCCGGAAAACGCAGACCGTCGGTAACGGTCTCAAACTGGATGTCTGTCATGAAGTCCCTCCCGGTTCCGGCCTTGATAAGTGGGCCGGCAATCACTGTGTCCTGGCGTAGTCGAGCGCTGCGAAGGAGAAATCCATCGAGTTCTCGGCGTCGATGACGAAGGGGCGACCCGTCTCCACCGTCCACCGGACGGCCTCCTTGAGGGCTGCTTCCAGTTCGATTGTTGCATGCACCTTCACGCCCCCGCAGCCCATGCCGCGGGCGATCGCCGAATAGTCGAATTCGGCAAAGCTGGTGGCGAACGGTCCGCGGGAATGCTGCGACCAGCCCAGCGCGTGATTGTTCATCACGACGGCGATGATCGGCGCACTCGCCTCGATGGCTGAGATCAGGCCGTTCATCGTCATGGAGAAGCCGCCGTCGCCCGACACGGCGACGATAGGGATGTCGGGGTTCAGAAGCTTTTGCGCGATGGCAGAGGGGATGGCATAGCCCATCGGGCCCGCGCCCGCCGGCTGCGAAAAGCGCCCGATGCCCCTGGCCTCAAAATAGTGCAGCATGAAGATGCGGTTTTCCCCCGCATCGCAGGTAAAGATCGTGTCGGCGGGCAGATGCGCCTGCATCGCGGCGATGATTTCGGGCGGGTACAGCCCCTGCTTGGGGGTGTCGGGATAGGCGATGTTGCGCGCGAGACCAGACTTGCTGCTGGGTTGCGGCGCATAATTCTCCGGAACGGAAGCAGCCAGCGCCCGCAGGATCGGGCCTGCGTCGCCGCACAGCGGATGCCGGACCGGCAAGGTCCAGGACAGGTTGCGCGGCTCGATCTCGATCTGGATCAGGATCTGCCGTGCCGGGTCTATCAGCGCCGTGTCTGCGCCAATTGTGTCGGACGCAGACAGCTTGGTTCCAACCGCCAGGATCACATCCGCCCGTGCCAGTGCCGCATGCGCAGTGGGATTGCCGTAGCTGCCGTAGGTTCCGGCGGCCAGCGGCGAGCCCTCGTCGAAGACGCCCTTGCCGGAGGGGGAGGTGACGACAGACGCGCCCCAGGCGGCTGCAAATTCGGCAAGCGCAGCTTCCGCCTTTCCGAGCCTGACCCCGTTGCCGGCGATCACCGCCAGGCTGCGGCTCGCGCCCAGCGCCTCGATCGCGGCACTGAGGTCCGGC
>LADQ01000148.1 GCA_000961635.1 Hoeflea sp. BRH_c9 | reverse complement strand
TGCACCGGCAGCGCGCCGACGCCGATCCCGGCCACGATCATGCGGCGCACTTCCGGCAGGTTCGCCGATATGCCCTTGATTGCCGGGTTGAGCAGGGCGCGCTCGCGCAACTGCCCGAGCTGGAACAGCGGGCCGCTTTCGACCTCGGTCTGAAACGACACCGAGTTCTCGCCCTGCAGTTCGCTGAGCTTGATCTGGGTCTTGCCGAACAGCCGGTGCCGCGGACCGCAATAGAGCGCGAAGCGTTCGCGGTAGAGCGGCGTGGCGTCGAGCGCCGGATCCGGATCGCGCATCAGGCAGATGCCGAATGTCGCCCGGTTCTGCCGCACCCGGTTGAGCACTTCCGAACTTTCCGCCACTGACAGCGAATAGGTCACGTCGGGGTTCTCGGCATTGAAGCGGTAGAGCACCCGGTCGAGATGTTCGGACACCACATGGCTGGTCATGACGATGTTGATGTGGCCGCTGACATGCCGCTGCGCCTTGTTGATGAGGCCGGGGATCTGCGACACCGCGCCAAACAGCGCATTGCACTCCTGATAGAGCACCTGGCCAGAGTCGGTGACGGCGAAATTGCCGGGGCGGCGGTCGATCAGCGAGACGCCCACCGTCGCCTCCAGCCGTTTGAGCGCGCTGGAGATGGTGGGCTGGGTGACGCCGAGAAAATCCGCCGCCCGGGTCAGTCCCCTTTGATCGACCACGATCATGAAGGTGCGCAACAGGTTCCAGTCGAGGTTCCAGGGGAATCGCTGCTCGTAGGGCCGCATCATAAATCTCCTCTATAGTTGGGATTGATAATATTTGTTTGATCCATGGTAAAGCGCCATGCGACAAAATCATTCAGGGCTGATGCTGCGCACGCTGATCGCGGCGCGCGGCACGACAGTCCGGCAATCCATTCAACAGAGAAAGGGCGTCCTATGAACGCTTTTACCAAGATCATCGGCACCGCGTTTATTGCGGCTTCCGTTGCAGTCATGTCTGCTGGCGTCGTCGTGGCCGAGGAGCTGGACGCCATCAAGGAAAAGGGCGTGCTGCGCATCGCCATGAGCGGCGCCTATCCTCCCTTCAACTTCGTCAATGAGAAGAACGAAGTGGTCGGCTTCGACGCCGCGATCGGCACCGAAATCGCCAAGCGCATGGGTCTGGAAGCCGAAATCGTCACCACCGCCTGGGACGGTATCATCGGCGGGCTTCTGGCCAACAAGTACGACGCCATCGTCGGCTCGATGTCGATCACCGAGGAGCGTTCGAAGGTCGTCGATTTCGTCGGACCCTATTACACCACCAAGCGGGCGATCTTCACCAAGGCCGGCTCGCCGATCACCAGCGTCAGCCAGCTGGGCGATGTCACCATCGGCGTGACGCTCGGCGAAACCCACGAACAGTGGGCCAACGAGCAGGGCTACAAGGTCAAGACCTACAAGGGTCTTCCGGAACTGCTGCTCGAACTCGAGAACGGCCGTGTTGACGCCATCATCGCCGATTCGGTCGCCGTCATCCTCGCCGCCAAGGAAAGCGGCCGGGATCTGGTCGCGCTGAACGATCTGGAAACCGAAGCAGTCGGCGCCGGCATCGCCATCCGCCAGGGCAATCCGATGCTCAAGGCCGAGATGCAGGCCGCCCTTGACGCCATTCAGGCCGACGGCACCTATGTCGAGATCGCCAATGAATGGGTCGGCGGCGACATTCGCTGACATTCAGACTTCTCCCTCGCGCGGCGGTCAGGTCCCTGCGCGGGGGCTTTTTTTCAGTGTAGGATCGCCTGCGGCATGCAGGCCGCGAGGACAAACTGCGATGAAGACCAATTACGGCCAGTTGACCATTGATGAAGTCCGCGAAGCGGACAAGGACCGGGTGGTCATTCTCTCGGTTTCGGCGACCGAGGATCACGGATCGCACATGCCGCTCGACACCGACACGGTGCTCGGCATGGCGGTGGCGCAAGGCGCGGCGAAACTGGCGCCCGAAGACATTCTGGTGATGCCGCCGATTCCCTATGGCTTCAACGAGCACCACAAGGATTTTCCGGGCGTCATCTGGATCGAGCCGGAAACGCTGATTTCCTTCATCACCGACATCACCAAATCACTCGCCCATCACGGCTTCCGCCGCATCCTGCTTTTGAATTCGCACGGCTCCAATCATCCGGTTCTCGATCTCGCCGCGCGGAAAACCGTCATTCAGTCCGAAGTGCTGTGCGTGTCGTGTTCCTACTGGAACCTGATCTCCAACGAGATCAACGCCATCCGCAAGTCGGAACTCGGCGGCATAGCGCACGCCGGCGAATTCGAGGCGGCGATCTACATGCATCTGCATCCCGATCTCGTTGACCTAAGCAAGGCGACCAAACAGATCGCCCACAATCCCGGCAGCAAGTTCTTCAATCTGGATCTCGCCGGCGGCGGCGGCAAGGCGATGCTGATGCGCTGGTGGTCTTCGGTCTCCGAGGACGGCACCATGGGCGACCCGACGGTAGCCACCGCCGAGAACGGCAAGCTGTTTCTCGACGCCGCCATCAACGCCACGGTCGAGCTGGTGCGCGAAATCCGCGCTCTGCCGCTTCTGCCGCGCAAAGACCATCACTAAAAGGGAAGGGGGGAACCGTGGACACCGACCTGATGCTGCGCGTCTTCCCGTATTTCCTGCAGGCGGCGTGGGTGACCCTGCAGCTTTCGGTGCTGTCCTGTCTGCTGGGTCTGATTTGCGGCGCGCTGGGGGCGGCCGCAAGGCTGTCGCGCTCGCCGGTACTACGTCTGGTCGGCGCCACCTATGTCAGCGTCATCCGCGGCACGCCGGCGCTGATCCAGATCTTCATCCTCTATTTCGGCGGCCCGCAGATCGGCATCCAGCTCGAGGCTTTTGAAGCCGGCATGCTGGCGCTCGGCTTCAATATCGGCGCCTACATGACTGAAACCATGCGCGGCGCCATCATCTCGGTCGACCGGGGACAGAACGAGGCGGCCCGCACGCTGGGGCTCAGCCGCTTCGAAACCTTCCGCGCGGTCACCCTGCCGCAGGCGATGCGGCTGATGATCCGGCCCTTGGGCGTCAACATCAACGCGCTGATCAAGGGCACCGCGCTGGTCGCCGCGGTCTCGGTGGTCGAACTTACCTACACCGCCCAGCGCTATATCGGTTCCACCTACAAGCCGTTCGAGATGTTCTTCCTCGCCGGCGCCATTTACATGACGATCATCTATGTCACGGGACATGGCGTGTCCTGGCTCGACCGCCGCGCGGCGCTGAAATGACGGTGTTTTTCCCGATCATCGGAGGCTGTCATGGGTCTTGATTTTTCCGTGGTTCCGGCCTTCGCCGGAGCGCTTCTGCTGGGCATGGTGTGGACCATCGCGATCACGGTCTCGGCCGCCGTGCTCAGCTTCTTCGGCGGCATCGTCTTTGCCGTCATCGCGCTCTATTCGCCGGCGCTGATCCGCTATCCGTTCCGGCTGTTTGCCTGGCTGTTCATGGGAACGCCGCTCCTGCTGCAGCTGTTCCTGATCTATTTCGGCCTGATCCAGATCGGCGTCGACCTGCCGGCCTTTGTCGCCGGCGTCATCGGGCTCGGCCTGCATTTCGCCGTCTACAATTCCGACATCATCCAGTCCGGCATCCTCGCCGTCGACAAGGGCCAGTATGAGGGCGCCCGCACGCTGGGGCTGAGCCGCATGCAGACGCTGCGCAAGATCATCGTGCCGCAGGCCGTTCGCGCGGTGATCCCGCCGATCGGCAACAACATGATCGCGCTTTTGAAGGATTCAGCCCTGGTCTCGGTCATCGGCGTGGCCGAGCTGACGCTGACCTCGCAGATGGCGATTTCGCGCACCTTCCGGCCGTTCGAATTCTACGTCACGGCGGCCGCCTGCTACTACGTCATCAACCTTGGCCTCGAGGCCGGATTGCGCCGCATCGAGCGGCGCATCCAGCTCGCCCGCTAGCGCCCAAAGGGAGACATTCATGACCGACAGACCGATCATCGACATCCGCCACGCGGCCAAGAGCTACGGGCCGCTGGAAGTGCTGAAAGACATCAGCCTGCAGGTGCAGAAGGGCCAGATCGTCGCCATCATCGGCCCCAGCGGCTCGGGCAAATCGACGCTTTTGCGCGCCATCAACGATCTGGACCCGCTGACGGCGGGCGAGGTCTGGCTCGAGGACACCCAGGTCAACAAGGCGCTCCCCACCCGCCAGTATGAGGCGCATATCAATTCGGTGCGCCAGAACATCGGCATGGTGTTCCAGCACTTCAACCTGTTCCCGCATCTCAATGTGCGCGAAAACATCACGCTAGCGCCAAAGATGCTCAAGGGCATCTCGAACGAGGACGCCGATGAACTCGCCGTCGAGCAGCTGAACAAGGTCGGGCTGTTGGACCGGATTGACTATTATCCGTCGCAGCTCTCCGGCGGCCAGAAGCAGCGCGTCGCCATTGCCCGGGCGCTGGCGATGAAGCCCAAGGTGATGCTGTTTGACGAAGCCACCTCGGCGCTCGACCCGGAACTGGTCGAGGAGGTCAATCTGGTGATGAAACAGCTCGCCGAGGAGCACATGACCATGATCATCGTCACCCACGAGATGGGCTTTGCCCAGGACGTCTGCGACCGGGTGCTGTTCATGGACCAGGGCGTCGTCGTCGAGGAAGGCCCGCCGGAGGTCATCTTCAAGAACCCTGCCAATGACCGCACCAAGAATTTCCTGCGAAAGCACCTGAAAGGACAGAATTAACGTGAAGACCAGCGGCGCCGATCTGAAATCCAATCTCTTCTACCAGTCCCGTCTGACCCGGCCGATGCTCGACCGGTCCGAGGGCATCTACCTCTATGACACCACCGGAAAGCGTTATCTCGACGGCTCGAGCGGCGCCATGGTCTCCAATATCGGCCATTCCAACGCCAATGTGCTTACCGCCATGAAGGCGCAGATGGACAAGGCCACCTTCGGCTACCGGCTGCATTTCCAGAACGAGGCGGCGGAGAAGCTGGCGCGGATGACCGCCGAGCGCATGCCCGAGGGGCTTGACCGGGTGTTCTTCGTCTCCGGCGGCTCGGAAGCGGTGGAAAGCACCATCAAGCTCGCGCGGCAATACAAGCTGGCGATCGGCGAGGCGAGCCGCTGGAAGGTGATCTCCCGGTTTCCCTCCTATCACGGCGGCACGCTCGGCGCCGTGGCATTGACCGGCTACGATCCGCTGACCAAGCCGTTCGAGCCGATGTTCCGCGCAATGCCGAAAATCCCGGCGCCGCTGTGCTATCTCGACCGCGACAATCTCTCGGACGCGGAACGCGGGCTGAAATATGCCGACATGCTGCGCGACGAGATCATCGCACAGGGGCCCGAGACGGTGCTCGCCTTCATCATGGAGCCGGTCGGCGGCGCCTCCACCGGCGCGCTGGTGGCGCCCGACAGCTATTACGGCCGTATCCGCGAGATCTGCGACGAGTTCGGCATTCTGCTGATCTACGATGAAGTCATGACCGGGGCGGGCCGCACCGGCAAGTTCGTCGCCTCCGAACATTGGGGCGTGATCCCGGACATCGTGGCGCTGTCGAAGGGCTTTGCCGCGGGCTATTCGCCGCTCGGCGCGATGGTGGCGCAGAATGCGATTGTCGACAAGGTGCTCGACGCCGGCGGCTTCATGCATGGCTTCACCTATGCCGGCAATCCGCTCGCCTGCGCCGCCGGCTGCGCCGTGCTCGAAGAGATGGACCGGCTCAATCTGGTCGACAACGCCCGCGTGATGGGCGATCTCTTGAAGTCCGAACTCACCGGGCTGATGGACCGCTATCCCTTCATCGGCGACGTTCGCGGCAAGGGATTGCTGCTCGCCTTCGAACTGGTCTCTGATCGCGAGACCATGACGCCGCTGCCCAAGGGGCTCAACGCCTACAACCGGCTGGTCGATCTCGCCTATGAGCGCGGGTTGATCATCTATTCCCGCCGCACCCGCGGCGGGCTGGAGGGCGATCATTTCCTGGTCTGCCCGCCGCTGATCATCACGCCGGCTCAGATCGGCGAAATCATCGCCACGCTGATCGCGTGTCTCGACGTGATGGCTCGGGAAATGAACCTGCCGGTGAACGGATAATGCCGCTTCTCGACAAATCCACGTTGCTGACGGACGCCATCGCGAAAATTCCCGACGGCGCGCGGATCATGATCGGCGGCTTCGGCGTGCCCGGAACGCCGTTCACTCTGATCGAGGAGCTGGTCCGGCACGGCCCAAGAAATCTCACCATCATCAAGAACGACGCCAATGAAGCCGGAATGGGCGTCGACTGGCTGCTTCAAGCCGGCATGGTCAAGCGGTTGATCACCAGCCATGTCGGTCTCAACGGCAACGCCATCCGCATGATGAATGCGCGCGAGATCGAGGTCGAGTTCGTCGCCCAGGGGATTCTGGCCGAGCGCATCCGCGCCGCGGGCGCGGGACTGAAGGGCTTCGTCACCGATATCGGCATCGGCACGCTGCTGGCCGAGGGCAAGCAGCGGGTGGAGATGGACGGCGAAACCTGTCTGATCGAACCGGCGCTGGAGGCCGATTTCGCGCTGATCCACGCGGCCCGCGCCGACACTTTCGGCAATCTCGTCTACGCGGCGACCGCGCGCAATTTCAATCCGCTGATGGCGATGGCGGCGGAATGCACCATCGCCGAAGCCGAAATCATCCTGCCAATCGGCGGCATCGATCCCGACGCCGTGCACACGCCCGCGCCTTTTGTCGATCACCTGGTCGCCCTGCCTGAACAGCTGATGGAGGTGTATGGTGTCGTCAAGCGCTAAAAGCCGAATGCTCGCCCGCGCGGCGCGCGACATCACACCCGGCATGACCGTCAATCTCGGCATCGGCCTGCCGACCCAGGTGATGAACCATGTCGCCGCCGATTGCCCCGTGTGCCTGCATTCCGAAAACGGCATCGCCGGCGTCGGCGGGCTGGCGGCGCCGGGCCAGGCCAACCGCAATCTGATTGATGCCGGCGGCGGCTACATCACCTGCGCTGCGGGCGGCTCTTTCTTTGACAGCGCCGTGTCTTTCGCGCTGGTGCGGGGAGGGCGGCTCGATCTCACCTTGCTCGGCGCGTTTGAAGTCGCCGCCAATGGCGATCTCGCCAACTGGATCATCCCCGGAAAATTCGCGGCCGGCGTCGGCGGCGCCATCGAGCTTGCGCAAAAGGCCCGCCGCGTCGGCGTGCTGACCACCCACACCGACAAGCACGGCAATCCGAAGATTCTGGAACGCTGCACCCTGCCATTGACGGCTGTGGGATGCGTCAACCGCATCTACACCGACATGGCGGTCTGCGATGTCCTGCCGGACGGCCTGCATCTCGTCGAACTGGCCGAGGGCGTGAGCCTCAGTGAAGTGCGCGACGCCACCGGAGCGGCCCTCATCGTGCCCAATGGCCTGATCCCGACCTTTTAGGAGCAAGACCGATGATCACCCCGGAAGACGAAACACGGATTCTCCATGCCGTCGATGCGGTGTTCGACCGCGAGATCGAGTTTCTGGCTGAGCTCACGTCTCATCCGTCCACCCGCGGCAAGGAGCAGTCGGCGCAGGATCTCATGGCCAAGGAATTCAGCGCGCGCGGCTATGCCGTCGACCGCTGGCAGATCGATGTCGCCGACATCGCCCATCTGCCGGGGTTCTCGCCGGTGATCGGCGCCTACGACGACGCGGTCAATGTGGTGGGCAGCCACCGCAGCTCGGGTGCGGGCCGGAGCCTGATCCTCAACGGCCATATCGACGTGGTGCCGGAAGGCCCGCTCGACATGTGGGAGACGCCGCCCTACGCGCCGCGGATTGACGATGGCTGGATGTACGGTCGCGGCGCCGGCGACATGAAGGCGGGGCTCGCCTCCAACCTGTTCGCGCTCGATGCGCTCAGCCACATAGGCTTTGCGCCGGCGGGCGATGTGTTCATCCAGTCCGTGGTGGAAGAAGAATGCACCGGCAATGGCGCGCTCGCCTGCCTGCAGCGCGGCTACCGCGCCGATGCTGCGCTGATCCCCGAACCGTTTTCCGAACAGCTGGTCACCGCGCAAGTGGGGGTGATCTGGTTCCAGGTCCATCTCAAGGGCATTCCCGTGCACGTCGCCTATGCCGGCAGCGGCTCGAACGCCATCGAGGCGGCGATCCCGCTGATTGCGGCGCTGCACGAGATGGAGCACCGCTGGAACGAGCCCGGCCGCCGTCACGCGGATTACGCCGGACACACTCACGCGCTCAATCTCAACATCGGCAAGATCGAGGGCGGCGACTGGACCAGTTCGGTACCGGCCTGGTGCGTCTTTGACGTGCGCATGGGCCTGTTTCCCGGTCAGGACATCGAAGAGGCCAAACGCGAGATCGAGGCGGTGCTTGAGGACGCGGCCAGGTCGCATCCGTTCCTGAGCCAGAATGCTCCCGAAATCGTCTATCACGGCTTCCACGCCGAAGGCTACGCACTGTCGCAGGACCGCTCCGAAGGCGCCGCGCAGGCCATCTCCGCTCTGGAGCGCGCCCATCACACCGTCACCGGCGCATCGCTCGACAAGATCGCCATCACCGCCACCACCGATTCCCGCTTCTTTGGCCTCTATGCCGATACGCCCGCCTTGGTCTATGGTCCCCGCGCCGAAGCCATTCACGGCTTCAATGAACGGGTCGAACTTGAGTCCGTCCGGCGGGTGACACAAGCCACGGCCCTGTTCATCGCCAGCTGGTGCGGTCTTGAAAAAATCTGAAAGGGAACGTCCCATGCGTGACGCCGTTATTGTCTCCACCGCCCGCACACCGATCGGCAAGGCCTATCGCGGCGCCTTCAATGTCACCCAGGCCCCGGTGCTGATGGCGCATGCGATCCGCGCCGCGGTCAGCCGCGCGGGGCTTGAGGGCGGCGAGATCGAGGATTTCACCATGGGCTCGGCGCTGACCCAGGGCACCTCCGGCGTCAACGCCGCCCGCCACGCCGTAATCGCCGCCGGGCTGCCCAATACGGTGGCCGGCGCCACTATCGACCGCCAATGCGCCTCAGGCCTGTCGGCGATTGCCAACGCCGCCTATCAGGTCATGCATGACGGCGTCGACATCGCCATGGCCGGCGGCATGGATTCGATTTCGCTGGTGCAGAACGAGCACTGGAACAAGCATCGCTACCGGATCGCCTCCGTGCCCGACAGCTATTACATGAGCATGCTCGACACCGCCGAACTGGTGGCCGCGCGCTATGGCGTCAGCCGCGAGGCGCAGGACATCTATGCTTTCGAAAGCCAGAGCCGCACGGCCGCAGCACAAGAAGCGGGCCGCTACGACGCCGAGATCGTCGCCATGGACGCCATTAAATCCGTCACCGACAAGGCAAGCGGCGACGTCTCGGAGCAGGCGGTCACGCTTTCGAAAGACGAATGCAACCGCCCCGACACAACGCTTGAGGGACTGCAGTCGCTCAAGCCGGTGATGGGCGAGGGCAAGGTGGTCACTGCCGGTAATGCCAGCCAATTGTCGGACGGCGCCTCGGCGCTGATCGTCATGTCCGGCGAGGAGGCCGCACGGCGCAATCTGTCGCCGCTCGGCATTTTCCGCGGCATGGCGGTGGCCGGCTGCGCGCCCGAGGAAATGGGCATCGGCCCGGTCTTCGCCATCCCGCGACTGCTGGCGCGTCACGGGCTCAAGCTCGACGACATCGACCTGTGGGAGATCAACGAGGCCTTTGCTTCGCAGCTTCTCTATTGCCGCGACAAGCTCGGCATCGATCCGGAAAAGCTCAACGTCAATGGCGGGGCGATCTCCATCGGCCACCCTTACGGCATGAGCGGCGCCCGCATGGCCGGCCATGTGCTGATCGAGGGTCGCAGGCGCGGCGCCAAACTCGCCGTCGTCAGCATGTGCGTCGGTGGCGGCATGGGGGCCGCCGGCCTGTTCGAGATCTGCGCGTGAGCTGAAGCTTCAGCGCCACGCGGCTAACGTCAAAGGCGGATCAGTTCCCGCGAGCAGGCTTGTCGTCCGACAGCGCCTCGAGCACCGCCGCCTTGACATCCTCATGCTGCGACAGCACCGCCTGGCACAGGCTGAACAGCCGGGCGCGGGCGTCGTGCAGTTGGTCGAGCAGATCGAGCACAACTGGCAGCGTCTCTTCCTCGACATCCATGTCATAGCGCAGGCTGCAGATCAGCCGCACGCGGGCGATTTGCATGTCATTGAGCGTGGCGCCGCCTGCCTCCTGCCGCGCCTCGATCAGCGCCTCCTCGATCCATCGCTCCAGATCCTCGCGATTGAGGTCAGGCACCAGCGAGATGATCTCTTCCAGGTTTTTCATGACAGTATCTCCTTGCGAGGATTTTGTGCATGGCGAGGGGTCCAGCCTTCGAGAAAGGCCGAGAGCTCCGGTTCCTCTTCTTGCGGCAGCACCACCTTCAGCGTGACGTAGAGATGGCCTTTGACGCCGGTCTTGCGGTTGCGGATGCCGCGATCCTTCAGCCGTAGCTTGGCGCCGGTGTTGGAGCCTTTCGGCACCGTCAGGCTGACCGGCCCGGTGAGCGTCGGCACCTCGATCTTGGCGCCCAGCACCGCTTCCTTCAGCGTGACGGGAACTTCCAAATGGATATTGTCATCCTTGCGGACAAAATGCGCGTGGGGCTCGACATGCAGTTCGATGAAGGCGTCTCCGGCCGGGCCGCCGCCAAAGCCGGGTCCGCCCTGGCCCTTCAGCCGCAGGCTCTGCCGGTCCTCGGCGCCTTCGGGGATGGTCACCTTCAGCGTCTTGCCGTCGGGCAGTTGCAGCGTGTTGACCGCGCCCTTGGCCGCATCCATGAAGGAGACCCGCAGCGTGTAGCTCACATCCTGGCCGCGCGCCTTCATGCCTGCATGCCCTCCGCCGCGCCCGCCGCCGAATGCCCGGGCGAAAAAATCCTCGAGATCGTCATTGCCGGCAAATCCGTCCTGCCTGGCATGGCTGCCGGGTGAGCCCGGACCTGCATAGTCGCGGTAAAACTGCTGCTGTTTTTCCGCGCCCGTCGCATCGATCTCGCCGGCATCGAACCTGCGCCGTTTGTCCTTGTCTTTCAACAGGTCGTAAGCCCCGGAAATTTCCTTGAATTTCGCTTCCGCCTGCTTGTCGTCGGGATGCAGGTCGGGATGGTGCTTCTTGGCAAGCTTTTTGAAGGCTTCCCGGATCTCATGATCCGTCGCCTTCTGCTTCACCCCGAGGGTTTCATAGGGATTGTTCATTCAATCGGCTCCGGTATTTCGCATGATATCGTAAAGTCACGTGCGGCGGTCATGGTTCCGCCAGACCCGCTGGATGCGGCCCGCATGTGCGAGAACCGCAACGGCCGCCACGCCGCACCTGACATATATAACCCGCAACCCGCTGGCAAACACCGGCGATGCGTGGCCTTCCGTGTCTAATTAGTCGGCAACGGCCGCCGCTGTCATTGCGCTTGATCAAGACCGGGGTCGCGGCCGCGGCCCGGCGGGAATTTTTCGTCCCACAAGCCGGCTTCGACAAACCCGTTGAAACGCTGAAGCGGGCAGGGGTCGTGTCTGCTTAACGAATGGTAAAGATATAACTTGCAAGTTGATTCATGCCCGCAGTGAAATCTTCAAGACAACCTGCCAAGCTGACTTGGTAGCGGGAATTGGATGGCGTGGATGGATAATCGAAAGAAAATGGCTGAAAGTCCGTCGATTGCGGCGGATCGAGCCTATTTCGACGCGCATGATGATCCTGCCATCACGGCGGAAGTTGAGCGCCAGCTGTCGCGGCGCACGCGCGACATCCGCCTGAACGGCGAGATCAACCGGCTGTTTCGGGCGCGCATCTGGCCGCAAACGGCCAAGATCATTCGTGCGTGGATGATCTGGGTGGCGATCCTGGGCGTGATGACGCTTGGGCTCAACATGCTGCTGCTTCCACCGGAGATTTCGATAACAATGGTCTTGCCAAGCATGGTCATCCCCCCGGTTGCCCTTGCCGTCGCCCTTGTCTGGGGAAGGCCACGCGCGCCGTGGCTGCAAGGGAGCCTGCTGATAGGAGGCATGTTCGTGATTTTGGTGTCGGTCGCACTCGTCGGCGTGAATGCAGGCGGGGAGTACTACGAACGGAGCTTGAACATCATGCTGTTCGTGGCCATTACTGCCATCATCATTTTCGGGGTTCCGCTGCTCTGGACGGCGATGATTGCCGCTATGGCATTCGGTCTCTATCTCGTTCTGCAACTGGCGAACCCGGCGCTGGACATAGGCAGCGCCGTGGCTGCGGCGCTGTTTTTCGCCACCGGCATCTTCGCCACTGTGGCTGCGCGGCGCAACATGACGATTCTGGCGCAGAAGACGTTCCTGTTCGAACTGCGGGACCGGCACAGGGTTGCCGAACTGGCCGAAGTCAACGATCGGCTGGAATTTTTGGCGCGAACCGATCCGCTCACCGGGATCGCCAACCGGCGCTGGATGACGGAAACCATCAACCACCTCTGGGGCGACGGCCGAAAATGCCCCGACCGTGTCGCCATGCTGATGTGCGACATCGACGAGTTCAAGAAGCTGAACGATCATCTGGGCCATGCCGAGGGTGATCGCTGCCTGATCAAGGTCGCCGGGATCATCCAGGAACATGTGCGGCGCAATCGCGACCATGTGGCGCGCTACGGTGGCGAGGAATTTCTCGTGCTGCTGCCAGGGATGGGCGAACAGGAGGCGCTTTTCGTGGCTGAACGCATTCGCGAAGGCGTCGAAGCTGCCGGTTTGCTCAATCCGACCTCCCTTGTGTCGCGATACGTCACCCTGAGCATCGGAGTTGCGGTTCAGGGTCCGGCTGACGAAGCGGTGTCATCGGAGCAGTTGCAGCGCAATGCCGACGCCGCACTCTATCTTGCCAAGCAATCAGGCCGCAATCGCGTGGTGATCCACCGGCCGGAATCATCGAGCATTCGGACTGCTCGTCGGAACGACGATGCCGCCGAGTGGAACGCGATGCGATAGGCCCTGTCGGCCGCTGGCGGATGGATTACACAAGAAAAAATGGTGGGCGCGACAGGGATTGAACCTGTGACCCCTGCAGTGTGAATGCAGTGCTCTCCCGCTGAGCTACGCGCCCGTTGCCGGCCCGCAAAGCGAACCGGACGGCTGAGCGGCGGTATAAGCGGTGCGCCGGGCAGGCGTCAAGCGGCAGATTGGCGATCTTTCCGCTCGCGCCGGTTTCAGCGCGCCCGTCCCCGCGCTTCAGCGCCTATGTGTTCGCGTTTCAGCGCGCCGTCGCGCCGTTGGCGATCAGGTTTTCCACCAATTCGGCGTCCAACTCGTCGAAATGGGCGATGACGATGTCGGGGTTGAAGCTTTCCACCGGCTTGTCGGAATAGCCGAAGGGAACGGCGATGGTGGGAACGCCGGCATTCTGCGCCGCCAGGATGTCGTTGACGCTGTCGCCGATCATCACGGCGTTGGCAGGGCTTCCTCCGGCCATCTCGATGGTGCCGGTAATATGGCCGCCATGCGGCTTTTTCACCGCGAAAGTGTCGCCGCCGGTGATCGCGGCGAACCGCGGTGTCAGCTCCAGGCTGTCGAGCAGCCGGCGCGCCAGCGCCTCGGTCTTGTTGGTGCAGACCGCGAGCTTCATACCGGCCGCCTCGAGCCGGTCGAGCGCGTCGATCAGACCCGGATAGGGCAGCGATTTGCCCGGCATGTCGGCGGCATAGCGGACCAGGAAGGCGTCGAAGGCTGCTTCCAGCTGTTCGGGCGAGGAGGGATGGTCGTGCAGCGCCCAGGCCCGCTCGATCATCACTTTGGCACCCTGGCCGACCAGCCAGGTCATGTCGGCGTAAGTCACATGTTCAAGACCATTGAGGTCCATCACATGGTTGAGGCCCGCCATCAGATCGGGCGCGGTGTCGATCAGCGTGCCGTCGAGGTCGAAAATTACCAGGGGAGATGTCATGCGGGCTCCGGTAGGGGAATCGGCGGCGCGGGCGCGGCGCAGTTGAAGTCGGCCCCGATCTAGCCGGTTCCGCGCCGGCAGGGAAGCCGTCATGACCAAACCCGACGCCGCCGGGGGCGCGGCGGAGCGGATCAAGGCGATTGCGGCGAATATGATCGGCGTCCTGCGGCATCTCGGGCTTTGCCTTGTCTGCCTTCCATGCTAACAGGCAAACCACTATCAACAAGGATGGCAGACAGGCATGGACGCCCGCCAACTCAAGATCGCCGCCGCGCAAGCCGCTCTCGAACATGTCGAGGATGGCATGCGGCTGGGTATCGGAACCGGCTCGACCGCGGATGAATTCGTTCGCTTGCTGGCCGAAAAGGTCGCCGACGGATTCAATGTTCAGGGTGTGCCGACATCCGAACGCACGGCGCGGCTGTGCGTCGAACTCGGCGTGCCGCTGTTTTCGCTCGACGACCTACCGGAGCTTGACCTGACCATTGACGGCGCCGACGAAGTCGATCATTCGCTTGGCCTGATCAAGGGCGGCGGCGGCGCGCTGCTGCGTGAGAAGATTGTCGCTTCGGCCTCGTCGCGGATGATCGTGATCGCCGACGAGAGCAAGCTGGTCGAGACGCTTGGCCGCTTTCCGCTGCCGATCGAGGTGGCGCCGTTCGGCATGGCGGCGACGCGTCTCGCGGTCGAACGGCTCGCCGCGCG